>JAJDDZ010000307.1 GCA_029260025.1 Phycisphaerae bacterium | reverse complement strand
GGCTCATCTAGGTAGCAAGGATGGTTTGCACGCTTCAGGATGACCTTGCGAGCGTTGGGCATCGCCTTGACCAGTATTTCCGCATGATCGACCGATACGACGCGATCCTTTTCGCCCCAGATCGCCAGCGTCGGCACGCCGATAGTCTTTAGTTTCTCTCTAAAACGCGGAATACCAACCGGTGCGACTGCCACAAATCCAGTAAGAAGCTCCGGGTTCTTCGTAAGAAGAGGTAGCGAGAATCGACCACTCATCGACGGAGAGACTAGAACCGCTTTCTTGATTTCAAGCGACTTAAACATCTGCTTGAGAAACACGTCCGCTTTCGCATCGGAGCACTTCGTCTTACCGAATCCGGGCAAGTCGGTAGCGTAAACACGGAACCCTTTCGCGGTTAGCGAAGCGATCGTTTTCGTCTTGATCCATGTGTCTGCGGTAAATCGTGAACCGTGGAGCAGAACCACAACCACCCCATCCTTCGGACCGGATTCGGTATATCGTACCGAACAAGCATCCCCGGCTGAATCTATCCGAACGTGATAATCTTGAGGCACACCCGCCAATCTGGGCGCGGCGACGCCCGCTGAGACAGCACTAAGCACCGCCGCCATCGACACAACCTTTGTAGCGCATACGCGTAGTGAACGAAGTCGCAACATCATCAATCGAATCTTTCGTGAATATACAGACGAAATTAGCAGAACGAACGACAGGTCCTTGAATGCGCCCGCTCTTGCCGATCTTACCGTAACGTACAGCTCGACGTCCGCCAAGGACCCAAAGGGTGCCGATTGAGATCACGCCTGGCGAAAAGAAAGGGCTATTCTCGGACGTTCGCCCAAACTCATCCTTGACGCTCCCGCTTAACTCTGGATATAATGCTGAGTGCGGCGCGCACTCTATTTTGCGGCCGTTGGGGGGATTTGTGCGCGCAACCAATCGAAACAAGAAAAAATCTCTCGCCTGCGGGATCCTTACTGGAGTTCTCTTGTTGACGCTTCTTCCTCGCACAGCTGTGCCACATGTTTTCGTGAACAGCCAATGGCGTGCGGGAACGAATCCCGAATACGACGGTCGTGGGTGGCACGCTGAAGTTTACTTAGACATCCCCGTTCCCCCACCACCGAGCGACCCGACCCAGACAGGCCGAAGCGGACTCTTCTTTGCCGAGAGTTACGTCGAGAACCTTGCCCCTGATTTCACTTTCGAAACAGACTGGATAGACTTCCCCTCTGGTCCCGAGGCGTTAGGGCGCGATGACGCTTATGACACAATCGGTGAATTCATTGCAGGAAATTTTCGCAGCATATCCGATCAAGGCAAACTTCAGGCACCCTTCGGAACTTTTCTCATTCGGTTTAGTGGGTTCTTGAAAATCACGTTCGACGACGATACCACAGCGCCAGGTCTACCGGTTTGGGTTGACTTTGGAACGATGGGGTACGATGGCTACCGCCTTGAAGTTGGGGAAACGATTTATCGCTGGCCGCTCATCTCGACCGAAGATTTCTTCTGGCGAGAGAACCCCATTTGCGAAGCCGTCGGATTGTATCCGATCACCGTGACGTTCTTCAATCAATACGACCCGATCGATGAATACGGATTCGGCGACGTGGGTATCGAGCTTTACACCTGGCATGGAAGCGAAAGAGCTTGGCCTGCTGGCGAACACATGGTCCACTCCACACTCGGACCGGGGTCAATTATCCCGCCTAGAGTCATCTATCAGATTCAGGATGTCTCACCCGTTCAGCTTTCCGATTTTAATGCTGATGGAAAGATCGACCTGCGCGACGCCCGCTGGTTTCAACACTGTTTCTCTGGTCCCGCCGCTGAGGGAGAGTTTCTCCCTCTGAAAGCAGGATGCCTGGCATTCGATTTCGACGGCGACCGCGACATCGACCTAGGAGATTACCTGGTGCTCGACGCCTTTCTGTCGGGACCGGAGTAAATCTATGGAATCTATGGTAGGACATCATCGCAAGGCGAGCGTTGGCGGGGTTGCAACGCGGGTGGGAAAAATGGTAGGATGCGGAGACCGGAGAGTGGTTGAAACCAGGGTTCTGGAGGACGTACCCCGCGTCGTCCGGTCAAGGAAAGCCATGATTCGAATTTTATATTTTGCAGCCCTGATCGTTTTGGTCATGAGCCCTGGTGATCGGTGCTTTGGCGATCTTCCCGCGATGCCGGTTCCACCAGGCAACCCTATCACAGAACCCAAGAGGATTCTCGGCAAGATTCTTTTCTGGGACGAACAGCTTTCGAGCAACAATACCGTAGCGTGCGGAACTTGCCATATTCTCTCAAGCTCGGGAAGCGATCCACGCCTCGCGCGGCACGCCGGCCCTGATTCGCTACTCATAACACCCGACGATATTTTCGGTTCGCACGGAATCGCACGAACCAACAACGCTAGCGAACCGGTCTATGACGCGACCTACGGCTGGAATCCACAGATAACCGGACGGTCTGCCCCCTCGATGATCGGAAGTCAATACGCGCCAGAACTCTTCTGGGACGGCCGCGCGAGTTCGACGTTTCTTAATCCCGAGACTGGCGAAATCAGCTTGGCGTCGGGCGGCGCGCTCGAAAGTCAAGCAGTAGGCCCGATCATGAGCGACGTAGAGATGGCACACGAGTCGCGTGATTGGGAATCTCTGGTGGCCAAGTTAGAGGTGGCCATACCTCTAGATCTTGCCACAGATTATCCCTTAGACGTCGCGGCCTCCTTGTCCGGCGGCGAAACCTATCCCGAACTGTTCGCGCTGGCGTTTGGTGATTCCGAAATCACGGCTGAGCGCATTGCGTTTGCGATCGCAACCTATGAACGAACGCTATTCCCCGATCAAACACCGTGGGATGCATATGTCGGCGGCGACGCGTCTGCCTTGAGCGCTGATCAGATTGTGGGGTGGAATTTCTTTCAAAGCTCGCCGTGTCATGCATGCCACACGCCGCCACTGTTCACTGATCATAGCTACCGAAACGTCGGACTCCGACCCCCCATCGAAGACGGTGGTCGGCAAGATGTAACTGAGCTTTTTGAAGATCGCGGGAAGTTTCGCGTTCCTTCGCTGAGAAACGTCGGACTGAAAAAGAAATTCATGCATACCGGACGGATTCTCAGCGTCGAGAACGTCGTCGGGTTTTACACGGGCGATTACTCCGAACAGTTCTCAGAGAATCGGGACCCACTGATCCCAGGGATCGACGTTCCTCTTCCTTTCTTAAACCCGCTCTTAGATTTCTTGTCCAACGGCCTGACGGATCCTCGAGTTGAAACTGAGAGCTTCCCCTTCGATCGTCCGACGCTTCGAAGCGAACGTGTGGCAGACTTTGGAGCATTTACCGACTGCATGAGTAACCCAGGAAACGCCCCCACACCAAAAGCGGGACGAACCGTTGACGAATGTTTGGACCTATGCGATGTAGACGGCGACGGCGATGTTGATCTTGGTGACCATAGAAGGTTACTTTGGACTTTTTCGGCACAATAGATAACGATGAACAACCACGCACCCGGGATCAGAGAGATGCACGCGTGACAGTATTCGCGGGCGATTTAAGAATGACTCGAATCGAGGGGGAAAACTATGCTATATGCAATCAATCGAAAACTTGCCATGTACCTTGTGGCCGTGACCTGCGCGATCCAGCTCAGCCCTTCCGTCCAAGCAGGACCGATGCCCGTAGGTAGCAGCACGACGACTGTTTCGTACACAACTACCGCTGGCGAACAAGCGTATTCCGCGCCCATCAACTACGCCGGTCAGAGCTTAAGCGACGCGGTCTCGCTGGTGGGCGCTCCGAACATCTGGTCGTTCAACTCGGTCAATTCCTTCGGACGCCGACCGTTCCTAGCCACAGGAGGAGCACCAGTACTCGACACAGAGAACGAAACCGCTGTTGCCCATGCGTTTTTCAAAGGATTCAACGACGACGACTATTTCCCCGGCATCGCCGAGGGTAGCGACGTTACTCTCAACATCAACAATATCGCATTCGATCAGCCAGTCTCCGTAGATAACTCTACCGTGATGCTGCATATCCTTTGGCGTCCAGTCCAGGCGGATTCACTCGATTCGCCATATTCCAACCTGCATAACCATCACATCCCAAGCGCAGGTTTTCGTGACCTTGCTGAGTTTACTGCCCCCGGACGTATCTTCTTCGATGACCCAACGCAAAACTACATTCTTTCGGATCAGGCGCTATCGGTCACCTTCACCAATAACGGGCCCAACATTCTGAACCTCGAAGTGGCATTCCCGTATGCCTTGCTGCAAAACCTTGAAGAAAACGGACAAACTGTGCCAGATGGGCTTCCCGCACCGCAAGGATTCCTCGAACCGTTCCATTTCCACGTCGAGTACGTCGTCACGCCAGAGCCCGCCACGCTCGCGCTACTGGGAATCGGGGCCTGTGTTTGCAGTATGCGTGGCAACCGTCGGCGAAGCTAGTTCTTCGGAAATCTCTACCGCACGTTCACAGAAACAATGAAATCTTGTCGGCGATAGAGGCAAGCGCCGTCCTTGCCGCGACAAACATAATAGACCATATACCCCGGGACAACGATCGTTCCCGGACGAGCCGAACTTGGCACCTTCAACTCGAATTCAGCGAACCGAACCTCACTGGTCTGAGCTGCCCTCGCAAGCTTGGGACGGATGAGTTGCGGATCCGCCTCCCAACCCTGAGGTGGACTAATCCATATTTCCATCGGCCCAGTTTCGTTGTTCCAATGAGCGTTCTCAGCGCGATTCAGGCGAAGCGTCATGTGCACGCGAGTTCCGCCATCAGGATCGACAATCGCCGGTACCGTCGCCATCTCAATCGCCACCATCTTCCGATCGCGCTCAATCCGTCGCCGGGGATCGGGCTCGACGATTTCCGAGGACCCGGTCGCGAACTCTTTCGCTGGTTGCGCCAGCTCAGTCCCGCGCGGCTCGATCATAAGAACGACCGGCTTCTCCCCGCGGCGGATCACACCGCCTCGCGCATCGCGAATCCAGTCGTAAAAGGGATACGGTTTGTCGAGACGCGGACCATACTGCTGGATTCGCCGCCGCCAGATGTATTGATTCGGGTCCACCTCGAGCGCCATCCCCCAATGCTGCGACGCAAGCTGAAAATCCTTGACCGCCCCCTCACGCTGGTCGTAGCGCATACGATAGGCAACGCCAGCACGAAAATAGGCAGGACCGTTCGTACGATCCAGCGCAATCGCGCTTTGATAATCCGAAATTGCCGTATCAATGTCTTTCAATCCGCCCTCAAGGATAAGAGCGTCGGCGTGATTCATCCAAGCCTCTGAAGTGTTCACGTCGTTGGCAATATCGCCAAGCACGGCCGCGGTCTTTCGATCCGCCTTGGCCGAGTCTTTCGGCGATGGATACGTCTTGGATAGAAATTCGTTCTCCAGATCGTTCGGCGAAAGTCCAACGTGGCGAACGATACCGTGTTCGTCAACCGCAATGGTCAATGGAACGACATTCACACCGAGCCGATTAAGCGAGTCTACAAGTACCGGAAAATCAAGTTGCTTCCACTGCATGAACAGTTGGCACCGATCCGGATGCTGCTCCTGAATAATCCCAACCGTCTGAAACGCCCCCTTACCACGGAGAGCCTTCGTCGCCTCGTGCCAACCTGGCACGCGTCTTCGACAACCCGCTCACCACGACGCAAAAACATGAACGATCGTCTTCTTCCCACGAAACGCGCTCATACTCGTGAGCTTCCCATCCTTCATTGAAGGGAAAAACAGGCCGGGAAACTCCTCGCCAACCTCGATCTGAGGAATCCGAGAGTCGCTCGTTTGAGCAAGCACCGTCGGGACGAGCGTGCAGCTTAGCAGCGTTGAGATTAAAACTTTGGCGGAAACACGCATCGTCATCGTCCTGGCGTACCTCCAATGGACTTTGTTCGACCGCCCCTGGTACGCAAGCAAGCGGAACGTCACTGATAACAACCTCGTACGTGAAAGGCAAGGCATCTCGGTCATTTTGTTACATCGGCAGGACATCCCAGAACCTCGCCATCCGAGAACTTGGCGTTCTTCGTTTCAAAGCTATCATACAAACGCGTTCACGACCGTTTCTACCATGCACGCAAAGCCCTCGAAAGGAGCTTTGACAATGAAGTCAAACCAGAACCTGCTTCGCGCGACCGTAACCACCGTCTCAGCGGTAGTCCTCACAACAATGTTTTGTCAGTCAACCGTACTCGCCGGGGACAAGGATGCGAGCGACAATGAACTGCACCTAACCGGCATCACTTTGTCGGTCCCAACGACATGGACCTTGCAACAACCCAAAAAGCCAGGACCGATGGCCCCCAAGGCAATCCTTTCAATCCCAGCCCTCAATGGCGATAGTCAAACCGGAATGGTGCGGATTACATACTTCCCCGGCATGAAGGGAAAGGACGAGATGAACGTTGACCGCTGGCTGGGACAAGTCACGCAGGCAGACGGAAAAGAGACCACACGCGAGAATTCAAAAATCACAAAAAAGACGGTCGGCGAGGTTCAACTTACGATCGTGGACATGCACGGGGCAGCCAGAGTGACCATGCGAGATAAACCGCAACCAGGTAGCCGTATGATCGCAGCCATTATCGACCACCCAAAAGGTCCGCACTTCGTAGTCGTCGCCGGAAACGTCAAGCTTATCGAGAAGTGGGAAAAAGACATCTACAAGTTTTTTGAAAGCGCAAAGGTCGGGTAGTCGGGGTAGTCGGGGTACTCGGGGTACTCGGAGGGTGGTCGCACGTCGGAGGCTATCGCAAAAACGCTTCGATTCGGTCCAGACCCTTATCGATCTGCTCCATGCTCGACGCAAAAGACAACCGCACGTGCGCGTCGATCCCAAACGCAATCCCCGGAACGACCGCAACCATCGCTTCCTCAAGCAGACGACTCGAAAACTCGGTCGAACCCGCAACGCCCAGTTTCTCAAACGTACCCGAGACGTTCGGAAAACAGTAGAACGCACCGGTTGGCTGCGGGCAACGAACGTCGGGCATCGACGTAAGGCGCTTGTGCATGTGAGCGGCGCGCGTCTCGAACTCGCTCCGCATCGTCTCGATACAATCCTGCTCGCCGGTCAGAGCTGCAGCAAGCGCAACTTGCGCAAAAGTCGCCGCCCCGCTGGTTGATTGTGACTGAAGCTTGCACATCCCCTTGATAACATCAACCGGACCCGCGGCGTATCCCAAACGAAAACCGGGCATCGCGTAGGTCTTTGAAGCGCTGTTGGCCGTGACTGTATGGCCATACGCCCATTCGCTTGTGGCTGCATAGCTTAGAGTCTGCTGACCCATGTATAAAAGCTGATCGTAGATCTCATCGGAGAAGACAAGAATCTCCCGCGACTCAAGAACCCCCGCCAGCGCCCGCACTTCATCAGGATGATACGTCACCCCGCTAGGGTTCGACGGCGAGTTAAACAAAAACAGCTTCGTACGATCAGAGACGACTGCCTCTAAGCGATCGGGCGTCAGTTTGTAGTCGTTGCTCTCGTCACCGGCGATGAAAACAGGAACGCCCCCAGCAAGACGAACGATTTCCGGATAACTAACCCAGTAAGGTGCAGGAATTATCACCTCGTCGCCCGGATCAAGCAACGCGTGACAAAGCAGATAGGCTGCGTCTTTACCGCCGGAAGTTACGATCACCTGCGGCGGCGAATAGTCCAACCCGCTGACGCGCTTTAGCTTATCGCACACCGCCAGTTTCGTAGCAAAAAGCCCCGACGCCGGTTTCGGATACCGAGTCTGCCCAGCTCGAATAGCGGCGATCGCCGCGTCGCAAATATGAGCAGGCGTGTCGAAGTCCGGTTCGCCCGCGCCAAATCCGACCACGTCGATCCCGTCAGCCTTCATCTGTGCAGCTTTCGCCGAGACCGCAAGCGTAGCGGACTCCGCCAGTTCCATAACACGACGTGAAAGTTTCATCCCTCATCCTCCCTGAACGAGACACAGATAACGCCGTCGGATATTCGCCGAGACCGAGGAAAAACGCAAGAGACGTCAGAGATCGCGAAGAATCCGCGAAGGAGGAACCTGCGAAGAGGAATCCAAAACGGGCGGAGTCGCACATTTCTCGCAAAGACCAGCCGTCGCGTCGCAGACCGAATACCCGCATAGATGACAAAACTCAGCCACCGGACTCCGCCGAACAAACCACATCGACAGGCAAAATCGCCGCGACTGCGAAAAGACCCCAATCAAAGTCACCAGCAACAGCGAAGAGTTCGTCAGAAGCTTCTTCCACGTCACCACAACCCCAGACCCGCACCCACAGTCAAACGCGATTTCGAAAAACGGCGTCCCGTCAGCGGCTTGAATCGCTAGGGCCCGCAGCAGAATCGCCGGAGTAAATACCGCCAGCATCAGCGCAATCATCGTAGCAGCCCCACGCACCCAAAGACCAAGGACCAACGCAACCCCGCAGAAAACCTCTAACCAAGGAAGAACGATAGCCGTCGCATTGAGAAAAATCGCAGGGTCTTCGGGCAGCATCGCGTAAAGGTGAATCTGTTTGAGAAAATCGATCGGGTGACCCAACTTCTCGATCCCCATCCAGAGAAACATGACCCCGATCACAACCCGCATCAAAAGCAGCGGTACACCCGTCGCATCAACCCCCCGAACCGACCACCCGATTGATTCCTTCTCGCTGACCATTACTCTTCGCCACGCCCTTTTTCCACCGGCATTTTCTTAGCCGTCCAAGCTTCCCAGCCCTCAGCGAAGAGAAAAATGGCGTCTTCAGGCAATCCCATCTCAAGAAGCTCACGGCAAGCGTACTTGCTGTCGGTACACTCGCCACCGTTGCAGTAAACGATTACACGAAGCGCACCGTTCGTGCGATTCATCACGTTATCGAAGAACCGTTCAACCTCATACGGATAAAATTGCACCGCGCCCGGAATATGCCCATCTAGGTACGCTTTGTCTTTTCGAGCATCAATAAAGATGTTTAGCCCACTAGCCGTATCGGGATCATTGAAAAGATCGACAACTTCGTCCGGCGACAAAACCGGATACGGACTCGCCTCAGCTTTCGTTTCGCCGTCAGACGCCCCAACAGTTTCAACCGCCCCAGAATCCGAAACACCATGAGCGGCCTCACCCCCCGAATCAGGCCTCGCCGGCGGAACCGTCGCAGCCCGCGAACCGTCATCGATTCCCATGGGCGATCGCGTCGTGGGCATCATCGAGAAGTAATTCTTCGTTGGTTTGATCGCGCCCCGAGATCGCGTCGCGTTCACACCAAACCCAACAACGATCCCCATCGCGCCCAGCAAGAGTAGCTCAACCATTCCTGTCTTAAGAGCACGCACGCTATCACGCTCCTACCTTACGCAAACCAGATAACGAAAAAAGTACGCCACATACTTTCATTTTCGCAATCGCAACGACCAGGGTCAACGAAATCAATCCCGCCGTTACCGGTGGGTGACAGTCCGATAGATTCATCACGCAAACCCCTTGCCGACGAGGATCTCGCTTGCTCACTAGTTGCGCCGAGGCTCTTTGTCATTCACAAGAACGACACGAATCGACATCGGCGCAACCCAAAGACGGACCATCCCCTCATTATTTACGAAAGCCCGTCCACCGCCCACCGGTAGCGGTGCGATCTTTGTATGGTCGTACCCCCCCTTGGTGAACTTCGCCAGACGCGACTTCGACGGATCAATCATCGGCGTCATCGCAACAACCATCTGACCAGGAGTACCCGCAGGGAGCATCACCTTCTGCTTCGTATCCCCATAGTTCATAACCAGAATCACTTCATCCCCCGGCAGCGACCGCGCAAACGCAAAAATCTTATTCTCCGCATCATTCAAGACCAACCGAAAGTCCCCACGCCGCAGCGGCTTATGCTCCGCCCGCATACCATGAAGCCATTGCACCAAAGCAAAAAAATCACCACGATAGTCCGCCGACTTCGTCTTCGGATCAGGCAGATCGTTCCACCACATCGGCGGACTCCCCCACCCTCCGCTACCACGCATGATCCCGACTTCATCCCCATAGAACGTCACCGGCGAATCGGTCCCGAAGTGACCAAGGATCAGAGCGAGGCGATCTTGGGTCAGCCGCTTCTCGTCTGGCCTAAGTCTCGCGGAGTGATTCGCCAAGCGCATCAATTCCGTCGTCGATTCAGGCTGACAAAGGTCTATTCTCGGTGCCTGCCTCTTTGCGACGGATTTACGGTTCGTCCAATGACTAAGTCGTCCACCTCCGAGAGAAATCCCAAAGAAGGGCGGCTCTTCAGATTTCAAACAATTATGGCAAGATCCAATGATGACACAATTCGGGTTGATCGCTGCAATCTTCTTGCTGAATACGTTTCCCCATTCAGTTTGATTGAATCGGGTGGGCGGATCAGAAATCCACACCGCATCTACCGCGTCCGAAGAGTCTCCGTCGCCATCGAAATCAAACCAACGCTTCAGTCCACGCGCAGCAGCCGCTGCGTCTTCCGAATTCGGAAAACGCCAGTCGTCGTCGTTTACAAAAGGATACGCGAGGGCTACGCGAAACCCTTGCTTGTGCGCTTCCTTGATCAAACCTGAAAGCGCCCGCTCACCGGCATTCGGCTCTGGCGCGTAAGGTCTTTCCTCAGATTGCGAAACATGTGACCGAATCCGGTAAAATCGTTGCGGATCTCGTCGAGACCGGAACCCTTTGTCGAAAACACCGCCCAGAAGGATTGTGTTTACATCCAACTCTTTCAAGTACCCAAGGCGATCCATGACCCCTCGAATATCTCCGCCAAACTCAGATGAAATAGTCCCCTCAACATGCGCCGTGTCAGCGCTAATCTTCGAAGAACTCGGATCGTCACAAACAGGCCACGCCGCCGACCAGGGCGAAGTCCCCGGCGGATCGTTCGACTTGTCACCATTCCGAAATCGTGGAACATCAATGTAATACCACCGAGCATCATAAACCCAATCCGGAACCGGAAAAGATTTCGCCCCAGTACCCCCAGCCCCATCCTTCCTCTCACCAGCCAAGGGTTCCGCCCCGTCGCCGACAGGAGAAGATGCCGGGGGTTCCGTCGATTTCGTATCAGTTTCAGTTCCAGAAGAGGGTTTCGGTGAATCCTGCGCAACAACGACCGACGAAAAAACGCCAACCCAGAAAATCACAACAACAAACACCAACATGGCACCACGACAACTTAGCATCGTTTCCAGTCTTTCAGTACCCATCCCAACCAACCTCCACCGAGATCGCCCAACACCAGAAAACAACACGCCCCCTACTATACTCGGCACATCCCCGACCCGGCTACCGACCCATCGAAAAAGAAAGCGGACGCCGCAGCCCCTAGACCGCAACGCCCGCCTTGTTAACGAGTGGAAACTACCCCCACGCCGGCGTTTAGCGCCGCGTCAGCGTCGCCTCCATATCCATGATCTTGATCAACCCAAAAAACGCCGACTCCGTCCAAGTCCATTTCTGTGTATCCTTGTCAACGAAGGTGATCGTCGCATGCGCCGTACTTGTCCCAAACGGCGTCGCGTTCTCAACCGTCATGCGCCATTGATTGTCGTCCTCATCATAAGTGGCAGTCCCCGTCGATTGACTGCCCATCGTGTCGATATAGGTTACTCGAAACCGATCATTCGCCGTGTCGTATGTCCAGAAGGACATCGCATTCATGTCGTCGAACCCCTCCATCGAATAGACCGACGTCTCAACCAGGTACCAGCCATCACCCTCAACTTTCGACGTCGTCTGCGCCGTCATTTTCAACGGCTCATCCATCGCCTCGAAGTTCGCCGTACCCTCGTGTGACCAGTTGCCCGCAAACATGTTCAGCTTGTCGAGCGCCGCGGGCCGCGTGGGCATCATCGCCTTCATTTCGTCCATCGTCATCTTCGGCATACAACCCGTCGCGACCGCGCACACACCGACCCCCAACACGATACCAGCAACACACTTCCCGATACGCTTAACCATCATAACTTGCCTCCCTATCTCATGGTCTCTCGAATCTCTTAACTCGCAGAACGCGAATCTTAACCAATCCGTCGCTCAAGACCACAACAGGATATCCTGTTGATTGCATCGCGCAGCCCACGCGGCCATAATCTCGATCAGACCCACGCAACGAAGACCGAGCGACAATCAAGCAAGGAGCAACAAGACCCATGGCGCTACGTATAACGACACTCTTGTTCGGAATTCTACTCATATCCAGCGACACCGCGTTGGCACAAGAATCCGCCATGAAGTCCAACTTGAATACGCCAGCCACAATCGTCGTAACCCTAGGAACCGGAACCCCAAACGCAAACCCAGACCGCTCCGGTCCAGCAACCGCCGTCATAGTCGGCGACACGCCTTTCCTAATCGACTGCGGACCGGGCATCGTCCGTCGTGCATCCGAAGCCGCAAAAAAAGGCGTTACCGCCCTCCGAGTAAGCAACCTCAAACACCTCTTCATCACTCATCTGCACTCCGACCACACAGTCGGACTCGCCGACCTGATCTTCACACCGTGGGTACTCGATCGCATGGAACCGCTACAAGTCTATGGCCCACCCGGAACAAAGAAAATGGTCGATCACATTATCGCAGCCTACCAAGAAGATATCGAAATCAGAGTTCATGGACTAGAGGGCGCAAATGCGCATGGCTACCAGGTAGACGTACGCGAAATAGAACCAGGCCTCGTCTTCAACGAAGGCGGCGTAAAAATCCAAGCGTTCCAAGTCAACCACGGTTCATGGAAACACGCCTACGGATTTCGCTTCCAGACGCCGGATCGCGTTGTCGTAGTCTCCGGAGACACCGCCCCATCCCAAAAGCTCTTAGATAATGCAGAGGGCTGCGACGTACTGGTTCACGAGGTCTATTCGACAGCCGGGTTCGCAACACGACCGCCCAAATGGCAGGCGTATCACTCCAAGTTCCATACCTCAACCGCCGAACTCGCCAAAATCGCAACTCAAATAAAACCGAAATTGCTCGTACTAACCCACCAACTTTTCTGGGGAACGAGCGAAGAAGATCTACTCAAAGAAATTCAAACCCTCTACGACGGGAAAGTAGTCTCCGCGGACGATCTGGACGTGTACTAAGCGTACATTTCAAACATGTAGCAAGGAATCGGCTAGACAGCTAACGAGGCTAACCACCCGGCATCGCAGAATCTCCCGGGACAGCAACAGGAACGGGAGAAGGCGTCGGCCCTCTCCGGACAGCTTTTCGCCAAGCGACAAAACCCGCCCCGACCCCGACTGACAGCAGTACAACCACTATCGCTGCTATCAACCGCGTCTGCCGATGCGTCTTAGGCGGAGGCGCGTTGATTCGCTCCGCAACGCGCTCTCGGTCCGCAGGATCAAACCCAGTCCCACACTCCGGACACCGCGACTCAGTCAGTCCCTGCAAATCGTAACCACAGCTCTTACAAGTAAACCACCGCCGATCAACAAGAACAACATGTTCAAATAAATAGAGCGAAATGAGCGTCACGACTGTGAGGGACGGGATGTAGATGTGCATCCCGTAGTCTTGCACACGAAAAACAATCATCATCGCCCCGATCAACACCATACAAAAAAGCATGGCCATCAACCGCCGACCAAACGATATCCCCAAAATTGAACCACAGAACTTACACGAAAACGACCCCCACGCAGTAGTACGGATCGACCGAACAAAAGTCACCGATTCACGACAGTTGGGACATTCCAAAGACATCGAATAACTCCGAGTTACATCCCACGCAGGATACCCATCACGAAGAACTTCCCCAACGCACGACTCACTCAAGCCCAATCGCTTTGCTCAAATGAATCGAAATACCCCCGTCATAGCCCCTTACAGTCCAATTTCAATTATTTTTTGGATTTCGCGTTACGTCAGACGACTTTTAACGCTTGTAGAGGTAGCGGAGAGGTGGGATGGGTGGCTCCATGAGTCGCCCTGCCTTCGCTGAGCGAATTCCCGCATGCGGTCGCTCAGACAATCCCTGTCCCCTCACCGTCTCCCCGCGAAAAACGGGCGGTGGGGTGCGTGGCGCCTGCCGGGAACCACGTGCCCCCCGTTTCGTCTTTCCCCCGGCGATGACGTCGGACAGCCTACGCGCACCCGTTACGGCTCTAGAAACTCGGTATAACGAGCGTCCAAATCAGAAGCCCTTTGTAGATGCTCATGCGCACCAGATTGGTCCCCAAGATCAAGAAAAACCCGGGCAAGATTGAAATGAGCATCCGCGCTTGTCGGCCAGACAACAAGAGCACGCTCCAGATGATCCCTCGCATCCCGTACTCGGCCCACACCCAGTAGCGCTGACCCGAGATTATTCAACAGATCAATATCGTCCCCCATCACCGCCAGCGCATTTTCAAAATGAGTAACCGCCCCCGCAAGATCACCACGCAGCATCAGAATCGTTCCAAGATTATACCCTGCCCGCCCCAAGTCCGGGTCGAGCGCAACCGCTTGGGAAAGTTGCGAAATCGCCTCGTCAAATCGCCCCACCTCCGCAAGCGACTCACCATACCGCGCATGAAGCGGGGCACGATCCGGTGCGAGCACAACCGCCTCACCAAGATGAACCAGAGATTTCTCAAAGTCCCCGCCCTTCCCAGCAATCATCGCCAACTCAGAATGAGCGGAGACAACAGAACCAACCAGAGAAGGAACCCCCTCATAACGAGTCGCGATCCATTCAAGAGCAGTCGTCGCCTCGGAAACGCGCCCCAATTGATTCAACGACCGCGCAACCGCAATCTGCACCGTCACATCATCCGGCGCATCGGCAATGATCCGCCTCGATTTTTCGATCGTCTCGCCAAAGTAACCAAGCTGAAACGACGTCAGCGCCAGCGCCCGCTGCACGTTATGGTTACGAACCAACCCATATCGCTCAGCCACTTTCAATCGCCCGTACGCGACCTCCGCACACTCCGTTCGAGAATCCCCGTTGAGCCCCCCAAACGCAGTAGCCCCGCGCAACCCAAAAAACTCGTGATAACGGACATACCCGCTATGCCCAGTAAAACCGACAAGTGCCGCGAAGACCACAGTAAACCCTGCCCCAGAAGCTCCGATGCGCCCCCTATGCTTGAGCGAAAAAGCCCCAACGCGAACTTGAGGGCGCGTCACCAGCCTGATCGCCTGCACAGTCAGAAAACCAAGTAAAACGCCCATCGCCAAGGATAACAGGAACGGCACCGTCGCGTAAAGACTCCGGAAACATAGCACGCTGACGACGAACACGACCGACGCGATCATTTCCTCAAGCAAAGTAAAATCATACCCAACACCAAACCGCCCACCGCTCTTCAACGACTTCAAAAGCGCCGGCCGCCCAAGTCCGTAGCTAAGCGCCTCCTGCGGGCAAGCACTAATACAATCAAAATCCTTCAGGCACGCAGGGTTCACAATCATCCCGTGCATGTGAACCTCTTCGTGAACACGAATCCCACTACTACAAGCCGCCGTACACTTCCCGCACTGCTCGCAAGCATCGGAAACCTTAATCCGACCCGGCGAAAAACGATCCGCCAATCCAAAGACCGCCCCATAAGGACAAACATATGTACAAAACGTTCGCGATCCCAACAGGTACACCATCAAAAACCCGCAAACGATAAACGTAATCGCGATAACCCAAGGCCCAGGCAAGTTCCGCCAAAAGTTCTCAGTAACCAGCGACGCCCAACCGTCCTTGTCCGTCGCCCAATGAAAAGTCGGGATCGCCTCACTAGACCACGCCCGAACTATCTGAGGCCACACAAACATGTAGAACGCCGTCAGCGGCGGAACGAAAAGCAGCAACCGCGACCGAAGAGGCTTCGCCCGAATCCCGATCTTACCAAGCATCCAAGCGCACGCGTCTTGAAGGACCATGATGTGACACGCCCAAGAGCAGAAAAACCGCCCGAACAAAAGCGTGCCAAGCACCAGGGCACACATGAATATAAAACCGGCGGTAATGATCCCAAGCTCAAGCGTGTACATGACCTCGTTGAGTTCCAATGGTGCGAGAGTCTTGCCCGTGATTTTCCAGTGGATGATGTGGGCAGCGAAGACGAGATAGACCAGCGAAAGCGAGAGCGCACGCCACCGGGCATAATTAGGTCGACGGCCAGGCGCGGGTGTCTTGCCATTTGTTGACATCTTCGCAGGCGACGAGATCACTTTTAGCTTTGCGGACGTAGTCGTTCCCACCCTATTGCCCCAATTCCGAACCAGCAACGCCCAGCCCTAATACCTCAGCCAACCCCAACGGGTAATCTACAAGGTTTTCCCGGACCTCGGCGCGTACCGAACTCTCCGACCAGATTACCAGCAATTCCGATACCAAGAATCCAAGCCGAAAATCACAGGATCAAAGCCTCCAGGCAGACTATTCGGACTGGACTTCCACCATGGAACTCGGCAAGATACAAGGCAACTGGGACATAGGAGCGTTTCCGAAAAATGCGACCGACTCACGCTTTGGAGAGCAAACATGAACCGCCACCTACGATTGACCATTTCAGCATCGATAGGCCTATTGGCCGTAGGCTGCGTCTCAACCGGCGAGCTTAACGAAGAAATCGCCCGGGTTCAGCGGGAAAACGTGCGAACCATGGGCGTCCTCGAACACCGCGTCGCCGACCTGCAACAGCAACTCGCCGACGCCCAGCGATCAGCGCTTCAAACCATCCAAGAAGAAGCACTAGTCCGCGGCCAAGAAACCCTCACACTAAAAGAACAACTCGAAGAGACCGAGGCGTTTCTAACCGCGCGGCTCGCTTCCCAGACGCGTGAAACGACAGCCGCGCGTCGAGCTCTCGGAAATATCGTCGCCAACATAAAACGCGACCTCTCAGCGCGACTGGACATAGAAGCGATGGCCCACATCGACGACCAGCGAAAAATCAGAGAAAATGCCGTCGAAAGAGAACGGTCGATCGAAGAACGAATCGAAGCAATCGCCACCTCTCGCCAACAAGATAGGGACCAAGTCACCGAGGCAATCGCCCGCTTGGACCGTGAAACGACAATACGACTCCAGACAGAGCAGAACACGCGCGAACACGCCCTCGCTCAGCTCGGCGGTGAAATGCAAGGGCTGCATGAACAAACACTGACAGCCATCGCAGACGCGAGGCGCGCAACCCAAGACGCAGAGGCAGCCCTATACACCCAACTCGCCGAAAACAACGATGCTCTGCTAGACCAAATCTCTACAGAGACGAAAGCAAGGATGGCTCAGGCGATCGCCACGACCAATAGACTCGATCAAGAAGCCGCAATCGCCATCGTCAAACTAAAGGAGATCAGCGCCAAGCTCGCTCGATTGCCGAAACCAGCGCACGACGCCCAATTGGCTGAGCGAGCCACGTCGAGCAACGCATCCAAGACCGAGACTCGCAAACAGCCACCCGTCACGACTCGCGAGCATGTGACCACGACACAGACCGCAGAACCATAACGAGAAAGCTCGGCCCTACAAGACCATCGCCGGCGCCTGAACCCGACGAACAATCAGTACCCCAGCAATCAAAATCGTCAGAGCCAAAGTCAACAACCCCCAACTGGAAGCGGCAGGAACCCCGGATGGAATACCTGATGGTACCTTCAAGAGAAACTCGTTTGAATCCGCCCCGGGAGAGTTCGTATACGCACGCCGCTCTGTCGGTGCCCACGGACTAAGAAACTCAAAGATCGCCAGTCCACCAGGCGGCACACCCATCCCGGGATCAAGGGTACCAAAAGCGAGGACCGCCTTTTGGAGTTGTTCTGCCTTGCCAAGTCCCTTGTCGGGAGATGGATCGGGCTCGGGCTCAAAGTACACCACATCCCAACCCGGAGGCATTTGCACAACGTTCAGGTCTGAGAAACCATTTACAGCACGTGGGATCTCA
>JAJDDZ010000306.1 GCA_029260025.1 Phycisphaerae bacterium | reverse complement strand
CCCCGTCAAGTCATTAACCTGGAAAGCACACCGCAACGCCCGCGCGAACGGAACCACACCGCTGAACCCCGACACCAAGATCCCCCCCCACCCCGTTCCGCCCCCGGTTTGGACGTTTCGACGTTTCGACGTCTGGGCGTTTCCCTCGCCCCGCCCCCAAAAAACTTCCAGATGTCCCCAGCCCTGCCAAAAAAAAACACTACGAACAAACCCATTATCCCACCTCACGCCCACCAATCAACGATCCCAAGAAGAACAGACCCATTCAAAACCCATTTCGATCTCCAGTTGCCCTCGATCCGCGCCAGGTACAATGCACCGCGCACCAACGAGCAAACACGGAGACAAAAATCATGCGCCGAATCATCCCCCCAATCTGGGTCGCAATCGCCATACTAACCATGACCATCTTGCACACCCAGCTACCGATGAGCTCGCTCATCCCCAAGCCCTTCAACCTCGGAGGTATCGCCCTGCTTGCATTGGGGTTTTCCCTCTTGCTGTGGTCCGTCGGCCTGTTCGCCAAGGCTAGAACTCCGGTAAAACCATTTACAGAATCAACAGCCCTGGTCACAGACGGTCCATTCAGTGTAAGTCGCAATCCGATCTATTGCGGAATGGTGGTATTCCTGCTTGGCGTTGCGATACTGTTCGGATCGTTGACGCCGTTTTCAATCGTTATCGTATTCGCGATACTCATTGACCGCGTCTTTATCGTCAATGAGGAACGGCTCTTGCGAGCGACCTTTCCTGACGAATACGACAAGTATTGCCGCCAAGTCCGAAGATGGATCGGAAGGCGAGGTCTCTAGAACCCAAGGTGGACTTCCTATGTCACAAGCTAAGCGTGAAATCCTCGATGCCAACGAATCTTACGCGGCCACGTTCGGCGCTAAAGTAAAACTCCCTACGCCGCCGAGTCGGAAGATTTTTCTCCTTACGTGCATGGACGCCCGACTCGACCCGGCGAAGTTCGCGGGGCTTGCCGAAGGAGACGCGCACGTTTTTAGAAACGCAGGAGGAAGAGCAACCGACGATGCGATCCGCTCCCTCGTCATCTCGCACAAACTGCTCGGCACCAATGAGTGGTTCGTGATTCACCATACCGAATGCGGCATGCAGAGCATCGACGACAAGATCATGGGAACTCTCTTAGAATCGAGCCTGGCGACGGCCGATTTTGACGGGAAAAACTGGTCTAACGCGAAGAACGAGGGAGGCTCTTCGGAGGGTCACTTCATCAAGTGGCTGACGATTTCGGAGCCCAATGCGGCCGTCGTTGAAGACGTCCGCCGAATCCGAAACCACGCGCTCGTCCCATCGAACGTCACCATCTATGGATTCATCTTGGACCTAAAGACGGGCAAGCTGATTGAAGTCGAAGAAGCATCCGAAATCGGAAAAGCGACTACGGCTTGCGGGCAACGACGATCATGAATAGACCGATGTGCTTGAGGGGGGTGCGTTCAAGGATTCGGTTCGCCCAATCAAGAAACGAAAACGGCAATACGATAATGTGACGCTTTTGTTCGACGACGAATCCCGCGCCCTCCAACATCGAAACAATCCGCCCCATCGCTAGAAACGATGGCGAACCATCATCGAAGAACATGTTCTTGAATCCGAGCCTGCGAAGAAGGCTCCGGCCCCGTTCGAGAATTGTAGCCACAGGGTTCGTGGTCGATATTAAAAGGCGCCCGCCCGAGGACAGCACACGATTAGCTTCGCGAGCAAATTCTTCAGGCCGTGAGAGATAGTAGATCATCTCAGAACTTATCAGTGTATCGACGCCCTCATTGGAAATCGGAATCGTTTCGGCGTCGAAGCAGACACTCGGACAACTGACTTTCGACCTGGCAACCCCGCACATCTCCGGAGAAATATCAGAATGTATCGCCCGCGACTGGTCTCCCAAGGCACGAGTTACCGCAGCTGTCCCGCCACCAACTTCCAAACTTCGCCCACGGACAAATGGAACGATCGCCTCCACGCGACGTGCCATCGTGTAGGCATTACTTGTCGAATCGTAAACACTCGCCGCATCATCAAAAATCGCGGCGACGCGAAGGTTTGGCCCAGAGTGAACACTTGTGTTTCCGGGGATTGTTGCACTCATGAGCTGGCTCCATCGCTAACCCTTTTGCGGCCAACCGCAAACGAGTTCACACAAAGCGAACGCACAACCGGAACCGTCCCGAAGAATCGATCGATCGCCAGGCCAAGGACAGGCGGTACGGGAATTTTCAGATACGGAAGTGAAGCAACCGGCGCCCACATGAACCGCCCAGAATCAACGATCTCCAGCCCAGCCCCTTCGAACAGGTTTACGAGTCGATGTAGATCAATCCGTTCGACATGATGGTCGTCCTTGACTAGACCAAGTCGCCCCGCCACTACATCCCAGGTCGGGTTCGGAGTCGACGCCACGATGAGTCCGCCGGGGCGAAGTACCCGCGCAGCTTCTCGAACAGCTTCCTGAGGATCGTCAACGTGCTCAAGAAGCGCAAGAAGCGAGACAACATCCAGCGAACCCGATGCGATCGAAGCGGGGAGCTTCATCGCGTCACCGGGAATCAGTTCGATGTTCGACGCTAGCGAGCACGCCGACGCTCGAAGTTCGTCGCTATATTCGACCCCGATGTAACGCCCGTCCCCCAGCCGCGTAGCGACGTACGCAAGCGACCGCCCCTCCGCCGCTCCAATGTCAAGAAGGCGAACAAAGCTCGTATTTAGGAACCGCTGCACCGCGCGAATGACAACTTCTCCGCGCGTCCGATATCGAAACCTCAAGACGCAGTTCTCTCCACGAGCAGCCGCGTATTCCGCGGTCATCACACCGGCATATGGTTGTGAAAGCGTCGTCAAAACCATCCTCCAACCTCGAAGGTGCCCATCCATGAAGCGTAACCCTTATCGGTCGCGCCGAGCGCAGAATAGACAGAACACTGTTCTTTATCGGCACGCCACTTCGACCGATGAAACAGGGATGCCAAAGTCGCGCCAGCACAGTTCAACCGATGCAGATCCGGTGCGAAATGCTGACCGATGGTTCCTCGCTGTTCTCGCTGCAACCACGCTGCTCGCTCTGGCTCTACGTCTGTACCGAATTGGCTACGAAAGCCTCGACATGGATGAACTCGTCCAGGTCAAGGGATATTCGCACTCGCCGTATGCGCTTGTCATCTGGGCAGCAATGATGGGTCAACCGGTTCTCGACTATCTCATCGGAGCGACCATTTGGCGCGCGGGCCTAGCCGAAAGTGATGTCGCTGTGCGAATTCCAGCGGCGCTCTTTGGAGCTGGCAGCGTAATGTTGCTTGGGTTATGGTCGAGGCAAATCGCGGGTCGCAGCGTCGGAATAACTGCGGCACTGTTCCTGGCAGTTTGCCCGTTCCACATCATCCTTTCACAGCAAGCGCGACAGTATACGATTTTCGTGTTCGTGGCTCTTGCGACGTTGATGTTACTCGATCGAGCGCGACGCCTCCGAAACACACCGGCGTGGATATTGTTTTCAGTTAGCTTTCTTGCACTCCTGATGACTCGCTGGGTCGGACCCCATATCGTCGCAATCGCGATCGCGGGATACACAGTTGCAATGTGGGGCGCTTCCCATCGGAGTGGAAAACCGATCCTGCTTCGCCGCGAGCGACGGAATCTGTATGCAACCACCACGGCGATGGCTCTCCCCTATGCTCTAAGCATCCCCGTGTGTGTCCTAATCATGCAACTAAGCCGCGGCGCCGTTTCTCCGAACCTTCTGAACTGGACTCTCCGCGCCGGCGACCATCTGGCAGATGCCTTCTTGGCCACACTCGCGGGCTTCTCAGCGCGCACGATCTTTCGCTCGCACTCACCAGAGGGATGGTTCCTAATTGCCGCATTGAGCTTGATGACTCTCGGATCGGTCCTCCTCGTTTGGCGAGCGTGCCGTGGAAAAAATCGCCCTGCCGCAATATTTCTCGCATCCCTATTTAGTTTCCCGGTGATCTTTGCATCGACCTACGCCTGCTTGACAGGTGCGATTCCGAAACCTCAGTACCTGCTCCTGATGGTATTACCAATTTGCCTTTGCCTCGCAATCTCAGCGAAAGCCCTTCATGACGCGATCGCAAAGCGTTCACCACTTGCAGGAAAACTCGCATTTGCAGCGATCGTCTCAGGTGTCGCATTGAACATGTACTCTTCGAGCATTGATTGCCTCCAGGCACGAGACAAACGCGACTGGCGCGCCGCCATGACGTACTTACGAGATCATGCTTCCGAGTCTGATATGTTCGCCGTCGCGGCTAGCGATTCCGTACCGGCAGCATACGCCCCCCTACCATACGGAAAGCATCGCTATGGAATTCCGCATGCGAAATTTCTGCCGATACGCCAAACTACAAGCGACTCGGTTCTAGCGGAGGAAAAGTGGTCCAAACGCGCGAGCGCAACATGGCTCTTGGTCTACACCGACCGCATGTACGTTGGCTACGACCAAATTCGCCCGCCAGTGGTACAGGTCCCGGCGATCCAGGTCCACCGCTTCAACGGTCTGTTTCTAATTGAGTCTCGTTCTTCAGTACTCGCGGCGGACCAGCTGATGGACGCCATAGCACTTTTATATCAGGACCTTCCCGATGGTCGGTCACTCATCGCCCCTGCCCTACTGCGTGCGAGATACTTAGAGAAGACTGGACATCATTCTCAGGCAAGAATCAGCCTCGACCTGGCCTTTCGTCAATGTCGAGACAATAGAGAAGTGACAGCACTTAGAGATTTGATCGCGTCGCACGCCGAGAGTATCAACCGGGTTGACGCCCGCGCCGATAGGACCACGACACCATAGTCTTAGGCGAAAGGAACGGTCGCGGGACTGTCCGGCGAGCTACAACCGGACCGCGATTGCCCTAGACGAACTTAATCTTGCGAGCCGCGAAGACACACATGCGGAGCAAGATCAGCCCATGTCGAAAACGAGAGATATTTGTCTCGCCGTAAGTCCGGGCTTTGTAGTGAACCGGGACGTCAACGATTTTCAAGTTCGACCTCGCGGCACCAAACAGCAGATCAAAATCACCAAACGGATCGAAGTCTCCGAAGTACGATCGGTTTCGCGCGATCTTTTCGTAGTCACTCCGCGTAAGAACCTTGGTCCCGCAGAGCGTATCGCGAAATCGTTGCGATAGCAGAAATGTAAAGATGCTGCCAAATGTCTTGTTCCCGAGCAAGTTCAGGAAACGCATGGCTTTCTTGTCCATCATATAGACCATCCGCGACCCATTGATGAACTCACCTCGACCGTCGGCGAGTGCATTGAAGAACATGGGAAGCTCTTCCGGCGGGACGCTGATGTCCGCATCGAGGATCATCAACACGTCGCCGGTCGCAGCGGCGAACCCTTTACGAACGGCGTCGCCTTTGCCCTTGCCGTCTTGCTGCATGACCTTAATCGAAAGCGGGCCTCGGTAGTCCGCTAAGATTCGCTGCATTTCTTCCCACGTGTCGTCGGTGCTGTTGCCCTCGACGAAAATCACCTCTTGTTCGGGTGCAAAATGCGGAATTCTATCGAGCAATCGCCGGAGATGTCCAGACTCATTGCGGGCAGCGATGACGATCGAAACGCTCTTGGGTCTCGACTTCTCCAAGGTTTTGGGATCGACGGATCGCGCCACCGTGACACTATTAAGCCCGAGATGTTGCAAGACCGGAAGGTTCGCCACAACACGATTCATGAAGACCGAGAGCAAGGGAATGTAAAACGGTGCGGGTGTCATCGCGAAGGATCGAATCGTCTCAAGGCCCGAAAGTCGAAGAAGATGATCGATTTCGTCAGACGGGATCCAGTTTTGCTCCGGCGTGACGCGCTTAAGACGGAACCACTCGAGGACGCGGAGAAGCGGTTGCCATAGCTTGCTACATTCGACGATGATGACGCGCGTTCGAGCATGACAGACAGATTGAATAGCACTAAAAAGAGCCTGTAGATCGTAGATCTCTTCGAGGGTCTGCGAAACTATAACGTAGTCGAACTTTATGCCGAGTTGATCGACGTGCTCGCCAGGCATTTGGATGAACTGCAGCGATTCATGCCTTCTCGTCGCTTCGCAAGTAAACCCGTCGTTAATATCGACCCCGACGCCGACACTGGGACGAAGCGCGGAGAGCAATTCGCCAGTACCACATCCGATGTCTAAAACCTTGCTCCCCGGTTCGACGATATCGCAGAGACGATTTTGAATTCTCTTGTAGTAATACAGACTCCAGCGGCTTCGAAACTCCCCACGAATGCGGCCATAGTGCCTGCGCAGCGACTCCCTGCGCCTTGCGGCGTCGCGATCACCCGTGTTCGTCGCTGCCACCCTTTTCAGATTCGCTGATAGTTCGCTCAAAATCGATCCGTCCCCATTAAGTGCACCGACACTAGAGCGCAAAACATGCGCCTAGGCTTAGCTCCAATGGGTTATCGGAGGATCGGGTTAGCGCCTTTTGCAGGTAGTCCCAAGTGGATCGCCCAACAGCATCAGGCGGATTTCGTGGCTGACAGGACCAAGTGATCTCGCAAGGCCTCGAGGAATTCCCTCATCGTCGAACGATAGCTGAACTGATCAACGACGACCCGGCGCATTCCCGCAGCCATCTCGATTCGCGCCGCCTCGTGAGCGAGAAAGAAATCTGCCCGGACCGCGAACTGCTCGGGCGAATCGAAGACGATCGACTCAAATCCATCAAACGCTTGATCCGGATGGGATAGCTCAGCCGTTGATCGAATCCAATCCACAACGTCATATGCATCGTGGTCGCCGTTTTCGAGGAAAGGTCCTAGGATCGTCGCTAGATGCTCCTTGAGTTGAGCGTCATCGTGCCGTAGCAGCGCCTCGCTGTCCTCGATCCCAAGTTCGCCCATGCGTTTGTCGAGTGCAGCAAAACTCCGCCCATGTTGGTCGTGCGGAACCAGACGCGACATGAAAAACCCGCCACCTGCCAACCCGTCCATCGCGCGCTGATGAATAAACCCGGCGGGCATGAGTTGAAGATTAATTTTCGATGCTCGATACAAACAAAGAAGCTCGCGGCCATTCTCAACGGGACCAGCCGCGAACTCCGCTAGCGTAGGGTGGTTCTCCCAACCGTTACCATAGATCCTAAACGACTTCCCGCTTCGTTTCGCCCATTGTCCCGCCCACTCAAGCGCCTGATGTCGAAAGATGCGGTCGACGAGTCGCCAGATGTACCAATTCCGCAATCGACCTTCAAGCTCGGGATCAAGCGATGTTACGCCGATCACTCCGCAAGCCTCGGCGAGCACCTCTGACATGGCGTAACGATCCAGAACTCCATGCCGCTCAACCGATCCCGGAACGAGTCGGTACAATGTGTCCAGGAGCGCGACGACCGCGGCATCGGAAAACAGCCCCCGTTCTTGCTGATGAAACGACTCGGCTGTCTGCGAAGCATGACTCACGAACGAAACGTCACAGGTGAACTTCGAGATTTCCACTTCCGAAAGGGGGTCGCCAGAAAACTGCTCAGCACAAGTCGGGACGCGCGCGTACAGTAGTTGAGACTCGCGCACACCCAAACTGGCGCATCGATGCCGAGAGCATCCAGCGATAAAGTCATGCGGGGCGATCTTCGCCAGATTCTCCTTCGTTATCACCTGCGGTAACTGATCCTGATCCCACGTCATAACGGGCAAATTCGCCGGAATGATCCCGCCGAACTCGGGTCGAAGATGGTCGAGATTGAAATACAAATCCGGTTCCATTTCGCGAATCATCATATGATAGGCAAGCGGTCCGATCGTCGTGTGGTTCGTGTCCTCCATCAAGACCGTGCACGAATGCCCAAGAGACTCAAACGCACGCTGCGCATCGCGCATCGAATGTTGTAGGAAAGTTGTATGCCGACTAACAGAAGCAAGAATCCGCAGCGGCTTATCCGATCCACGAAGCGCGCCATCAAACCTCTTCGCCCAATACTGAATATCTCGCCCAGCGTAGAGAGATTCTATCTCTGTCAGAGACTCTCGGACCGTCAAGTCCCGAGACTCAGCCACCCGAGAAATCTGACCAGCGATATCAGGTGGCACCGCATCGAAGACGGCACCAGTTTGAAGGACACGAGCCGGCAAGGGAAGATTCGATTGATCCAGAAGCATTCGACAATGTTCTCTCTCGGCGCCCTCTCCGATGAACAACAGGACGCGAGGATCGGAGAGTATCTCGCTCCAGTCGTTAAGCTGAAGAGCAACCGCCAACCGTGACGGATCGCGCTCGATAACATAGAGGGCACAGCTATAGTCAAGAAACGTGTGTAGCGTTTTTCGGTAGGCACGCTCGAAGTAACGACCCAGACCCAGACCATCGAACAAATACGGACCGGGAAATTGACCGCCGATATCATCCGGCAATTCGCGAGCCTCATCAACGACGCTATGGCGACCCAGACCGGGGTACCATCGCCAATCACCATCGCCAAGAAGATATCGAACTTGAAACTCGCCCGAGCTGTCACGATACAGCTCGTAGCGAAAACAATCGCGCGCCCACGCCGCGCGAATCGGCGAGACATCAAACCCGCGATCAATGAGCGCAGCCAAGTTCGCCTCAAAGACCGTAGCTTGCTCCCTCCAGTTCCTCTGCGAACCGGGTAGCGCGCCGATAGAAGTCCGCGCTTCAAGCAGCTGCGCATCTCCGCCCTCATCCCCCAATCCCTCTCTCACCAGCGCCTGCGCGGACTCAACAAGATTCAGCTTCAGATACGACTTAACAGCCATCAACCGGACATAAGTATCGCCGGGCCGTACCGCAAGGTACGCAGCAACCGACGAACAGAACTCGTAGTCATCCTGCGCACCGATTTGCTTGACAAGCTTAGCTCGGTAGTCGTCAACACTAACGGTATGAGTCGTCATTGAGCGTTGGGTTTCCTTCCTCTTCGCATGGAGCTCGCGTACACAGCATACAGGGTGGATATCGGAGCGATTCCGCGCAAATCTTGCCTGAATCGACCGAGGGCTTCTTCAGATATCTCGCCAAGCGTCCGAAAAAACCAGTGTGCGCTCAAGTAAAACATAATTCCGGCGACCAACCTCGACAATCTGCTCGCCGCCACGCCATCGCCGTTGTATTGATACTACTAGTGGCAGGGTTCCTTCGATTCTCAGCTCTCGATCACTATCCTCTCCCCATTCATCAAGACGAACTCAGCGACATCTACGACGGATACAGTCTCGCAACCACAGGAGCAGACCGCTGGGGCGAACCCTGGCCGATGATTGTCCGAGGAATGGGCCCCGGCGACTACCACCCCGGAATGTACGCCTATTGTGCAGCCATCTCAACAAAGCTCTTCGGATTCTCCGTCTGGTCGGGGCGCTTACCAGCTGCCATCGCCGGGATTCTTACGGTCTTCTTGGTATACCTCACCAGCCGGCGCATTCTCTCACGGAGAGCATCAATCATCACGCTGCTACTCATCGCGTTCTCGCCGATCCATGTCCTCTACTCAAGGCAAGCTCACCAAGGCGTCTGTATGGTCCCGCTAGTCGTCATGCTCTCACTTTACTTGATGGTACGACTTCTGGATTCGCTAAGAGCTCCGCGCGAACTGGAGCGTGGAGTTGCTGGTGAGGTTGGGGGCACGGTCGGGATCGGGGTCGGGGTTGGGGTTGGTTGGGCGATCGCGTGCGGACTTGCGATCGGACTTTCCACCAACGCGTATGCAGCCATGCGACTAATCGCTCCACTACTCGCGATAACCATCGCCGGCGCGGTCTTCCTGACCGAGGGTATCAGTAAAAGAGATTGGAAGCGTACCGCGACGATCGTCGGCATACTGACCATTTTCACCGCGATAGGAGCAAGCACCCAACTATATGTGGCATTCTCCGAACCCGAGCATTTCTTCGCCCGAAGCAACGCCACCACCTACGCCCTATCCAACGGCCCTCGTTGGTGGGTGACGACCTTGAACGCGAACCTCTGGCGAGAACTCAACCCCCATTACCTCTTCCTCTCATTCGGAGAGTATCGTATCCTAAGTATCGCCCGACTGAGCATCGTAGAGCTTCCCTTCCTCTACGTCGGATTGATCGCTTCGATTGTTCTCGCGATCCGCCGCCGCAGCATGACCCTCGCACTCGTTCCCGTCGCGGTCCTGATATGCCTACTGCCCTCGATGGCAACCCGAGGCGATCCGAGCCCAATGCGATCCTCCGGCGTGTGGGCGATCTATCCGATCGCATCCTCGCTCGGCATATCCCTCGTGGGAAGACTCTTCATGGACAGGTTCGCATTACTCAGGAGAGTCCGAATACGACAACTAGCCTTCGCCAGCACGTGCGTCATCGTATTGGCCTCTGGCCTTTTCAATACGCAGCGATATTTACGGGATAAAACCCTCCACGGACCGGCTGCACAGAACAACCTTGTTACCATCGGGAGGGCGCTCGCCGATGAGAACCTCGAGAACTACGAGCGGGTTTACATCGACGCCGACGGGATGTTCCCCTACCTATACGCAGCCGCGTTTTCAGGAATGACCCCGAACGAATTTCAAAAGCTCCCGCGCAAGGGCACACTCCGAGGATTAGGATGGGACGAATTCGAGACGCTGGGGCGATTCCACTTCAAAACGATCGAACAAGCGAAAGACGACCGGCGCGCCGCAACGACAAATGGCAGGTGGCTAGTCGTCAGCTGCGATGGCGTTGTGGTCAAGAAACGAGAACTCACCGCCGTACACATCGCCCAGAGCGGCAGCTAGCACGCCACAACTTGTCAGCCAACAAACACCTAGACCCGCACCTTAATGATGCGCATGCGCCGCTTGCTCTTCAAGCTCCTTCTTGTGCTGATCGATAATCTGCTGCTGGACGTTGTTGGGCACCGGGTCGTAGTGTGATAGATCCATCGTATAACTACCTTGACCGCCGGTCATGCTTGACAAACGCGACGCATAATCGGCGACCTCACCAAGCGGAACCGTCGCCTTGATCACTGTCATCCCGCCAGGAACGACCTCTTGCCCCACAGGTCGACCGCGACGCGACGCGAGATCACCCTGAATATCGCCAACATGATCGCTAGGAACAGTCACTTCCATCTCAACGATGGGCTCTAGAAGGGTCGGCTTTGCTTTCATGAAACCTTCTCGAAACGCGCCACGACCAGCGATCTGGAAAGCAATGTCCTTACTATCGACCGGGTGAACTTTCCCATCGATCAGCTCAACTTTGACGTCAACAACGGGATACCCCGCCATCACGCCCTCCGCCATCTGAAGTCGGACACCCTTATCAACGCTAGGTCGAAACGCCTGATCGATCGCGCCTCCGAAGATTTTGTCAACGAATTCATACCCATCGCCGCGCTGCGAAGGGAGAACGTTGATAATCACGCGACCAAACTGACCCGATCCCCCAGACTGTTTCTTATGGGTATATTCGATATTCGTC
>JAJDDZ010000305.1 GCA_029260025.1 Phycisphaerae bacterium | reverse complement strand
GGCAACCAGCAAATCGAGAATCAACAACACAGCGACAACCCGACCCCAGACCAACAACTCCCCGCACAACCCCTGAACTAAGCAACTTATGCGTGAGAAGATCGCCATCGGGCGAAAGCGCAACAACATCTGTAAACGTCCCCCCAACATCAACAAAAAATTGCCACCGCGACTCAGACATAGTTCCACAATAGCGAAAACAAGTCACGCGCCCAAAAAGGAAATACCTCCCGCCAGCATCAGCCCACAGCCGCCACTACTTCTTCCCATGACATTGCTTGAACTTCTTGCCGCTACCGCAAGGACAAGGATCATTCCGCCCTACCTTCGGCTCATCGCGCCGAATCGTCTCCACCTTCTGCTCCGCCCCCTGCGCCTTCATCGCCGCCTCTTGATCCGCCGTTGAACCACCAGCAAAACCAGCCCCCGTTGAATCAGCGTGACCAAACTTCATTGGGCGCGGGCCCCTTGGTCCACCAGCGCCCTGGCCACTTCCATCGCCACCCAAACCGGCGCCACGAATCTTGAAAATAATGTCAGTAACTCGATTCGCGATCCGAGCCCACATCTGCTTAAACAGCTGACGCCCCTCAATCGCAAACTGACTCTGAGGATGCGACTGATCACCGCCAAGAGGCCTCTGCATAATCGCAGTCTTAAGATGATCCATCTCCAAGAGATGATCCTTCCACGCCTGATCGTAAATACGCAAGAGAACATACTGCTCCAAACGCGTAAGCTCCCACCGAAGCATCTCCCGACCCTGCTCCAAAATCGCCGACCGATAGTCACCATCAAGCCGACCGTTCACCGCCTCCTCAAACCGATCCGAACGCCAAGCTCGACCAAACCGCTCACTTGCCCAGCGAACCGCCTCCTCCGGACTCTTCCCGCCAATCGCCGCGTCAATTTCCTCCTCCATCTTCCCGTTAAAGAAAGATTCGTTCAGGGCAATAAGCTTGTCGAGAATCTCGGTCGCATCACGCCCCTGCACATCATCAAGTGTCCAGTCAGCCCGAAACTTACTATTCGTCCACCCAACAATCGTATTCGCAGCCAACGCATTATCCTCGCTCTCATCAGCGAACGCCCGCTCGACACACCACTCAACAGGATACCGCGCCTCACGATTCCGATACGACTGCGCCACCCGATCATGCAACAATTCCTCGATGTCCGACTTAGACATCGTAAGCGCATCTTCTACTTCAACTTCAATATCAAACTTCGCCTTCGCCCAATCAACCAGCGCCTGATGCGGATACTTAGAATCAAGATAGAGCGCAACACCGCCAAGATCCAAAGCATCATAATGATCATTAGCAGCCCCAATCATCGCCTCCTCGATCTCCCGAGGCCCCATCTTACGAAGTTGATTCTGTGTAAACGGAACGTTAAACATCCGCTTCGCCCAGGTCAGCAAACCACTGATATCCCAGCTCTTCTCCGGCTCGTCTGGATCAATATACTCCCCGATCGACGTCCGAATCGACTCCTCCGCTTCATCCTTCGCCTTCCGACGGATACTATGTTGCGCAGATTCGAAATCATCAATCGATATCGCATCCTCTTCGATCGTCAGCTCAAGATTCGTCCGACACCATTCGGCAATGCAAGACTGCGCAAACCCCGAACTCAGATTATCATCGAGCGTAGACCGTATCGAGTTATCAATCGTCTCAAAAATCAGCGCCGGCAAATCGCGCTCTTCCAAGATACGCTGACGAACCGAATAGAACTCCTTCCGCTGAAAGTCCATCGGCTCATCCCACTCAAGCAGATGCTTTCGAGTCGAGAAGTTGCGCTCTTCAACCTTCCGCTGCGCCCGCTCGATCCCCTTACTCAAACGCTTGTCCTCAAGACTCGTCCCCTCACTAAACCCAAGCTTCTCCATCATCTTCAACATCCAGTCAGACATGAACATCTTTAGAAGATCATCTTGAAGCGACAAAGAAAAACGAGAGGATCCCGGATCACCCTGGCGACCAGCCCGACCACGCAATTGATTATCAATCCGCCGAGACTCGTGACGCTCAGTACCAATAATATGTAATCCACAAGGTACCGCGATCGGACAAACCTTCCGACCAAGCTCCGGAAAACGCGGATCAAGCTTCGGCTTAAAACAATGCGCACAGTTCGTCGCCGCGTCATATTCGTTACAAGTCACGCAGCACTTCGTGATCCCCGTAGGATAAAGCGAACTAGACTCCGACCCATCAGGAAGTTTCTCCGGAACCTTGCATTTCGGATAAACAACGTCCAGCGAGAGCTTAATATCTGTACCTCGACCAGCCATGTTCGTCGCGATTGTCACGTTACCCCGTGGCGTTCTATCCCGACCACTCGTCGCCAGAGTCGTCTCACCCGCCTTCGTAACAATGTCAGCCTCACGCGAGTGATTCTTGGCATTCAAAACTTCGTGATCAATCCCGTACCGCTGATCCAAGAGCCGAGAAATCTTCTCAGAGTTTTCGACGCTCGTCGTACCGACAAGAATAGGTCGACCCCGAATAAGATCCCCCATCACCTCACGGTAAACTTCCATCATAAAAGCGATCGTGTCCTTATCGCCAAGCTCAGCCTTACTAAACCGCTTCAACGCCTCCAAAACACGAGTCGCATCCGTCCCCTGTTTCTTGAAAATAGGAACCATCGCATTAAACGCATCCGCCAACAAAAACGGATCGGCAGGCACTCCGTGACGATGAACTTCAAAGACCTCGTCAACGATCGCGTTATATTTCTGCTCAGCATCCCGATACATCTTGTCGTTGTGATCAATCCTGTTAACCGGACGATTCGTGGGTATCTCAACAACTTCCAACTTGTAAATCTTGTCAAACTCCGTCGCCTCGGTCAGCGCCGTACCCGTCATCCCAGCCTTAACTCGATACAACTTCACGAAATTCTGAATCGTAATCGTCGCAAGCGTCTGCGTTTCTTCCTTAACCTTAACATTTTCTTTCGCCTCGACCGCCTGATGCAACCCATCCGACCATTGACGACCATGCATCAACCGACCAGTAAACGGATCAACAATAATCACCTGCCCCTCTTGCACGACGTAATCCCGATCCCGCTGATAGACTTTGTGCGACCGAAGCGCATTCTCAACCAAGTGAGGCCACTCCATATTCGCACCGCTATACAAGCTCCCAAGGTCCAAGAGCTCTTGCGCGATCGTCACACCTTCATGCGTAATCCCAACCTGCTTCCGCTCGAGCTGCACAATGTAGTATCGTCGATAGCGCTCAGAAGCAGATATGTTCAGTACGTCCCCCTCATAAATCTGAATCGCCTCGACATGATCGTCAGTCAAAAAGTCCGGACCAAGCGTAGCAAGCTGCTCCGTACCGTCGCCGTCCGCACTTCCGTCACCGCCGCGACTTTTCTCACGAGAACCTAGAATCGTCATCGCATCATCGAGCTTAGGAATGTCATGGGCATTCCCGTCATACTTGGAGACGGTCGCCCGCAATTTTCGATCCCAAGGCCCTTGCCTCCGCACCAGCTCCTCAGCCACACGATTAGCCCGAGGATACCGCGTAACGTCATCTCGCGCAGGACCAGAAATAATCAGAGGCGTTCGCGCTTCGTCGATCAAAATCGAGTCAACCTCATCCACAATCACGAAATCAAGCGCCCCCTGAACCTGATCCTCATAGCGCGTCTTCATGTTGTCGCGCAAGTAATCAAAACCAAACTCACTATTGGTCCCGTAAGTAATATCGCACTCATAAGCAGCCCGACGAATCCCCTCACCACCACCCGGATCCATTTGAGATTGAATGTACCCAACCGACACCCCGACTAGCTCAAAAATCGGCGACGCAAATTCCGCATCACGACGAACCAGATAATCGTTCACTGTAACAACATGAACTTTCCGACCGGAGAGAACCGTGACAAACGCAGCAAGGTGACAAACAATCGTCTTACCCTCACCCGTCCGCATCTCAGCGATTTTGCCTTCAAACAAAACGCGACCGCCGATCAACTGACTATCAAAGTGACGATGTCGCTGCGCCCGCCGAGACGCCTCACGCAAAACCGCAAACGCCTCAAAAGTCGTCCCCGAACGGTCCATGTCCTCGATCACCTTCGAAGTCCGCTTGCGGTATTCGTCCTTAAAATGCTCTTCCAAACGCTTACTCGGATCCAGTGCCTCCCACCATGTGACAAGTTCCCGGTAATGCTCGTCCATCCGCTCCTTCAAAGACGACGACCGCGACCGAAGATCTTCACTCAACTCAACCCGAATCGCCTGCCAAGCAGCCTCCCGCTCATCTTCAGGAAGATTCAAAACACCCTCAGATAGAGACCGCGCAGCAAATTGCTCATCAAAGTCGCCCCGAAGTGACGCCTCGATCTCGTTGGTAGGCCCAACGTGACGCTGATACCCCTTGAGAATCCGATCGTTCCGCGTACCGAAAAGCTTACGCGGCAAACCAGACACACCCTTGTACGCTGACTTAGCAATATCCGTGACTAACATGAAAAACTCGCCTCCTGGCGAAAAAAATAGAACAAAAATCGAAGAAAGAAGTACCCGCGCAGACAGAAACGGAGAAAAACCAGATAGGATCGAAATGAAGCTAAGGCCCGTAAAGACCGCCGATACGCGCGACTAGAATATCGCGAGCAACCCGAACATCGACAACCGTAGCAATCATCGACAACGAGAGAATGCTGAATCGCGCGACGGTCGCCTCCGGAGAAGTTACCGCCGGACAAGCAGTAACATCAGCACATACAGTAGGAGCAGCCGCCCAACAAACGTCTGCCACACCAACATCGTCAGAAAAACTACGACCACGCTCATGCCCGAAACTAGAGGCAGACGCAGACAGCAGAATCACCGTCGCGGCGAACACCCCAAGAATCCCGCCAAAACGAGAGCGCGACGCCCCCATCTCAAAAGCGTTCCTCCTGGTTGATACATGATCCAACATCGTCTCAAGATTATACACCCACCGCCAACCTTGCATAGAAAAACCCCGCAAACCGGAAAATCCAGCAAGCGGGATCAAATATCGAAGTTTTGTTGGCGTCCTAGCGAAGATTAGCAAAGAGAACTATCGATTCGACCGACGCCGAATCGCGCCCATCCCGATCATCCCCAACATTGAAGCAAACATCGCAGGAATCATCCCCACCCCACATGTGGTGATCCCAGGACGCTGAGCGGCACTATCAAGAGGATCTTGAAGGTCGCTACCGGGATTAGGATTCGTCGCCGGAGGCTCGATAGCAGGCGGAGCTTCAGTGACCACAACAGTAAACGAATCAGCCACGTCATTCCCACCACGACCATCAAAAACCTCAAGCGCAATTTCGTAAGTTCCAACCAAGTCGAACGAACGAGTCATCACAGCCGTCAAAACCGAATCAATCAGCAACTCCTCAAACCGAACTTCCCAAGCATAGCTCAACTGATCACCATTCGGATCAAACGAGAGTTGCCCGTCAAAAGTCAGTGACTCGCCGACCGTCGCAAGACGAGGACCAGACGCAACAACTGCCGTCGGAGCAACATTGGAACCTTCCGAGAGAACCTCAAGCACCTTGAAAGACTCTGAGACGTCCGTATCCGCGTCACAGGTCGCCTGATCGCAGACAAACAATCGAACCTCGAAGTTGCCCTCGACCCCATATACGTGTTTTGAAGTCACTTCCGTCGTATAGTCCTGACTCGTTCCATCGCCGAAATCCCAAGCATACTTCAGCGTCTCGACGCACGTTTCAGTACCGGGACAATCCGCGTCATCGTCGCAAGCGATAGCGGTAGTCGAACACTCTCGATCTCGGTCCGCATCGGAAGATTTGCTAGCATCAAACGATACTTCATCGCCAGCAGCAGCCTGCAAAGTAGACATCGTGAATTCCGCAGATGGAAGCCGGTTCACGACCGCACCCCCGCCGGTCCCAGCAACCACAACCACGATAGTCCGCTCCGTAACCCCTTCGTTCACAGGATCGTCATCGTCACTAACTGTCAAAGTAATCGTATACAAACCCGCTGCCGCAAACGTATGAAGGACGACGGGCTGATCAGCGACAACAAGGTCCGAACCATCGCCGAAACTCCACTGATACAAACCAATCGATCCGCCACTACCACGATCGAACGAAAAAGAAGCGTCCAACGTGACCTGCTGCCCCGCAGTCGGGTCAGCCGGCGTAATCGTGAACAAACCACGCGGCGTTGAATCCTGCGCCACGGCGATATTCACCGAAGCAACAACCAAGAACGCCACCAGCCGAAAAATCGAAGTATTATTCAACGCCAATCTCATTCGCTTAACGCTCCCGGATGCACGCCAGATAGAAGACGCGGCTCCACAAGATCATCCACAAAACACGACCTCAAATAAAGGCCGATCCACACCCATCGTATCGCTTTTCACAACCGCAAGTCAACTGGCAAACCAACTCAACCCCAAAAGCCCAAGCGCCCAACAGTTATCGGAACGCACGACGAGACAAAAGACTATTGCCCGCCGGCAGCAGGCGCATTAGACCCATAAATCAAATAGGCCTCTCCGCCGTTGATACGACCAACATCTGTACTTGGATCACGACCAGGATCAGCAAGGACCGAACCAATCAAAATATCGTCACGACCATCACCATCAACGTCCCCAGCGGCCGCAAGACCGCGCGAGCGACCGCGCCCTGTCTTTTCAGCGATCCCGTCCCTGGCAGTATCACCCGCATCGCCGCCACCAAGTCGATCTCCACCCCGTCGACCAACAATGATGAACCCGCGAAGACGTCGCGTTCCAAGTTCGCTGATGTCGATCGTAACATCCTTCCACACACAGCCCTCTCCCGCCCCGCAGTCAGCAGAACTATCGCATGCCTCGCCACCAACGGAGCACTCCTTGATGTTATCAAGACGGTTACTACCAAAGACAACATAAACAAGCCCGGCGTTATCAAGGTCCAGCGCTTCGCAAGTCCCGCCAGCACAGTCTGAGTCGGAGGTGCATAACGATCCCGCAACAGCGCTCCCGTCGCATCGCCGATCAGCGACCCCATTCAGATCGAAATCCAAACCAGGCACCACAAGGGCATCAATCTCATCAGAAGGATCAGCATCAAAGAACGGCGAGGCTTCCGGAGCAGAAATCAACAGATCATCAATCCCGTCACCATCAAGGTCCCCACCGTTGGCAATATTAAACCCAAATCGCCCCTTGTCGCTACTCAGCGTAGCACCTCGAATTCGAGCTGCCACCGGACGACCCGTCGACGAACGAATATCAGTAAGATAACCATCGACGTCTTGTCCGTTTGCCGGTGACGTAGTCCCCTGCCGACCGAACAACACGATAACCTCGCCCTCGCCGTTGTTCGATTCAGGACTACCTACAACAACATCTTCAAAACCATCACCGTTGAAATCGAATCCACGGGCAATACTAGCACCAAGAGAATCAGAAGTATCCGTCGTTAGCATAAAACCGTTTTGGCGATCTGGGTCATTCGGATCAAGACCGATTTCAGATAGAGTGAAGTCGCTATCAAGGCTTCGATCATCAAAACCGGTGAACCCGCCGCTCTGACGAGACTCTCGACGATAGATAATATAAACTCGGCCCCTATCATTTTCCGCAGACGGAGCGCCGACGGCAATGTCGTTCCGCCCATCCCCATTGAAATCAGAGATGCCCAGCAGATTCTCTATCTGATCTCCGATGGCGCCATCAATTCCGATGGAACCAA
>JAJDDZ010000304.1 GCA_029260025.1 Phycisphaerae bacterium | reverse complement strand
CGTCGAGCAGGGAACGAGAAAAGACAACTAGCGCCGCCGGTGAGCCAGGCGAATCAAGACCATGATCCGCCCGCACACAAACTCGCGGAAAGTCTTACAGGATAACGTCTTGAGTCGAAGCATCGGACCCGCCACCATCTGCCCTTGCAAGTCGGGGGCGTGTCGAACTTCGTGAAACGCGATCGCGTCGGTAACCACCGTCCCCTGCAACTCCATACGATGCCCACTAAACGCAAATTCAAAGTTTAGCTCGCGACCACCCTCTAGCAGGTTCGACGCGTCCATTTGCATCGCGACCCCACCCTGACCATATTTCTCAACGAGCTCGACAAAAGTCGGAACTAGTTCTTTCACAACTTTGTCGCGGAGCAGGATAAGCGGATCGAGTTTCGGGGCGGTTTTCTGTACGTTATCACGACGCGCACGTTCGGCGATCGTAGTCAAGAGTCGGTCGAGATCGTTCTCCGTTGTCTGCTCAACGGGAACCGGTGGCTTGGTCCGCTCGATCAGTTGCTGGTACTGTGTCCGTGGTCGTGGTTGATTCAAGGTAATTCACTCGACTGTTGCGCCGCCCGTCGCATCCGTCCGCGGCGCCGCCAGAACCCCATTATGCACTCTAGAAATTTCGGATAGGCTGCAACCGCGCTTGAATCGGAACCTCCTCAACTGACCCCCATCCCAATCAACCCAATAGCAAGTCACCAGGCAAGCGAATACCGGACCTGAACCCATGGTCCGGTATCTCATAGCGTTGACACGCTCTTTTCCGGTGGATATCATGTGGTAGTTGCTGGATTGTACCGGAGGACATGCTTGGCGTTCCTTCCCGCACCCATCCGTGAACCAGTTCGCAGTCGTGTTCTTTCGTTGATGTCAGTTTGTAGACCATTCACAACGCGGAGATTCCGCCGTGCCGACCCTCCATGTATTACAGGGTCCAGACAAGGGCCGTACCTACGAAACGCCGGGCGAGCCCGCAGTCATCGGGCGATCGTCCGATCATATTCATCTCTCTGACACGAGTTCCTCGCGAAGGCACGCCCAGATTCTCCCCAAAGACGGCCAGTGGATTCTCGAGGACCTCAACAGCTCCAACGGCACTTTCCTAAACGGACAGCGCGTCATCTCTCCCACGGTCCTCAAGCATGGCGATCAGATCAAAGTAGGCAGCACCCTGCTCGTGTTCTCAGGGCAAGAAGAGGTCGAGGGGTTTAGCGGGTCCCAAATGATTCGCGATCTCGTCGATTTCGACATGGCAGCCAGCGCCGGCGGATCATCGATCCTCGCAGCTTTCGATACCTCCGAGGAAAGCGTCATCCTTCCGCCCCCGGAAACAGCAGACGCCGTCGCCGCGTGGAACGTCGTCTATAAGGTGGCCGGTACAATCGGAAGTATCGAATCGGTCGAAGCATTCCTCGAACGCGTCACCGACCTTCTCTTCGACCATATGATCGCCGACGAACTGGTGCTCTTAGTCTGCAAGCCCGGCGAACAGCCCGTACCACAGGTCATTCGCCACCGCACCCCAAACCGCGGAAAACGCCCCAAGATCGTAACGTCGAGCACCATTGTAAATCACGTAATCAAGACGAAAGAGGGCGTCCTTTGTGCAAACGCCATGACCGACGACCGATTTCGCCCCGAAAGCAAACAAGACAGCATTCATAGCTTGGGTCTTCGCAGCGTCATTTGCGTCCCGATCATCGCCGGCGAAGAAATCCACGGCATCTTCCATCTCGATACGTCGATGTCCAACCATACCTATAACCAGGAACAACTTCGACTCGCCGTTGCTATCGGGCGACTCGCCGGAATCGCGATCGAAAACAAACACCTGCAAGACTCACGCGTAAAAACCGAACGACTAGCCGCCGCTGGCGAAACAGTCGCCTATCTCTCCCATCACATCAGAAACATCTTGCAGGGAATGCAGGGCGGCGCAGATGTCATTGAGATCGCCATCAAACGACAATCTCTCGAAACCGTCGTGTCTGGATGGTCGCTCGTAAGAAAAAACCTCGATCGAATCTACTTGCTCGCCCTCAACATGCTCACGTTTAGCAAAGATCGCCAACCGAGCATTGAGAGCATGCAGGTCAACGCACTCATCGAAGACGTCCTCGCCCTTATCCATTCGCGCGCCGACGAAAAGGGCGTCATGCTACTTACCGACCTGGAGGAAATGCCCGCCATTCCGCTAGACTCAAACGGAATGCATCAGGTCATCCAGAACATTGCCAACAACGCCATAGAGGCAGCCCCAAAGGTCGGCGGTCGGGTCAATATCGTGACGCGTTACCACGAAAGAGATGCGTACGTCGAGCTCGCCATCGGCGACAACGGACCGGGTATCCCCGATAAAGACCGAAGTCATATCTTCGACGCCTTTCACTCGTCGAAAGGTCAAGGGGGAACGGGCCTGGGTCTAGCAGCCGCGAAAAAAATCATCGACGAACTCGGCGGCGAGATCGACATCGTCACCGGACCCGACGAGGGAACCACCTTCCACATCAAGCTCCCAGCCGTTCACGTTCGCCTCGCCGACAGCGACAAAACCCACGGACCAGCTGCGACTAAACCTAGCGCACTTGGCGAAAAACCCAAGGCGAACTAGCTAACCTCGACGATCACCGACTTGGCATGATCCCGATCGATCGCAAAGTCCGCCGGCAACACGGGCGAAGCAAGCACCTTATGACGCCGACTCGTCAAACCCGCTTTCACCCGATCGCGCAGCATCCGCGGCGACATCTTTCGATGATTCGTACACACCACCATCTGACCGCCGCTCCGCAAGCACAAAGACGCAGACTTAACCAGGTCCGGGAGATCCTCCGAAACCGAAAAACGATCCCCCCGCTTTCGACCATGAGCGAAACTCGGCGGATCGATCACAATCATGTCGAACATCCGCTGTTTCTTCGCAGACCGACGCAAGAAATCAAACGCGTCGTCGGGATAAAATGAGTGATTATCCAGATCCAGACCATTGAGCTCGAAGTTCGCCTTCCCCCATTCGAGCGAGTTGGGCGAAAGGTCCACGCTAACCGTCGACTTCGCACCACCAGCAGCGGCAGCCACCGAAAAACCGCACGTATAAGCAAAAAGATTCAGTACATCTTTCCCGGTCGCGTTCTTGCGAACCCAACTTCGGTTATCGCGCTGATCCAGAAAAAGACCGACCGAAAAACCATCGTAAGGTCGAATCGCAAAACGAAGACCACGCTCGTTAATCTCGACGTCTCGGTCCGTCGCCTTTCCCGCAAACGGTTTTTCCTGCGTATGAGATGCTTCGATATCCTCGGTCACCTCCGCCCGACTCTTCACAAACGTCTTGACGTACATCGATCGCGTACCGAGCATTTGCCCATACCACTTCGATATTTTCTTAAGAGTCAACGGCGGGACTTTGCGATCTTCATGCAGCGAGACAACCAGAACGTCATCGAAACGCTCGACCGTCACACCCGCAAGATCCTCCGCCGCACCACTCAGCAATCGATGTGCGTTCGTATCACGCTTCATGAAAAGCGGTAACCGCCGCAACAGCGCCGCATGCAACGGACGCTCAATACACCGAGCGCTCTGAAGAATCTCATCACTACCCGGCGGCGGACCAGCCGCACGAACCGAGATCGAACCGTTAGGCCCCTCAATCGTCAATCGCGTCAGATGCAGCATCGTCCCCTGAGGCGTGGGCCGACGACCACCACGATCGTGCAGCGCATCCCCCACCAATCGAAGATCAGCCGAACGAAGCTGCGCACGAAGCAAATGCGTCGTAGGAGCGCTCGTACGACACCGCACCAACACGCGCGACGGACCCTGGGCAACGCGCTGCAAAGCAGTCGGATGCTCCGCCCTCACCGGACGCGACCGAGACGCAGGGGCCTTCTTCTTCTTCTTACGCGCACCGGGGTTTTTCAAGTCTTTCTTGAGCTTCTTCTTGAGTTCCACCGCAGGAGCACCACCCACCGTCAACTTTTGACGAGGCATCTTCCCACGACAGATCGCCAGGTACTCGAACTGCGCTTCACCCTGCTTCAAACCGACGCGAAGTTTCCGCGCAACCACCCCACTCTTCGCCAGAACCAAAACCCCAGATTCAAACCTACTCAGTCGATTAACGACATGAAGCGTATCCGAACCGCGCCGAAGCTCGCCCAGAATCTCAACGATCCCGGCTGCTTCCCCCGCCTCAGTTCCGCCAACATCGACCCCCGCGGGTTTATCAACAACCAGGACAGCCTCATCCTCAAACAGCGTCGGCACCAGCATATCCACCAGGTCGCGCCGAGTCGGCGTACCCGCCTTGGCTGTCGCCCGCCCCTCAGTACGAGATGAACGTTGATCTTTTTTCGGTCGAGTGGTCATGCGGTCCTAACAAACGTGAGAGCTACGCGATCTTTGATAACGCCCGGAAAGGCTAGCACACGATTGTGCATCACAACATATACACCAGGGGACACCAGCCGGCACGCCAGAAGAGTCTCCGTCAAATTCTGAATCGCATCCGTATCGCGAAATTCGAATGGCCTCATCGCACCAGTCAGCAAAATCGGAATTCTAGGATCACCAACCTCGCGACAAAGAAGCTCGCCGGTTTGCTCCAGCGTATCCGTACCATGCGAAATCACCATCGCATCGCAATCCGGCATCGCACTACGAACATTTTCAAGTACAAGTTCCCGATCCGCATCCGTGAACTCAAGCGAGTCTTTCGACAAGACATGACGGTACGTAATCGTCAAATCCGGCAAACGCATCCCCTCGACAATCTGCTCGATCACGGGCTGCTCGTTGTGCAGCTTTCCATCGAGCTCGTCGAATGTCTTAGCGATCGTACCGCCGGTCGTGATTATCGTGATATTCATGGCTCGTCGCCGCTCAGTCCAGCTATCCCCTTAACCGCGTGGCTTTAGCCAGCGCGGATCCACAAACATCGACAACCGCCCCAACATTAACAAAGACCCCCTCCGCGGTCATCGCGGCCACGGATCATACGCGCCACACCCCACCGCGCCAACGAACAGGCGCCCCGCCCCCGCACCCACGTCGCAATAACTCGCCCAAAACCTGCCAACCACATAGAACCGCCCCAACATTGGGGCTAAAATCTAGACGGGCGACGAACCTTATAGGACCATCGCCACAAGCGGGGTGGTGAGATCGATCGCGTCGCGCCGATCGTATAGTAAACCTGACAAGCTTGGACGTCTGCAGGACAGCAAACAGCCAACACGAATCAGGTAACCAAGAGGCAGATAGAATGGACTGGAAAAAGCTGCGGGACGAGTTCCCCATTACCAAGAACTACAACTTCCAAAACCACGCCGCCGTTGCGCCGTTAAGTCAACGAGCCGCCGATGCAGTCCGCGTCTACCTCGACAAGAGCACCGAGACGTCCTATCTGCAAAACAGCTTCTACAAGCACGCCGACAAGGTCAGAGCGCAAGTCGCCGACCTGATCAACGCCAACTCCGACGAAGTCACCTTCTGCAAGAACACCAGCGAAGGCCTCAGCATGGTCGCCAACGGGTTGAGCTTTTCCAGCGACGACAACATCGTCGGCGCAAACGTCGAGTTCCCAGCCAACGTATACCCTTGGCTTGCATTGCGATCTCGCGGCGTCCAGGTCCGCATGGTCCTCGAAGAAGATGGACGCATCCCGCTGGAGCGTATCATCGAAGCAATCGACTCTCGGACCCGGCTTGTTACCATCTCGTCCGTCCAGTTCGCAAGCGGGTTCCGCACGGACCTCGCGACCCTCGGCGAGTATTGTCAAAGCAAGGGCGTCTTTCTCTGCGTGGACGCGATCCAATCGCTCGGCGCGTTTCCGATCGACGTGAAGGGAATGAACATCGACTTCCTCGCCGCCGACGGCCACAAGTGGCTGTGCGGTCCCGAGGGGATCGGCGTCTTTTACGTCAAGAAAGAATTGCAGGGACATCTTCGCCCGACAAACGTTGGCTGGATGTCGATGAAAAACCCGTTCGACTTCAACCGCTACCAGTTCGAGTTCGCCGACTCCGCCCGTCGCTACGACAGCGGCAGCTACAACCTCGCGGGCATCTTCGGTTTGGGCGGCGCCATCGAATTGGTTCAGGAAATGGGAATCGAAGAAATCTCGAAACGCACGCTATCGCTGACCGACCGCCTCGTCGAAGGCGTCCGGGCCAAGGGCTACCGAGTCGTCAGCTCGCGAGCACCCGCTGAAGCAAGCGGAATCGTCGCCTTCTTCTCCGACGTCCACGACCCAGACCCCATCCGAGTCCACCTGCAAGACGAACACCGCATCATCATCGCAGTAAGATCAGGAAGACTCCGATCGAGTCCCCACGTCTACAACACCGAACAAGAAATAGACCAGCTAATCGAAGCTTTGCCACAGCATTAATACAACGGTTGCTCCAACCGTATCGTCGTCGTACGATCGGCAGCAATGAAGTGCCCGCATTGCACATCTCCAAACTACCGCATCCGATTCACTGCAAGGAACATCGCGCGATCGATCGTCAACGTCGTCTGGTCCATCCCTTGCGGCTACCTCGCGATGGAAACCGTCGATTCAGGCAACGCATTCCCATTGCAACGACTCTGCCGCGATTGCGGTCACCGTTTTTTCCCGGTAGGCAAGATTTGCAAACGTTGCACCTTCAACCTAACCGGCGAACCCGATTCAAAGACCTGCCCCAACTGCGAGATCCCCTTCAAACGCGATCTGTCCAAGTGCCTTCAATGCGACTACAACCTAACCGGCAACACCTCCGGCATTTGCCCTGAATGCGGCCGCCCAGTCGACGCCCAACAGCCCGAACCATAGCCTCACCCTTCGCAATCCGCCCCTTACTTCCCCTTCACCGGTTGCCGCAGAATCGTCTTCATCTTCTCCGGAGCAGTCCGGTTGGGATCGGTCAAATAAATCTCATGATGCTTGCCATTAGGAACCATACCGTTCTCCTTGGCAAAACTCCCCATCGCCGCAATCGTTTTCGGCTCATCGGAATAAGGCCCAGTGTGCAACACCTGCACGCATCGACCTTCCGTAAGAACCTCCAACTGCACCTCCTTTCCCGCACCACCCTTGGCCCCTGAAGCGGCCGCCAAGACATCTTTCTTAGTAATGAAGGCCGGCACACGAATCAGAAGCTTCCACTGCCACGTCTCGCGCGGCGTCGCGACGAAACTCGTTTCATCATGCGCCCCCCACCAAAGACCCTCAAGCGGAGCAACAACGAAATCACGCCCGGAGAACTTACTCTTCATCTTCAATCCATAGGCCACGCCATACATCGCCCCAACTTTCTCTTGAAACTCCGCACCCTCCGGAGCGCCTTTTCCAGCAAGCGCCAAGTAACGTGCTTCGCCAATCTCAATAAACACGGGCTTTTCCGGCTCAGAATATTCATCCTTGTGCTGTGCGACCAGGTCAAGCGTCCCAGCACTCTTTGCCCCCTTCGCCCCTTGTGCAAAAACCAAATTCGGAATCACGGCACACAAACCAAAAGCTACCACCATCAACGCCCCAGAACCTTCGCGAGTCGCATTATTGTGCATGTTCTTCATCACGGTTTGTCCTCCAATGGGATGTGTATATCAGTCATCAACTCTTCAGGCGGCGTGCTCATCGGGTCGTTAAGATAAAACTCCAACGCCGGCGCAGAACGCGCCTCGCGACCGCTCCGCGCAAGCCACTCCCCGAAAATCCGAGCGTAAGTGTCAGGCAGTTCGTCATATGGTCCAACATGCCGCCCAACCGCGTAATCACCGCCCCCAACCTGCTGCAACCCAACCTCCCCCTCCGGCTCGATCAGTTTATCCACCGTCATACAAGCATCGTATCGAAGTCTATCCGCCGGCGTCACATCAGGATCGTCATAGGCGACCCCAAGAGCGACGCTCTTGCCTCCAACAAGACCGTGTGAGACCGCCCAGCGGTAAAGCACCCCCCATGTGTCGCCGACGCTGCTGTAAAGACCAACATGCCGCACAAAAACAACTCGCACCGGATCCAATCGTTTGATCGTAACTTCCATTTTGGGCTCTCCATAATCAAACGCCTCAAACGAAGCGACTTCTCCATCCGCCGCGTAATGCACCCCCGATGCAACCTCCTCGAACACAACCGCTTTTTGTTTCTCACGAAACCCCGTCGGGGAATCTCCAAACATCGCACGAAACGCCCGCGTAAACGGCTCGTGCGCCTCATACCCCGCCTCGAAAGCAATCCGTGTCACAGGCTCCTTGCTGTACTTCAAACGATGCGCCGCCCGCTCCAGTCGCAAACGCCGAACATGCTTCTGCACCGACTCCCCCGTCATACCGCGAAAAACGCGGTGAAAATGATAAGGCGAAAAGTGAGCAACCACCGCGAGGTCTTCTAAAGGCAAGACTTCATCCAGATGCGACTGAATATGCAAGAGGACCCGCAGAATCCGAGCATAATAGCTTCTCTGTGTTTCCGATTTCATAACTTAACCCCTAAGAGCACCATAACGACTCACGACCAACGTCGCTTGACCATTCTTGCTATTTCCCAGCACCCCGTCCATGTGGTCGATCGCCCCGGCAAGCTCCCGACGCACCAAATTCTCGTACAATCCCGTCAAATCCCCCCTCCGGCCCTTTCTAATCCAATCCGAAAACGCAATAATAGCTCCCCTTAATAGAAACCACTCGTATCGCACCGTCGCGATCGCCCCAAAGACCCGCTCGAAAGGAGCCCACCAATGAAGAACAAAACGCGTCGAGCCATCCTAGTCGCCAGCACCCTGCTAATCGCAGCCGCCGCGTACGTCCAAGCAGACGAAGGCATGTGGCTACTCACCAACCCCCCCTCCAAACAACTCAAAGCAAAATACAACTTCGACGCCACACCCCAGTGGCTTCAGCACGCTCAAAGGTCCGCCGTCCGCTTCAACTCCGGCGGGTCAGCCTCATTCGTCTCCGCAGACGGACTCGTCATGACCAACCACCACGTCGGTCGCGGGCAACTCCAAAAACATAGCACCCCAGAAAACAACCTCCTCGAAAAGGGCTTCCTCGCAAAAACCCGCGACGAAGAACTCAAGTGCAAAGACCTCGAGCTAAACACACTCTGGGAAATCGAAGACATCACCGCAAGGATCAAAGGCGCTGCGACTCCAGATATGTCCAAAGCAGACGCCAACACCGCACGCCGCAAGATGACCACCAAGGTCGAAACAGAGTGCGAAGACAAGACCGGGATGGACTGCCAGGTCGTGACACTTTATCAGGGAGGACAGTATCACCTCTACCGCTACAAACGATTCACCGACGTCCGCCTCGTCATGGCCC
>JAJDDZ010000303.1 GCA_029260025.1 Phycisphaerae bacterium | reverse complement strand
GGATGAGATCGCAGGGACGCTTGAGGAGTACTTCCCTGAACTTCGGGACCGCCTTTCTAGTACGGTCAATTTCATTCAGCGATCAAGCGATGGTACGTCGAGCGAATTGATGTGCGAGGTTATCGCGCGAACGGATGATGTTATCGATGGGGTTCCGCTGGAGAGTGCGCTTGCGGGAGGGGCTGTCGCGCTGCGCGGGGTTACTTGTGCTGTTAGCTGCGCTGGATTCCTGGGTGCGATGTTCTTTGCATCTGACTGGATGTCTCTGGGGGTTGATCGGTATGTTCGCCCTTGGGGTGGGTCTGAGTGGCCTACTTCTGTTGAGATTCGGCCTCTGACTACTGAACTCGTCGCCGGGATGGGTGAGTCTGTGATCTTGCGTATGCAGGTTGTTCGCGGATTGGAAGACGGACTGCGCGGGGTTGCGAAGCTAGTCGGGCCGGCGGGTCGGGAAACCGTCTTGGCGATGAACCGGGATGCGGACGGAAACTACTGGACGACTGTAGACGCGATAACGCAGGGGATGTCCTATTGGTTTGAGGCTGGCGATGACAACACTCAGCGCGAACCGGGTGCGATTCGGGTTATTCGCCGTCCTGAAGTCGTGCAGGCGCATGCGACGATTGATCCGCCCGAGTATGCGGGGCGTCGGGGGTCACGGGTGGAAGATCTTGCTTCTGGGCAGGTAGAGACTACGCAGGGCTGCGTTGTTACGGTTCGACTTCGGACGAACAAGCCGCTTTGCTTGGAAGCCGGGAGCCGCGCTCAGGGACTGCGTTTCGAAGATGGGTCGTTCGTTGATTTACATGATGAAGGCGGGGAACTGGTAGGGATTTTTGTTGCGGATGGCGAGATGCAGTTTCGTCCTGAGCTTGCGGATGAGCACGGTTTTGAGAATCGTCATTCGGGCAAGTATGTCATCATCGCGACGCCGGATCGTGCGCCGACGGTCACTCTGATTCATCCTCGGAGTACGATTGATGTGACGCCGGAGGCGGTCGTTCAAGTTTCCGCGAGCGTTGTTGATGATTTTGGGATTGTCGACGTTCGGGTCGTGCCAGATCCTAACCGCTTCGGGGATTCGCTTCCTATTTTGTTCGGTCGAGTCTTGGAGACGAGCGTGGGTCGTCATGATGTTGCGGTGCGAGGGGAATTTGAATGGGAACTGGCGTCGCTTGGGCTTGCTGAGGGGGATGCGGTTTCTTACTCCGTTACGGCGACGGATAACCGATTGGTTGGAGACGAAACTGGTCAAACCGGTTGGTCACCTCAGATGTTACTGCGGGTGATTAGTGCGAATGAGATGGAGATGCATGCTCGTGAGGACATGCTGGCATTGGAAGCTCGGGTGCGGGCGCTCGCGCTTGAGCAGGAGTATGTGCATGATCGTACGACCTCCCTTCAACGCGAGTCTGTGCCTAGGGACGGGTTGACCCAGTTGGAGAAGGAACTCTCTGGAGCCCTTGCGGGTGACGAAGCTCGGATTGGTCGTACGACTACGAAGATCGCTGCGCGAATGGGGGAGATTGGTGACCAGCTTTTGCGCAATCGCGTTGGTGACGACGAGACACGCGATCGAGTCACTGAAATGGCGGAGTCATTGCTGCGAATTTCTCGTGGGGCGATTAAAGCTGCGACGACGTCACTCGGTGATGCGGGTCAGAAGGAGGAGCCGAAGGGTCAGCAGGAGTCACTTGCGAGAGCGGAGGCGTCTGAGCGTGAGGCACTTGATGAACTTTATGGGTTGCTGAGGGAGATGTCGCAGTGGGGTTCGTTCCAGGGGGTTGTTACTCGCACCCGAGAGCTTTTGGATCGTCAGACGGAGCTTCGCAACGCTACGCTTAAGCTTGGTCGAGAGATGCTGGGGAAGTCGGTCGATGCTCTTTTTCATGACGAGCAGGCGAAAGTTAAGCGGGCGAAGCGGGAGCAGGCGCAACTTGGCAGCGATATTGAACAGCACCTTGTGAACCTTCGGGCGATGCGCGATCGGGTGGGGTCGACGGACGTCGCTGGGGCGGATGCGATCGAGAATGCGCTTCGAGCCGGTCATGCTCGTGAGATTAAGCGCCGATTGGGAGCTGCGACGAAATCTATAGGAGAAAACCGTACGGCTGCGGCAGCCATCGAACAGCGCGCGGTGATCGAAGCGTTGCGGAAAATGGTAGGGTCTCTTCGCGAGCGGGAATCTCGCGAATTGGCAGAGCTACGAAAACGCCTGGAATCGGCGGAGCAGCGGGTGGCTGAGCTGCTTGCTGATCAGGTCGAAATTCGCAACGCGACGCACGAAACGACTTTGATTCAGGCGGGGCGCGAAGAACTTTCCTCGTTGGCGGTGTCGCAGGGTGCGGTGGTTCAGAATGCCGGTTTGCTTGGTCAGGAGCTGTTGGAGGTTGATCGGGCAATTCCTACGGCGCGACTTGTTTCGCGGGCAGTTGGCCCGATGCAGGAAGCTGTCCGTTTGCTTGATGAGAGTGCGTCTATGGCGGCGCTGGTTAGCCAGGATAGGGCGATAGAACTTTTGGAAGAGGCGTTTTTGGATCTTGAGGAGCTAGCGAGGCGGGCTGCTGAGCAGGAGATGCGTCGGTCGCTCGCGCAGATCGAGGAAGATCTTGTTGCGATTTTGACGGTTCAGCGTGGGGTCGCGGACGGGGCGGAGGCGCTTGTAGGTGTTGTTCGTGATTCTGGGCGAATCCGGCGTGCGCAGTCGCGCGAGGCTTCTCGCCTTGGTCGAGAGCAGACGCAAGCGCGATTGATGGTTGACGAAGTGTCTTCAGATTTTGAGAAGGTGCCGGTGTATAACTGGGCGATGGAGCGTATTGGCGTTTGGATGGATTCGTCATCTGCGGCATTGGATGCGCGGCGACTCGATGAGGAACTTGTTGTTCGTACTGCTCGGATCGTATCAGAGCTTGAGAAACTCGTGGGGGCGCTCGTTGCGACTCGTAAGCTTCCTGTGGGGACGGAATTCTCGGAGGCGGAGCGTCAAGGCGGTGGGGGTGCGAGTCAATCGGGCGAAACTAAGCCAGTTCCTACGATCGCGGAGTTGCTTGTCCTTCAGGCGATGCAAGTTGATCTCAACGAGCGGACGAAAAAGTTTCGTGAAGGTTATGACCCTGCGGAAGCGAACGAAGCTCAACTTCGGTTGCTGATGATGCTTGGTGAAGATCAGGGCGAGGTCGCGAAGCTCACCAAGCGAGTTACGGATCAGGCGAAACGACGATAGGGAGGCGGAGCAATGATGCGCAGGTCGATGACAATTTTGGCGATCGCGGGTGTGATGGTCGGTGGGGCTGCGATTGCGGCGCCGCCGGAGACGCCGAAGCCCGTGACGCCATCGCCTGAAAGAAAGTCCAGGAGCGCGCTTGCGAATCGACTGTTGCGGAAGGCGAAGTCGAGCTCGGAAGAAGGGTTGATGGAGAGTGTGCTTCGTTTGATGAATGAAGCGTCAACACGCATGGGCGTGGATTTCGACGCGGGGGATCGGACGGTTGAAATTCAAGACGAGATCGCAGACAAGTTGGGCGAGGCGATCGAAAAGGCCGCGAAACAGAGGCGTCCTCGTCGGCGGTCGTCTTCGAAATCCAATAGCGACAAGCGACGGATGCCGACTGCGTCTAAGGGCGGGTCGGGAAAGAAAAAAGGGTCTGCAACGGGACCGTCTGAGGGTGACCCTTCCAAAAACGCAGTGGGCGAAGGGATGGCAGAGGCCGTTGAGGCTGGTCACGGTGAATTCGCGGAACTTCGTCGCGGATGGGGTCATCTTCCCTCTCGTGAGCGTGATGAATTGATTCAAGGTATCGAAGAAATGCATCTTGAGCGCTATCGTGATTGGATCGAACGTTACTATCGAGCACTTCAGGAACTAGATGAATAGATACTCGCGGCAATTTTGGTTTTTCTTGATCATTGGTGTGGGGTTCGCGCTGATTGCGTGGCCGCGTCTGGGCGGGGCGGTTTTTGCGGGCGTTGAACCTCAGAAGGCTTCTGCTTCGGTGTCGGAGTATAACGAGAAGTCTCACGCGGCGATCGCGGGCGGTCTTGAATGGTTGAGCACTCATCAAGGTGAAGATGGGTCTTACGGGAGCTTGTCGCACTATGGTCCGCATGTTGGGATCACTGGACTTGTTGGGCTTTCGTTCATGGCGGATGGTCATATGCCAGGTCGGGGGCCGTATGGTCAGGTTGTTGAAAAATGTCTTGCGTTTGTTGTTTCACAGGCTTCGGAAAGTGGTTTGCTTGCGGCTGAGACTTCGCATGGGCCTATGTATGGTCACGGATTTGCGACGCTATTTTTGGCGGAAGTTTACGGGATGACGCATCGGGCTGATGTTCGGGAGGCGCTTCGTCGTGCTGTTCGCGTTATCGTCAACACGCAGAACGCGGAGGGCGGGTGGCGGTATCAGCCAGTTCGTAACGACGCGGATATATCTGTCACGGTGTGTCAGGTGATGGCGCTTCGCGCGGCGCGGAATGCTGGGATGTATGTTGATAAGACTATTATCGATAAAGCGATCGAGTACGTTCAACAGAGTCAAAACGCCGATGGCGGGTTTCGGTATATGTTGAACTCTGGTGGGTCTGCTTTTGCTCGTTCGGCAGGTGGGGTGGCTGCGCTTCAGTATGCGGGGATGTATGGTAGCGATGCGATTTCTCGGGGTTTGGACTATCTAGATCGGTTTCGCCCTCCGCAGGAGCAAACGGTTGGTCACTACTTCTATGGTCATTACTATGCAGCGCAGGCGATGTTTCTTGCTGGTGATGCGACTTGGAGTCGTTGGTGGCCTGCTGTTCGTGATGAGCTCGTTGAGAAGCAGGAGATTGAGGGTTTTTGGCGCGGACAGGCGGGGGAAGAGTACGGGACGGCGATGGCGTTAATTATTTTGCAGGTGCCTAAACGATTGTTGCCGATTTTTCAGAAATAATGAAGGGCGACCGACCCATCTCGTTGCTGGTTGTGTGTGCGGCGGTTTTGATTCCGTTTGCACTTGGGGTGGGTTCTGCGCGGGTTTATTCGCAAGAGAATATGAAGGGGGTCAAAGTCTGGACGGTCGCTCCTGATCCTGTCATCGGGACGATGAAGCGTTTTTCGTTGAATGGTGGGGCTGTCGTTTCGGTGGCTACCCGCGATGTAACGATTCCGATCGGCGATGTGATTCGGGTCGAGACCGAGGCGAGTGGTTCGCGAGTGACGCGGCGAGGTGCGTTTGGTCTTCGGAAGCCTCGGGGGGCGATGGTTTTTGCGCTTGGGCATGGGGACTGGGCTGTCGCGACGCCGTTGGAGTTCGTTGACGATCGTTGCACGCTTGGACTTGGCGGGGGCGTTGAGCTGCATGTGCCTTTGGATGCGATTGTCGCTATTCACTCTGACTCGGCTGGGGTGGGGGCGAATGCGGATGCGGTTCGATCGTTTGTGGGTGTCGAGTCTCGGGACGAGGACCGGTTGTTGCTGTCAAACGGTGACATCTTGCGCGGGTTTGTTGATCGCCTCGATGCGACGGGTCTGACGCTTGAGAACGGGGCGGGGGTTGAAGTCGTTCCGTATCGGGTGATCGTTGTAGCGAAGTTTGCCATGGCTACTCGCGCTCGACCGGTTGAGCCGCATGTTCGGGTGCATCTTGAGAGCGGTGCTCGACTTACTTGTACCTCTATCGATTTGAATGGTGGAAAGGTGGCGGCGAGCTATGTTGACGGGGCGCTTTTGGGGATGAGGTCGGGAGGGGTCGCGCGTTTGGATGTGATCGGGGGGCGGTGGCAGGGGTTGTCCTCGCTTCGGCCTCTAACGTATGAACATACTGCGATGCTTGGATTGCCGTGGGAATACAGGCGCGGTAGCAATGTCTTGGGCAACGCGATTCAGGTTGGCGGTGAGTCGTTTGAGGCTGGTCTGGGAGTGCATAGTCGATCGCGATTGAGTTTTGAACTTAAAGGGCAATTCGTGGAATTCGTTACGCGGTTTGGTCTCGACGATAGCGCCGGTCCGATGGGCGACGTTGATGTCTCTGTCTTGGTGGATGGAACCACGCGATTTTCCCAGACTGGCGTTCGTGTTGGCGATCTATCGGATGTCATTCGCGTTGATGTTCGGCAAGCGAAGCGTATCGAACTGGTTGTCGATTTCGGGAAGAACGGGGATATTCAGGATCGATTCAACTGGGTCGAACCGGGATTGATTCGTTGAATTGAATTCATGGCCCGTCAGCCGTTGAGGGGGCGACCGTCCACGTCATTCATTGAACCGCAGAAGCAAAGCACGCCCTCGATGAAAGCCCAGATCGCGACGACCGGTGCTAGCAGTCCGAAGGAAGCAACGGTGAGTACCGCTTGCAAGACGCCGACGCCGTTGAAGCCCATGTAGAAACGATGCACGCCGAACGGACCCAGTAGAATTGCTAGGGCACCGGCGATCCAGCGATTTCGATTTGAATAGCCGTCGGTTCGGGGAGTTTGCGGCGGGGTTGGGGGCCTTGCTGCTGCTGCTGCCTTTGCTCGTGCTGCGAGTACCCGCCAAGGTTTGACCCGCTTTTGACAGGATGGACAGGTTACGGCGACCTGGATGTGCTGGGGTGCGACCATCATTGATTGTCCGCATCCTGGGCAGTAGATCGTAGTCCCTGTTTGTTCCGCGTAGGTCGCAGCAGTCACAGTCTTTTCTCCTTTTCACGGACGATCCGCTATCATAGCCGGGCTCGATGGGGCGTACCAACTTGGCGCCCTAGAGCGACGCTTGCCCGGATGGGGTTCCACCCTCATATTGTGCATCTGAGGGCGAGTATTTCTACCTTGGAGGCGTTATTTGCGTATGGACCTGTACGATCAGCATTTGCACTCAAAGCACTCTTTTGACTCGAAGGCCGATCCGCGCGAGAACGTCGAGGCTGCGATTGAACGGGGTCTTTCTGGGCTGACTTTTACCGAGCATTACGATGTGAACCCTGATGATTGGAAAAGCTGCGTCTACGATGACGTGGCTTATTCGGAGGCGATCGAGGGTTTGCGTGGTGAGTATGGTGATGCGATTTTTATCGGGAAGGGTGTCGAGATTTGTTATCAGCCACGGCGGATGGCGCATGTTCTTGAGTTTCTTTCAGAGCATCGGTTCGACATGGTCATGCTTAGTGTTCATTATTTTGGCGAGGACGCCGTGCATCGGCGAGCGAACTGGGCTAGTCTTGATGTCGCGGAGGGGACTCGGCGGTATTTTGCGCATGTTCTGGAGGCGGCGCGTTTTGTTCAAGAATTGCAAGGGGGAGGTAAGCGGGTGTTTGATGTGCTTGGACATCTGGATCTTGTGAAACGATACACGCAGCGGTTTCTTGGAGAACATGATGTGGATGCGTGTGCCGATTTGCGTGACGAGATCCTGCGATGCTGTATCGCGGCGGATCTTACGCCTGAGATCAATACATCGACTCTTCGGCAGGGACTTGATGAGACGATGCCGAACCTGGCGACGGTTCGGCGCTATGCTGAGCTTGGTGGAGAGGCGATGTCAGTCGGGTCTGATGCACATGTGTCAAGAGCGATCGGGGAGGGACTTGACGAGGCAGTGTCGATGTTGCTTGATGCGGGGGTTGGCGATCTTGTCGTTTTTAAAGGGCGCGAGCGGGTACTCGTTCGGTTAGACGGGGGGTAGATACCTCGCGACCGAAGAAGTCTGCTATCGATTTTCTGCCAGCGTTTCCACGGGCTGGAAGTCGGAGCCACGCGTTGGGATGAGATTTCGTCAATGAGGTGCTGGTTGCTTGCCGTTTCGGTTGCTTTGGGGTGCTAATCGGTTGTTTTTTGTGCTGCGATTTCTGCGCCGGATCTTGGGGATTTTTCAATTTCGGTGATCATTGTTCCTCGGCGCCATACGCGGACGTCGCCGGTTGATTCTGAGAGCGTTATTGCGACGCTTTTTGTGACGGCGGTGATTGCGGCAGCAGCGCCGTGTCGTGCGCCGAGACCTTGGGGTAGGTCTTGCTCTGTGACCGCGGGTCGAAGGGTTGCGCAGGCGGAAATGACGACGCCATTGCCCTTAATAAGAAAGGCGCCGTCGAGTTTTGCGAGTTCTTTTACGATGTCGCCCATCGATTCGTCGATGATGTTGCGCTGCTTTTCTGTGTATCCTTTGAAGGGGTTGATGCGACCTTCCTGGGAATACTTTTGTACTTCGCGGTGGTCGCCGACGACGAACAGTGCTCCGACTGGTTTTCCTTCGCGACCTTCGTGGGCTAGCTCGAGGGCGATTCGGAGGACGCGCTCAAAGACCGGGCGGCGAATGTGTTCGGTCAGCTTTGGCTGACCTACCGATTGGAATAGTTCGTATTCTTCGCCGACCTGCATGACGACGAAGGTATCGATTCCGCGACCGACGACGCCGGTTAGAAAAACGAAGACATCTTCGGGTTTAAGGAGTTGCTGGGAAAAGGCGATTAGGGTGGCGACCTTGATCTGGCCCATGCGCGTCAAACTAAAGGGCGGTACGGAGAGCGCCGCCACGCCGTGTTTTTTGGCGATTTTTTCGTCATCTTCGCTTCTACAAACGAGGACGAGCTGTGTGGGTTTTTTGATCTGTTTGAGAAGTGCTGCGACGTCGCCTGCGGCGTCTGCATAGACGAAGAGTGCTCTGGCGGCGACAGCCTGCGCGACATCAACGGCTGCGCTAACGATTGGACCTGCAAATTCGATTTCGCTGTCGGGCATTCTTCTTGTCGTCTTTCGTCGGTGTAGTCCGCCGTACGCCGAGGCGGTCGTGATCGAATTACGTGGACCTTTGGACGCACTCAGTGGGTCGCACTATACTGATCGGCATGGCGTGCTACAAACTTACAATCGCGGGATTTGTGTGCGGGATGGTCTTGGGAGGACCGTTTTCGTCGCTAGCGAGTGGGGTTGATGGGGGGCAGCCTGTGGCGCCTGGTATCAGTGCTCCGCTGCAAAAGTACCTTGCCCGCACAGCTCGGCGGACGCTTCGAGACTCAATTCTGGGGCGCGAGGCGTATGCGGCGAGCTACGTTCCGGCGGGTTTGGCGTCGGTCCATGGGGAGGCGGTCGTTCGACTTTGGCAGGACGGGTATCTTCGGGCGACGGGTGTCGGTGGACCTGGTCCGGTTGATTATTGCGTGACGCAGGCTGCTTCGGTGGCTGCGTCTGCGCTTAAGCGGAGTTCGGCGTCGATATCGGCGGCGGAGGTTTCCCAGATGTCACTTGAAATCGAGATCGCCGGTGCGCCGGTTCTTATAGAATTCGGTGGGGATTGGACGGCGGCTGGTGCGTTGAGTCACTTGATAGAGCCAGGCGTTCATGGTGTGATCGTTACTGGAAAGAGCAAGGGGCGTCGCGTCTATCCGTCTGAGTTAATCTGGCGGGGGTTCGAGCTTCATGAGGCGCTCGAGGGTATTGCACAAGCCGCGCAGATTGATCCCAAAAAAATCGAAGATATAGAGTTGGAACGTTTCGCCACGGTTCACTGGGTTCAGAAGCGATCAGGCGCGGATACTTTGCAGCTAGATCGCGGGATGGTTTATCAACGGGAAGAAGTCGTCTCATTGCGGGGTGTTTCGCGGGCGATTGACGAGCTTCTGGAGTATTCGCTTTATCGTCAGCGGCGCGACGGTCGGTTTTCGTATGAGTTTCGTCCTGGGGCTGACGCTTACAGCGAAAAGGATCACTTGTTACGCCAACTCTTCGCGACTTCGGCTGTGTCTTTTTGTGCGAAGGAGACGAAGCGCGACGCGGCGCTTGCGGCGGCTGATCTTTCGCTGGCGTATCATCGACGGGGACTTGCAGCGTTTTCGGGTGTAGATGGGGCTGCGTTTTTGGCGACGGCGGATCAGGGGAACCCTCTTGGTGCCACTGCACTGTTTTGTATTGCGCTTGCGGATCATCCTCAACGAGAAAAATACGCTGCGGTGCGAGAGCAGCTCGTTTTGGGGATTTTATCGTTGCAACGGGAATCGGGGATGTTTCTGACGGCGTTTCCGCCTTCTGTGACTCTTAACGAGCAGGATTTCTTTCCGGGGGAGGCGCTCTTGGCGCTGGCTAAGGAGTATGAGATTTCGCACTCGGCTGAGATTCTTGGTGCGTTTGATCGGGCGCTGGGGTTTTATCGTGACTATTTTAGAGCGAATCGTTCGCCTGCTTTTCTTGCGTGGCAGGTGCATGCGTTTTCGCTGATGGCGTTGGAGACGGACCGTCAAGACTTTGCCGACTTTGTATTTGAGCTTACTGATCATATCGCCGGGGCGCAGCTGACTTCGTCGAATTGCGAGTGGCGTGAACTCTTTGGTGCGGTTCGGTTTGGGCAACAAGAGCAAGCAGGGGCTGCTACGGCGGTCTATCTTTCGGCCGTTTGCGACGCTGTATTGGTTGCCCGGAAATTTGGTGATGGGGAGCGTGCGAGTCGCTACTTGGAGGTCGTTCGTGGCGGGACGCGATTTGTTATGCAGCTTCAATTTCGACCGTCTGAGGGATTTTTTGCTAAGAGTCCGCGGGATGTTGTTGGCGGGGTGCGTACATCGCCATCTTTGAATCGCCTTCGGATTGATCATGCGTTTCACGGGCTGATTGGTCTGTTGAAAGCGCGGCGAGTCCTTTTCTCTTCTTAAGCTCTGCAAGTGGTGCGTATGCAGGAAGCACACGTCAGGTCAGGGATCGGTCGCAAGGTCGCGATGGCTGGTGGGATCGTTGGTATCTCGGTGGGTGTAGTGGCGGCGGTGAGTCCTTACGGCGCAATCGTTGCGGTCTTTGACTGTTCTGCTGCTCTACTGATCATGGTTCCGGCGATGCTGTTTGGGTTCGCTACGATCGGCGTGACGCCGCTTAAGCAAGCGCCGTTACGTTGGCGGGCGCTTGTGGGGGTCGCGACTGGCTTGGGCTTTTTGTCACTGCTCGCCTTGCTTTTTGGCTTGGTGGGGTTTCTTGGTCGATCGACTTGGGTTGGGATCCTGGTTGCGATGTTCCTGGTTGGGATTCTTGGGTTGCGCGTTTTTTTCGAGGAAGGTGCGACGAAGGATGTTGGCGGGGGTGAGAGTTTCGAGTCATCGCGGTATCGACTCTTGTGGTGGTTGGTCATTCCTTTTCTGACGCTTGCTTTGCTTGCGGCAGCTCACCCGCCGGGTTTTATTTGGGCTCAAGAGGGTTTTGGGTACGACGTTCTGGAGTATCACTTGCAGGTTCCGCGTGAGTATGTTGACGCGGGCGTGATTTCGTACTTGCCCCATAACGTTTACGCGAATTTTCCGTCTGCGACCGAGATGCTTTATATGGTTGCGATGATCGTCTACGGCGACGTGCAGGACGTTGGGACGATCGCGAATTTGATACATCTGCTCTTTGGGGTTCTTGCGGTGGTTGCTGCGTGGGTGACTGGGCGAGAGTGGTCGCGATTGGCAGGGACGGTCGCTGGGGTTGCTGTTGCGACAACGGGCTGGTTGGTCTACCTGAGCGGGCTAGCCTATGTTGAGAATGCGGTGCTCTTTTTTGGGATTGCTGCGACTGGTTGCTTGTTGCGGGGGATGCTCGGTAATCTTCACAAAGGCGATGGAGAGATCGGGCCGACTGGGTGGATGATTGCGAGCGGGTTTTGTGGGGGGTGCGCGTGTGGGTGTAAATATACTGGCGTGGTCTTCGTTCTCGCTCCCCTTCTTGTTTGCGTTTTTTTACTTGGAAAGGCGACGGTTGCCGGGCGTTTGCGCTGGTGCGTTGTTTTGTTTTCTTCTGCTATGATTCCTCTCGGTCCTTGGGTAATCAAGAATCAGGTGTGGACTGGTAATCCTTTTTTTCCGCTGGCGAACTCCGTTTTTGAAGGATCGCCGGAGGGCTGGGGGGCGTTTGAGTCCGCTAATTGGGATCGCGGTCATGCGTTGAAGGATGCGGATCGCTCGCTTGATCGACGCCTCTCAATGGTTTGGTCGAAGACTTTCGCGGATTCGGGGCAACGGTTTGGACCGTTGGTCTTGTTGGTTGGCATGGCGGGACTGTTTGGTCGTCGACTCGATCGAGTGGATGCGGTGCTGCTAGTTTTTCTTGCTATGCAGGTCTTGGTTTGGGTCTTCGCTACGCATTTGTTCGCGCGGTTTGCAGTCGTTTTATTGATTCCCTTATCGCTCCTGCTTGCTCGGTCGGTTCGTGACGCGTCGATGCGACGGGGTTGTTTGATCGTTGGTCTCGTCGTAGCTGGGGTGATGTGGAACGCTTTTTTTGCGGTTCGGCTGTACGCCAGTGAGACGTCCGGTCCTGCGCCTGCTTCGTTCATCTATGATGGCGATCTCGCGGGATACGACTATGTGGGATTCGTTAACGCCGTGCTTCCGTCGGATGCGAAAACTCTGCTTGTCGGTGAGGCGAAGGCGTTTTACTTCAAGCGAGCTGTTGGTTACTGCGTGACATTCAATCGGAATCCGTTTTTGACGAAGCTGATTGAGGGTGGTGGTGGAGAAGGCCTTCGTGAGTGGATTGCGGGCTTAGGGTATACGCACGTCTTGGTTCACTATGGTGAGCTTCGGCGGCTGAGCAGAACCTATGGGACATCACCTCCGATGGCGAGTGATGTGTACGCTAGCTTGCCGGAAGTGCTTCGCCGTGCGGGTTTTGGTTTGGTTCGTGATTTCTCGAGTCCGAAGGGATCGATGCCTGAGACTTATGTGGCGATTTATGCGTTGACCAGGTAGTACGGCTGACAGAGACGCAAGCATGAGAGGCTACGGGCAGTCGCTGATGTTACCGAGCGGATAGGCGAAACCTGTTACGGCGTCTACCGCTAGAGCTACTTCGCCGACACTGGCTGGGCGGTGAAGCTCGTCCGGGGTTGTACGGAATTGGGTCCTCAGTCTTGAGACAGAGCCGAAGACTTCGCCAGCTGCGTCGAGTATTGCGATGATGTCTTGGACGCCGGGCTGGGTTATCTCGGACGCCAGTTCGTCTTGGAACGGAGGGACGACATCTCCCCACCGGGTCGTTGTGAGGACAAGCGCTTCTGAGTAGTTGCTTTCGAGTTCCGGATCGCATCCCTCGCCGATTGAACGAATCTCGTACGTCGAGCTCGGGGCGATTTCTGGTCCGTAGAGATGCACTTGCGGATAGCTGGTCCAGTCTAATGCTACGAAGGCACAACTTGTTCGTGAAACGAAGCTCGATACGCTTGGCAGCTGACTCGTGACGTAGGACGACGGCGCGCCGACATAGCGAATCGCCCCATTAAGCCACGACATGTCGGTGGCTGGATATTCGGGAAGGTTCTGGGGTTGCGGATCGTGGATGGTTACAAGCGTAACGGCGTATGCGACGTTTTCCGTATTGTCTCCGGGGGCAAACGATACAAACCTGTTCTTATCGACATTTGCGTTAAGCGCGAGTGGCGGGGGCGGCGGGTTGCAGCCCTTTTGTGTTGCGCTAACTATTAGCGAGTAGTCCCCGCCCCATCCGCTATCCTTCGATACGTGAATCACATAGGTGCCAGGCGCGACGATTGCTGAGACTTCTTCAAAACGACCGAGGGTTGTTGAGGATGATAGAGGGGTTCCGTCGAGCGAGAGCAGTTGGAGATTCAGGTCCATGTCTGAAGTGCTGAAGGATGCGCCGACGTTAATGAGGCTGGGCACTGAGACGGTCAGCGAGAAAAAGTCGTCGAAGTCAATGAGGCGGAGCGCGTGCGTTGCGGGTGTGATTGGCTGAGCTTGGCCTATCCCATCGTTGTCTTCAAACGCGTCGTCGACGGGGACGTCGAGAAGGGTTGCTGATATCTGGGTGAAGAAGATACTCATTTTTCCGTAGACGTTGTTGTAGAGATCCTGATTGGCACACCCGGGATCGACGCCGGAGAACGCGCAGAACCCGAAGAGTTGTCCTACGATACGCCAGTTTTGGTCGAATAGCGGGGATCCGCTCGATCCGGGTTCCGTTTGCCCGATGGTCCAGTCGTTGTATAGGTATCGCGTGGTGGGCAGGATGCCGCACGTTGGAGACTGGAGAGTGGTCGTGCCTTCGCTGTATCGTTTGTACGAACCTTGGGGGTGATGAATACCCATGACCGTAGCATTGGTGCCTAGGCCTGCATTTGTCCATGAGGCGAAGGTTTGGCCGTCTGATGGATCTTCGTTCAGGCGGAGCAGGGTTGAGTCGGTCCCGCCGGCGAGGTGATCTGAAGTTGCAATAAGGGTTGCCCCTACTGATCGGGGCAAACTTGCTAGGCTTGGTATGCTGCCGTTGCACGAGTTTGCCTGGTAGAACCAGTAGGCAGTCATATCTGTTGCGCCTGCTTGGGTACTGATGCAGTGATTGGCTGTCAGGAAATACCCGGCGAAGGTGTTGGGGTCATTATCGACGAGCATCGCTCCGGAACATAGGAAGAGTCCAGCCTGATTCGGATCCGTGAATGTTATTCTCGCGACTGAGTCTCGTGCATCGATATCTGTGTTGAAGCACATGACGTCTTGCTCGCATGCTCCTGCGGCGACGCTACCGCTTATGCCGTTGGCATCTTCAAAACCCCGATAGATGTGTGTAATCTCGTCGATCACGATAGTCGGAGGGCCTGCGCGTCCGGTTGGATCTTGGTATTCGAGATAGACGACGCCTCCGGGAATCGCGGCGGACCAGAAACTGCTCGTTCCGTTTCGGCCTGTTCCGCGGAGGATGTCTGGAACAAAGTCCGCGTCGGCGGTGACGAGTAGGTGCGTGCCTTCGGGAAGTGACAAGTCTTTGAAATGGACTCGCACAGCTTGCGCGTCGGGAACTTCGAGTTGTAAGGACCAGACGCTAATTCCGTTTGGTGTTTTGATCCAGTTTCCGTCGAGCCGAGCACTGACCGTTCGTCCACTGGGGAGAGGTCGCGTGACGCCTATGCGAAGAGGTTTTCCCATGAGAGCATCGCTCTTCTGATCTTGGGCGCGAGCGGTTGCCATGTCGAAGGCGTTCCATCGCAACGGGTTTGCGCTCGCGCGAACGACGGGATTGCGGACGGCGGAATTTAGAAGCGAGATGTTTTTATTTCTTAGTCCTGCGCGAACGGGGGCGAGATCTGGTGCAATTGGATTCGTTGCCATCGCGTTTGGGGCGAGCGCGATTATGATCATGCAGGCCAATCGTGGTCCAAAGAGATGTCCCCGGGCTGGTCGTCGCATTAATCTCGTTCCGTCTGTTATTGTACGCTGCCGCTTACGAAAACGGTGGGACGTACGTGCACCTTGGAGACGCCGCGCAAAGCTCGCCCCAACGAGAACTCCAGTCCTCCAACACCCCGCACAACACTCTAGCACCCTGAACAGCCCAGGGAAAGGTGACTCCGATCGCTAATTGAGGAACGTTATCGGGTTGAGGGCGTCGGATCGGGTCTTTTCTTACGGAGAGTGGGTTTATTGACACTTTATGGGGCGTTTTTGGCGCTCAAATGAGGTTTTGTCGCTCGATCGGGTGATTACTGTGTCCGATAAACTTCAAGCGAATGGGTTTGTATTTGATTTTGGTTTTCAGTGTCGAAGGGTTCTAGATTATGTTTGCAACCGGAACCGCGAGTGGCGTCGGCGGTGAGGAATTCAGTTCTGCCTTCGGTAATAGCGCAGCTTCTAGATACATTGCGCGCGTCCTGATCGGTCTTTGTGTCGTCGTGACTACGGGAGCGGTCGGTTTCTCTGTCCATCAACGGTACTCGCTTGCGCGTGACGTCTCTTGGCAATGCGACGAGCTTCCGCTGCTCTCGCGGTTTACGAGCGTCGGGGGTGTTGCTACGACCGAAGCTGAGGCGTTGGCGTTTCAACCGAGCTTGTACTCTTTAAGGACCGGTTTGATCCGCAGCTTGCGCGTACCGCCTTACCTTAGTTCTGTTCATACGACGGCTCAGTTTTGGACATCGTTGACGCTCAATCTTTTTGGTTACAACATGGTCGCTGGTCGTGCGATGTCGCTGTTTTTTGGATGCGTCGCGATCATTGGTGTCGCGTGGGGGACCTGGTTGTGCGTTCGAAACATTCCGGCGACATGCTTCGCATCGTTGGTCGTGGCGTATTCTCCGGCGCTGACGGCGTATAGCGCCCAATCGCGAGGGTACGGAGAGGGTATCTCGCTCGTACCATTAATGCTCGTAGCGTTTGAGTTATGGCGGCGGAAGAGTTCCAGTTGGGTTCGGCTTGCGTTTCTCTCTATTCTCACGATTCAGTTATCGCTGACGGTCTACACCATGTGGGTCTACTGGGTGTTTCCGGTACTGGCGATGTCGATGTTTGTTCTACCGCACTTGATTCCGAATGCTTTGGAGCGCGCGTCTGCTCGGGCGATGCTAGTGGGTCTCTTCGTGGTGATGTGCATCTGGATGGGGATCTTCACGGCTGAGCGGTGGAAGACGCTGACATTTGCATCGACGTATGGGCTGCGGTTTTCAAGTTGGGGCGAGTTCGGGCTTTTCTTTCAGCTTTTTTTCGAGCGTCTAATTCCGTTGCCGATGGTTACGGTTCCCCTCGCGGTTGTCGGGGCGTTTGGAGTTCATCGGACACGGACGGGTTGGTGGGGGGGGGCGGTGCTATCTGGGGTTGCGATTCGTCTGGTTTGCTGTGTGCTTAACGGGTCGCCTGGTTATATGCGAAACCTGTTCTATGTTCTTGGCCCGCTTTCGATCCTCGCGGCTATTGGATTCTGTGCTATCGTTCGGATCGTGTCTTGTCGTTGCGGAGAGGTGGGGGTTGGTTTGGTTTCCGTCGTGGCTGTTGTCGGGATTTCATCCAGTTCGTCCGCTTCGCTTCGTGGCCGTGCGTATGAAATTATCCTCCCAGATTGGGGAGCTGTTGTTCAGTCTGTTGATGCGGAGGCAAAGACGTCTGGGGCTCGGTTTTTCTGCCCGTGTGCCGCGAATCATTGGCAAATTAATTGGTATCGCGATCGATCTGACGATGCGACAATCAGGTCGCTTTCGACCGGTGATCATATTGAAGTTGTGATCGGTGCGCAACTGACCGACGCGGGCGATGCCGTGATCTTCCGACACAACAAGAGTTTGGAGGGAGTGCGGCCGGAAGTGCTTCCTGGCTACCTCGCTCAGGTCTCCCCCTCTCGCATTCAAGCTGGCGTGGAGGTACGCCGGTGGCGAGGTACCAAGGTGAAACTTTCAGCGCTGACTAATGACGGCGACCCTGTCCTCGCGTTGGTTCTTCTGGTTAAGACACCTTCGATGGAGCTTTGGGCTCGTTTCTTACGCGAGACCGGTGCGTACGATGCGGGCGTGGTTGTCTTCAAGGAACGCTATCTCGAAGGCGGACAGTTGCATTCGATGGTGGTTCCCTCTCACATCTCCGGACGCGTCGATCGATTCGTACGCGAAGAAATGGGTGCCACGGGGGCGGCGGTTTCGTGGATCGAGCTTTCGCCACTATCGGTCTTATCCGAGAGTTGAGTGATTGAATGGGACCGTGGCTGTAAACGGTGCTACAGGGTTTCTTCAACCTCGGCGCGGCGTACTATTTTGATCGCCAAACTATCCTTTTGCTTGCCGAGCTTGCCTGCAAACTTGTTTTTTCCCGCTATCTGGAGAATCAAGTCGGCGCTTGTGGACTTGGCGGTTTGAATGATGTCTCCTGGTTGGAGCGTCAACAATTCTTCGACTGTGATGCTCGTTTCGGCGAGGTACGCAATCAAGTCTACGTAGGTTGCGCCAATTCCGCGAGCGATCGCGTCTGCTTTGTCTTCTGCTGGTGTTCGTCGCTGATAAGCGAGCCATCCTTGTGATAGAAGTTTTCCCATGACCGGTTCGATGACATTAAAGGGGATGCACAAGCTCATAGTTCCCGCACGCCCGCTCATCTTGATCTCGAACCCAAGTACGACAACAACTTCGTTTGGTGCGACAATCTGAACGAGGTGGGGATTGCTTTCGACCTCAACGAGTTTGAATTCTACCTCGACTAACTCGCTCCACGACTCAGTGAGGGCTGCGAGGGCTCTAGTATTGATTTTGCTGACCAATCGCTGTTCGATGAGGGTCGGTGGCCTCTGGGGGATGAAAAGTTCTGTATTTGTTCCACCGAGCAAGCGGTCGATGATTGGATAGACGATCAGGGGGCTGATTTCAAGGCACATCTGTCCTTCGAGAGGTTCAGCGGAAACTAGGTTGAAGTTGGTTGGGTTGGGGAGCGAGTGGATAAACTCGCTATAGGTCAACTGTTCTGCGCTTGCAACTCTGATTTCGACAATCGTTCGGAGGAAACCGGAGAGGAACGCACCAAGATTCCTAGCGAATCCCTCGTGGATTCCCTCGAGCGCTCGCATCTGTTCCTTGCTTACGCGTTCGGGTCGTTTGAAGTCGTAGCTGTGGACGTCCTTTTTGGTGGCTTGAAGTCTTTTCTGGATGACAGCTGTAGATGCGGCATCAACCCCGCCCGCGGAAACCGCGGAAAGAAGGGCATCAACTTCACTTTGGTCAAGAACGTCTGCCACGAGGTCGTCACTCCTAAAGAGAAGTCTCTGCGCACTCCGCGCGCATGGCGAAAGACCCACTACTGGTTTATCGGGCTTCGGTGTGACCCGACTTGAGGTTGTAACCCCCTCGCGTCAATGACAAGAGGGCTGATTTGATGTATTCGCCGAAGCTATTCCCACATGCTCCCGAATCGAGAGAAGAAATCGGGGAATGTCTTGGCGACGCACTCGGGGTTCCTGATCGTCAGATTGGGATAGCGGAGTCCGGCGATCGTGAATGCCATGGCGATCCGATGGTCGTTGTAGGTCGCGATTTCTGCAGGTGACTCGAAATCGGTGGGGGGCGTGATCTGAAGGCCATCCGGTAACTCATTGACTGTCGCGCCGAGCTTTCGCAACTCGGTCGCGAGGGCAGCGATTCGGTCAGTCTCTTTGACTCGCAGGTTGGCGACGTTGCGAATCGTCGTCTTACCTTCGGCAAACAGGGCGACGACGGCGAGCGTCATTGCGGCGTCGGGCATGTCGTTCATGTCGATGTTGATCGCTCGGAGAGGGTGGCGGTCGTTAGGTCCGGTGACCGTTGTTCTTCTTACCTCTCGCTGGACCTCACAGCCCATTCGCTCGAGCACATCGACGAACTTAGCGTCTCCCTGGACACTTTCGTTTCCGATTCCCTCGATGCAGACGCTGCCGCCGGCGATAGCTGCCGCTGCCCAGAAATAGGTTGCGGCCGAGGCGTCTGGTTCTATCGAAATGTTGGTTGGTGCGTATCGCTGTGGTGCTTCTACGATGAACCGGACACGGCGACTTTCGTACTGCTCGATGATGTTGACGCCGAACTGTGACATCAGATGCGTCGTCATTCTGATATAGGGGATGCTGGGGATCTGGCCGCGGACGTCGATCATCACATCCCCGCCTGCGTAGGGGGCGGCGAGCAAGATCGCGCTAATCCATTGACTCGATGCGGAGTTCTCGAAGGAGGCTTCTCCGCCTGCAAGCCCTGAGGCGTGAATGACGAGGGGAGGGTAGTTGTCGCGGGTTTGGTATTGGACTCTTGACCCTAAGGCGCGGAGGGCGTCGACGAGTCCACCGATAGGGCGATCGCGCATTCGCTCGATCCCGTCGAGTCTGAAATTTCCATGTCCGGTGGCACAGAAAGCTGCGCAAAAGCGGATGGTTGTTCCGGAATTACCACAAAAAAGATCGACCTCGCTTGCGGGGATGTGGCCTCGACATCCTGAAACTTCAGCGACGCGGGCTGCTTCGTCGATCGTGACGGCGATCCCGAGTTGTCTGATTGCGTCGATCATCAGCCGTGTGTCTTCGGCGAGGAGGACTCCGCCGAGGATGCTGTCTCCGTCTGCGAGGGCTGCAGCGATCAGTGCGCGGTTTGTCAGGCTTTTTGAACCTGGAAGCTCGACGGTTGCATCGAGCGGGTGGTCGATTGTCTTGCAGTGATGATCGTTCATCTGAATGCTGTTTCCGTCTAGATCAAGAGGGGGTCGAGTTCATC
>JAJDDZ010000302.1 GCA_029260025.1 Phycisphaerae bacterium | reverse complement strand
CAATTGCGCCCGGCGATACGCCCGTACCGACTACCACACCTGACTCGAGCATTCATGCTCCAAGAGCGTAATCCTGCTTCCACGCATGCCTCGCTGTAGGTTGCTTTAGCTAGGGCGCGATCTGCGTCAGACGCCATTCGGTCGCGCAGACGGTGTAGGTGCGTCGTCATCATCTCCAGGCGGGCAGTTAAGTCGCGTATAAGTGCATCTTGGCAGCGCTGCCTAGATAGGTGTTTGTTCGTTTGCATCACGTCGAGTCCTGTACAATTCCGATCGCAGTCATCCGTACGGTGTCACCATTCGGCACTACGAAAAGACTATCCTCCGTTGATCGCAAAATCCAGTGACGACTCCATTTTTCTGCTTATCACTACTTACTCCGTTGTGTTAAGTAGGGCTAAGTGTGCCATGCACTGACACCCATAGATCTATAAAGAGTCTGATCATCGAAATCCTATGAGCCTTGCAGGATTTCAGACTGATCCTTCGTACCATTTCTTCGTTGTAGATGGATTTGTCACGGAGAAGCCTTTGCAAAACAGAACTAGATACAGAAGTCGCGATGTGCGATATGAGAAGCTTATGGCGGAGCACCTTTCTCTGCTAAGTCAGAGATGGCGTACGAGTTACGATCACAACAAGAAGAGATTTGGCGATACTGCTCCGATTCATGCATGGGTGCTGGGTTCGGACGACAAGGCGTGGTCAGAGAGAAGGCCAAGCGATCTAATCAAATTTATGGCCCAGGACAACCTGAAACCGAACTACAGGATCCTGATTGTCGCGCAACCTCGACCCCGAAACTGTCACTTGCCTATCGAAAACCATGCTCGTAGTGTTGGAATGAAGCAAGTGCGCCGTCAGCCTTTTTATGAACAACAGTTTTGGAAATCCTCGGAACTACTGCTAGGAATGATGGATCATCACTACCGCAAGCATCGGGAGCAACCGAGCTCAGTCTTAAGCCGTCTTGGCGTACCCTATGAATTCTCTGACTCGAGTATATCTGTCAGCGGAATTGCTGCCTCGTGATCAACGGGACAAATGTAGCAGAAAGAAGGTCGATTCTCCTTGAGCTTGTATCCAACGCCCGATTCGCCAACTAGGTAATCGTTCAGCGCTCCATTCAGAACACCGTTTACAGACTTCGGACTAGTCCTTCCAGAGCCTTTCTTAGTCCTCGTCCTTTTCTTGCTGTGTCGGGCAATATTGCCGATTGTTTGGTGTACACGAATCTTGGCACGCCCGAATTTGATGCCGGAATCATCTGGGCTTGAATAGGGAAAGAGTGACGCAACTAGTTTCTCATACGTGAGCTCGAACTGTCCAGAAAGCGCCTTGAGGAGATACGCTACGAATACCGGTCCTTTGCCCCTTAGCTCCTCAAACTTGTGATGCTTTGGACGGTTCCTTAGAGATCCGTCATCAGCGATCCGGCGTACTGCAATACCTCGATTTCCCCCGTTCTCCTCATCGATGAATATGCCACACCGGGATGCATACTTGCCAAGTTTTTCAACGTCATCGACGGTGGCCTGGTGTTCGCATCGCACTTGGCTCAACCGAGTCCCTTTATCAATGTCGAGGTCAGAAATGATGGTATAGAGTTTCGTTCGATCACGTTTCTTTTTCTTCCGATCCTTCACTTTCCGGCTCTTCCTGGCGGTAACTTCGTAACTATCCGGCACAGAAACCCTTCCATCGCTCGGGCAGTAGACGTCCCAATCTGCCGCGGCGAGTTTCTCGACCTTTTCATTGTACTGGCCAAAGCCGCCCGTATGTTGAAGTTGCGGCTGGTCTCTCCCAGGTCCGTATTGTCCCAAGAATTGCAAGTCATAAGGTGAGTCGCCGGCACACATGAGCAGCCGTGGAACTCCGATACGAAGATCCGCGAGGCTATGAATCGCGAGACGCAGCGTTTCTTTCCTTGTTGAGTCCCCGCTCTTGTTGAAGAGGTGGTCCTCGTTAATGTAATGAAGGTTTTGGTTACATGCCGGTCACTGTAAGAATTGTACTCGATATTATTCGTTTTGCGATCTTGCATCGTTCAGTCTGCCAGATTGAATGAGCGCGTAGAGCTCGACCACACGAACATTTGCGGCTCCGAGATGAAACGAACCTGAAAGGCAGTTGCCTTCGATCTCATCAAGCTTTCCTCTAAGGCGATCGAGGGCACGCGTGCCCAGGAGATCTTCTGTTGCTAGAGAGTGTTCCAGTCGCCGATCGACCGTCGTCATTTGCATCAGGTAGTTACGATCGCCCGCAATTTCTTTCTGGTGATCCTTGTCGCTCAGGTACCACGTTCGAGCACGTGTGAAATAATGGCTCGCCTTAGTGAGTTGAGCGTTGTGGTAGAACCGAACGCCAATCTCTGCCAGAAACCAGCCGAAGTAGAATGGTCGAAGTCGAGCATTGTCCTCGAAGAGTTCCCTCGCTCGCGCTAAAGCTCGACATGCCGCCCCACCGAACGGTGTGATGCGAAGCACCAAGACAGTGCGCATCAAGTCGATAAGTTCATCTTTTGGATTTGACATGCTCCTGTGAAGCGATGCCGCGTTCCGGCTCGCAAAGTAGGCCTGGACGGGCTCGCCAGCGGCGTGAAATTCCGAAGAGTATAGGCGCAGCTGTTCAGCGAGGCGATGCCGATCCTGCCTGGGAACCTTGGCAATCTCCTTTCGGCCGAATCGTTTTTGTGTTCCGAGAAAGTTGTACTCTTGAAGGAACGTACTGAGATCCTCGACCGACGACTCGGATGAGATTCCGATGATATTCTTGCGTCTTGACATTCCGAGCAGTATCACCTTAAGAGAACTCATTCTGGGTCGACGCGCTGCGAGCGATGTGGCTAGAGGCCGGTTCTCACGGCGGGACTCGACTACTCATGTCTTACGATCGGCGGTAGCGAACCGAGGTAAAAAGACTCGATGGGGGGTAGGTTGTCCTCTTGAAGGAGGAAGCCGTCGTTCTTCATGAACTCATCTCCGACACGATTGCCAAATCGGTCAATGATCCACCCGGCATTTGCGGGCAAATTGTTGTTCGTATCGAAGTCGAAATGCAGTGAAAAGTGTCCTTCGTCTGCCGACTTGGCAAACTTTGCGCCGAGATGCAGCCTAGCGATTCTGGTCGCATCGTTCGCTGGAAGAACACACTTGTACCAAGCGGGTACCACGCATTGAGTTTCGCCATCTATACACAAATAAGATCGATTCCACTTTCCCACTTCCGGTCGAAACGCAAATACGACAAGGGGCTTACCGGCATGTGGTCCGCCCGTCACGCTAGGCTGTCCACGCTCGCGCCAGGGATGTGTGTCGTGAACGGCTGCGACGACAAGTAGGCCCGGCTGCGTGAGGAAGTGGGTCGCATGGACAGCGCCGTCGTGCCAAGTCTGATACAGCCGATCCCCCGTCGCCGAATAAACGCGAATCGCCCGACGAGAGTAGTAGTGTGAGAATTGCACGAGGATTTCCTGGCCGGCGATTTCGGGATAAATATCCAGAGGCCAAACATCATGGGGGTAGAACTCACTTTCTGTAAGCGTTCGAGTTGGATCTTGCGGAAGATCGTAACTGTGGACGCGATCACACCAGAGTGGCAACTCGTATTGACGGTGTCCGATGTCGAAAGCGCAAAGCTCGCCGCGGTGTGGCCCTCCGTCCAATTGATCGTACATGATCAGGGCGAGCTTGGTCTTTCGTCCGTCCAATACTGCGTCCATGCTTGTTCCGCCAATGCTGTTCGCAGGTGAAATCGACTCCCACGTATGAAGAATTGTTCCATTGAGCGCGATTAGTTGCACCTCCTTGTCCCCAGGAGTCACTTCCACACGCCAAGGCGTACGTTTGGCATATTCGACTGCGGCCATTGATCCCCCGATGATGCTGAGGGCAACGAGTCCCGCCAGAAGGCTTGTCGCGATTATTGGGTGGCCCCGAAACCACCCAAGCAGGCGTGTCCAAGTCGTGGGTGCTTTTGCCTCGATGGGTTCGCGAGAGAGAAAACGTTGCAAGTCTCGACCCAAGTCCATCGCGGACTGATAACGGTCGTCGCGGTTTTTTTCCAATGCCTTGAGCAGGATCAGCTCAAGGTCGCCGCGCAGCGAACGGTGAACACTGCCTGGACGAGTGGGTAGATCCTCGCAGATAACTCGCGCGGCGTGTGCTATTGTTGTATTTGAGACATCGTACGGTGTTCGACCGCAGAGAAGCTCATAGAGCACGATACCCAAGGAGTAGACATCACTTCGGACGTCTAATCCTAGCGGGTCAGCCTGACACTGTTCGGGACTCATATACTGTAGTGTGCCAATGAGTTGGCCAACATCCGTTCGGATCGTCGTAACGGCGACGTCTGAGTCCGTGGATCGCGCAACGCCAAAGTCGATGACTTTCACATAGCCCTCGCCATCAACGAGAATATTGCCTGGCTTGAGATCACGGTGAATGACGCCCTTTTGGTGCCCATGCTGTACGGCGCTGCAAACGTGAATCATTAGTTTGAGTCGCTGCTCGATCGTGAGGCTTCTGTCGTCGGCGTAGCTGGTGATCGGCATTGCGTTAGCAATGTACTCCATCACGAAGTAGGGCATTTCGTCGAACGTTGCGGATTCGTAAATCTGGGCGATGTGCGGATGACTCAGCCGGGCCAGGATCTGCGACTCGAACTCGAAACGACGCTTCGTTGACTTCGACCACGTCCAGGCCGCGAGCATCTTAATCGCGACCGTTCGTTTCGGATGTTTCTGTGTGGCCTCATAGACGCAGCCCATGCCGCCTGATCCGATGACGCACTTCAGAAGATACTGGCCTACACGCTTCCCGATCAAGGGATCAGGTTCATCCTGGGAAGCCGAAATCATTCGTGCGTTTTTGCGGCTTGGCTCAAGGTAACTTGGTCCAGCCAAGGCGTGATGGTCAAGGAGCTCTGTAACTTCGCGTCGAAGCTCTTGGTTTTCACTACATGCCCGATCTAGAAACGCCGTTCGATCTTCCGATGCGTATGTGAGTGCCTCGTCGAAAAGTGCGTGAACTTGCTCAATGTCCAGTGGACTCATTGTCATGTTCGCTCTTAGTATCATCTGACAGCACACGATGAAGCCAGGCCTTTGCGAATTCCCAGTCCTTAGTAACGGTCCGTGGTGACACCTCAAGGGCCGCAGCACATTCCGTGATTGTCATCCCGGTGAAGTACCGAAGCATTACTACTTCTGCCCTTCGTGCGCTATGTCGTTCGAGTCCCTTAAGCGCTTCGTGTACTGCGAGTACTTCTGCTGGATCTTGGTCGAGTGTCGGCGGATCCTCAAACAACTCGCGGCGTTCACCCGCCCCGCGCTTCAATCGTCTTCTCCTACGTGCGTCATCCGTTCGGATATCGCGCATTGTTTTTGCCGCTGCGGAGAAAAAATGGCGTCGGTTTTCAAAAAAAGCGTTTTCAGGGCCAAAGAGCCGGCAGTAAGCTTCATTCACTAAAGCAGTCGGCTGAAGCGTTCGTCCCGGTGCCTCGTGGTTCATTTGCTCGCATGCGATGGAATGAAGCTCGTGATAAACCAAGTTCAGAAGCTCTTCGCGTGCAGAGTGATCGTTTTCGCTGACCAATTGCAAGAGCTTCGTAACCGGCGTCGGTTCTGACATTTCAAGGCTCGTTGTAAGGATGGGTAAGCTTAAGTCCCGCTCGATTTACGTACCGTAGCAATATTGAGGGTTCAACTCAAGTGCGGGTCCCGGTGTTTCGTCGTGGGGATGGGCGAGCTTACGACTACATCATACATACGCGACATTATCTGATTCATGGCTTGGCTCGCACATGCAATGAGAGCTCTGTTTCGTGCGGTATCAGTTTTTTTCATAAATGTCTGCGCGGTTTTCCCGCAGACGACGCATGTATGTGCACGCGTTCGAAATGTCTCCTGACTGGACGGCGGGCCCTTGGAACTTTTGGTTCGCTGAACTTCTGGTGAAAGAAGAAGTTTACCATGATTGCCGCAAGGATTCGTCGCCTCGGTGTTGGATGGCTCTGTGTTCCGCTTCTTACGAGTTCGGGTCTGATCCCACGATCCTTTAATTCCACGATCGCCCAGGAGCTTCAATCGCCACGTCTGGAACATGCCAGCAAGGTGCTCTTTGCGATCGACGCGTACAACACTGAGTTCGACTCTGAGTCTACCTTTCCCGATGAACTAGCAATTGTGGGCCCCCACGGCTATTGGCCCGACGAGGAGTCTGTATTTGATACTAAGCGCCCGAGTCCCCGCTTGTACATGCTCATAATTCCGTTCGATCTGGCAGGCATGGACTCGCTGTTCGAAGGAGACGCGTACGTTTACTTTGATCTTGCGAACGATGGAACGGACGAGCCTCTTTACGTGGTTGCCTACGCGCCCGCCCGCTTTGATCTTGGTCCCAGCGACGATGAGCCGGAACGCACGCATGCTTGGCAATGGAAGCCCGGCGGCGATAACGCAAGACTCCACGCCACGCACCCGGTACGGGCGGCACTAGATGCAGGGGCCACATCGCTTGAAATCGTTGTCTACAGTGACGAGCCTTTGCGCCTTTCGCAGACGGATGGCGGACCGATGCTCGTCTTTTCAGGTTCTACAATTTCGCGATCCCCGTCGGATGACGCGAGCCTCATTTACACAACAGAGTATTCAACCGCCACAGGCGACTCCTGTAGGGAATGTGTCGATTGCCGCGATGGCCCAGGCCTATGTCTTACGATGAGGTTTTGCGGTCCGACCGTTCATTGTTGTGGGACTACATCTACATATACCCTCAGGGTGTTTGGGAGGAACGACAGCTCAGGCGACCTAGAAACAGACTTCTGGGAAGACGATCCGTTCGATTCTGATCACATCTACGATCCCCCATGGAGTACGGTGGGGGCGACGTTCGACAAGACGTTTACCCGCACTTTCGACGTGTGCCGATTCGAGGACAGCAATCGAGCAGAGTTGGTCGGTGAGTTCGAACTTCACGAAGGCGGCGACAACAACGAATGCAATAACTGGCACAATGAGCTGCTCGTTACGCTCACGCGAGGATGTTGCGAAGACCGCGACTGCCGCTCGTGCGAGATATGTGAAGACGGCGCTTGTGTCGATGTAGTTTGTTCCGATCCCTGCGAAGATTGTGACGGCGCGAGCGGCTGTACGAGGATCGAGGGTTGCTGCGTCAACGCTCGCAATTGCAAACTCTGCGAGCAATGTTCGGGCAACCGTTGTGTTCCGCTTGAGTGCGAAACCGGCACGCGCTGCAATAACGAACAAGGATGTGAGCCGATCCCCGGATGGTGTGACGATGACTCTATGTGTGACGACTGTCAGGAATGTCGTAATCACGAGTGCCGAACTTTCGAGTGCTGTAGTAACTTGGATTGTGACCTATGCGAGCGGTGCTCAGGAAGTCGTTGTGTTGTCGTTTCTTGTGGCGACTGCCAGAAATGCAACGACGATCACGGTTGTAAGGATCTTGAATGTTGTCGTGATTCGGATTGCGAAGCGTGCGAATACTGCGCCAACTATACTTGCCAAGAATATGCGTGTTGTCTCAATAGCGATTGTGCGAATCTACGGAAATGTTCGGGCCATACGTGTATCCCATCTTGTGGCGACGGAACTTGCGAAGGTGACCGTGGCGAGGACTGCAGTGTGTGTCACGTGGATTGCGGCTGCTCAACGTGCGATCAATGCGTAGACGGCGAGTGCACGGGCAATTGCGGGAACGATTCGTGCGAACCATTGTGCGATGAGAATTGCAACAATTGCCCAGTAGACTGCGGCTGCGACATCGGCGAGGAGTGTTTTTCTGGAACATGCAGCGAGCGACGCTGCAATCCGCCCTGTTCTGCCTGCCAAGAATGTGTGCAGGGCGCCTGTCAGGAATCGGACCATTGCGGAGACCGTACCTGCGATCCACTCTGCGCAGAAGACTGTAGGACATGTGTCCAAGATTGTGCTTGTGGTCAATGCGATCAATGCGTAGACGGCGAGTGCACGGGCAACTGCGGGAACGATTCGTGTGAATCAGCGTGTCGTGAAAACTGTAACAATTGCGCTGAGGATTGTCCCTGCTTGTTGCCTGAGGTGTGTTTAGGCGGCGAGTGTAAACTGGGCGGCGCTAACGACCTTCAGCCGCCGTCACACGTGTTCGCCTCCGATGGCGATTTTCTTGATAAAGTGCGTATCACGTGGGACATGGTCCCGGAGGCTGAGGAATATCGAGCCTTTCGTTGCACAAACTCGAACACTACATCGTCCTGCGCCAGTCGGGGCGCTTGGCAGAGCGGCAGCAGTTACGATGACACGTCTGCCGAAGCCGGGACGACCTATTGGTACCGCGTGAAGGCGAAGAACGATGCTGCCGAGAGTCTGTTCAGCCACCCCGACGCCGGGAACCGCAATGGCACGGGTGATACGTCCGAAGGTAATCCCGTGCCAGGGGTGAGATCGGACCGCAACTCGATGTGCGGCGCGTGCGGCGAGGGCGCGGGACTAGGGCTGATCATTGTCCTCGTCGGTTGGGTGAGTCTACGGTTCATAGGTGTCGTACCACAGAACGGAAGCAGAATGAAGATAAGATCGTGATCATAGTGTGCAGTAGGAAGACGGATTTGGCTGCTTTGTTGGAAACAATGCAACTCATGGCATTATGAAGCCGAGGGATTTCGACCCAATCCAAGTATGAAATTGCCTCTTGGGCAAAGCAACAACTTTATATAAGTCTTGCCACTTCGATACGATATGGCATCCTACATCAGGTGGATACTTCTGATACTAATAATCGCCGCAGCAAGTACAACACTGCTTGCAGTAATGCTTACTATCGATCCACCTTACGAGAAGGAACAGCTCCCTCGCGAAAACGTCGGGCAAATTACGGGCAACTACGCAGAAGCAGTGTCCACGCACTTCCCAGACCAAAGCGACTCGTATCGATTACTTCTTGAAAACCCAAGAATCAGAAGCGCAATTGAGGCCAATCCTCTTGTGAGAGACGTCGGATCAGTGGACTACGTTGGTGTGCTAGCCGAACATCTTGATGCCATTGAATCGGACGATATCGCAAGATGGAACGGCTATAGAACTGCGTGTCCTGATACTCTGAGCCAGCGGGACCGAGATCTTTGCATGCGGGACATCTATCTTCGAAAGGTGACAGTCTCGCTATATGTTGAGGCGAACCAAATCGTGCCTTGGAGTCTTCTGGAATATACTGATGAAGAACTGGACGTCATTCTGGGAGATCTGTACCAACCGGCCGAGCGCTACAAGCGTTCCAGTATCGTGCTCAGTAACGGCAACCCCATACTGCCCTATGAGTATGTGGAGGAGCTGCGTACGTTGTTTCCCGAACGCTCAATCAACACGCAAAAGGATCTTCTTGACTTGACCATTATCAGAATGCGCGCAGATGGGTGGCGTCACGCAACTGGATCCTCGAAACCGAAGGACGTCTGTGGGTCCATGCACTTTGACTTTGAATGCCTAGTTGACCGCAAAAAGGGCAGCGATTCAATCACGGCCGGTTTTCTGTACGCTGTGCTTCAGTCGCACAACGTTCCTGCAGTCCATGAACCACGTTTCCTGCACGGTCACACTGGCTTACGGTTTCCCAGTCTTGGCCTGATCATGCGAGGCAACGATGTCTACGATCTTACCAAGGCCGGTCGATATACTGGCCCAAACCCTCTACCGATCGATTATACATATCTGGACTTGGACACTTATGCGAGATGGAATCAATTGGAACTTTGTGAAGCGTGGTATTTTCTTACTCGACAAGAGTCCTTGCAGTATCTCTCGGCTTACGACGATCCAACTTGGAACGGCGAGATTCTCTTCGCTTACTGTTTGAACGATTCTGGGTACGAGCCGGGAGAAGCTCTTAGGATGGTATTCAGTAGGCGAGTGGCAGCGCCCTGGGACTGCCTGCCCGAAGAGAACCCTGATGCCGTGGGGGACATGGAACCGCCACTGACCGAGGACGAGCTCGATGAATGGATGGACAGAATTGGGGCTGTGGCGGATTGCTAGGCGCGTATCTTTTCCGGGCGCTCCCGAGGATTGTACTTGAAAAACGTGTGCGTGGTTTTGCCGTAGACGACGCATACAACCATGTGAAGAACAGAGGCTGTATGTACTGCGTGCGATGGCGTTGTTGCGAGGCTAAATCGAGGCTACGGTCGCCCTGCGCAACGACTAGAAGATGCAGGACACTCGAACAATGAGCCAGAAGTCAACAGCGCTATGAAGCGATGATTGAAAGGAATCGGGATGCCCGTAGTGGGACTAGCAGCTCAGTTCGTATTGGCGTACAAAACCCATCTGGAGCGCCTCATCGCCGGGATTACCTCACACCACCATGAGACTATTCGTCGCGAGTTGACTCCTTCCCGTTTCGCAGAGCAAATCGGTCTTGTGCTTGCGATGAAATCCGATCAAGCAAGAGAGGATGGCGAGTATCACAACGCTGTCATCGGCGGCCCGACGATAGAAGCTGCCGCCGAGTTCATCGTATTTGAGGTCGGATGCACGCCCTCGCTTCGCCACCTCAAGCAATATTGGCATCGCCTTGGGTATGACGGTTACAAGGACTACGTCGTAGGGATTCTCTGCAACGAGGGCAAAGGCTTCGACCTCTATTCACAGATGACGGGGCAACTGATCGCGGATGAGCCAACCGAACAATTCGTCCGTCGCTTCATCACCGGCCACGTTTTCTGCGACCTTGAGCAGAACATTCTCCTGATGACTTTACTATGGCCGCTTCCAGACGGACAAGTCGCTGTGTTTCCTCCTGATCTGCTTGGTAACCACATGATCATTTCGCGCGAGGAGATCGAAGCGCAGCTGTGCGAGGATCTGCTCCGTCTGATCAACGCAAACGCCGACAACGCGGGAACTCGAGCGGCGATTCAGGGTAGCGTTACGTTCACAGTTGGCGGATACGATAGCGACCCTCGCGAACTCTTCGAGATTCCAGAAGTCAAGTCCTATTTCCGAAAACTAGATAAAATCGCACCGCACTTCCTCTTTTTCATCGCAAACGAGAAGAACGGCTGGTGCGTTCGGTTGTTCGTGAAGATGTTCATCGAACCGGAGTTCTTTTCCACGCCCAATCCCTCTCCAGCTCTTACCGATCAATTCTCTACGTTCATCCTCACTAGACTAAACTGTGTGGCAGACTATTGCGCGCAAAACTCAATGCCAAATCAAGTTTCACTTGACCCCGTCACAACGGTTCACCAAACATTTCGTTCGTGCGGCTGCGTCATCGATAGAAGCGAAGCGCAAACTGTCCTTGACGCCCGTTGAGAATCCAGTCTAGTGAAACGCTCGATAGGTTCATCGATCAAACCGCTCCCACAACTTCGTTACGAAGACATACCGCTCTTCGAGCCCCTCGCTGAAATCCGAACTCACTATCGTTCGCGTCTCCTTACGGCGACAAATACCCACTCCACTTCCTGAAAAACGTAAAAGCCGCCTCGCAAGTTCGGCTAGGCATTTAGGTTTTCCGCTTTCCCACCATATCCCTGCGCCACCAAGCACGGTCGCTCCGAGGAGTTGGTCAGGCCCCACTTACAGTGAAGCCCCATGGCTGGGGCTCGATAAGGGCTCTGACCTAGATGAAAGGAGGTGATAGTAACAATGGATAATGAAACACAAGCAAACATCGATGAATACTTAGCGGTTTACGAACGAGTCAATCCCGTAGTCAAGAATGCGGAAGTGACTGCTGCGATTATCGATCAGATTGGGAAGGACTCCCGATGTAGCTGGATGATCAACGGTCGTTCAAACGGAAACGACCATTCAATCGGCAACGGCGATGTACCTGCAACGGAAAAGCAGATCGAGTTTATGAAGCGATTGAACATCGAGGTTCCTACAGATTGCACAAAGCAGGAAGCGTCGAAGTTGATCGACGAAGCCAAGGCGGAGTGATCCGTCGTGATCGCGGATGAGGAAGCCCTCGAGTTTATTGATGTTGATGAGGGCTTTCTCGAATAGATGAAAGGGGGAGAGATAATGAATGACAAATAGAAAACACAATAATGAAAGGACGCCAATCGTGGTCGCTGATTTAGGATGGGCCGAGACGCTGCCGAAATGGATCAAACGCGAAATAGAAGCGGAGAGATTGATTGGCGGAATGTGCGAAATCGCAGGCAAAAAGAAGATTGCGGATTGGGAAAGAGTCGGAGATGCCGAGGTGTGCGCGTATCTCTATACGGCTTCATTAAAGGCACCGCTAGATTCTGACCTCGTCAACGTGTACGTGAATCTCCTGTCGGAAGTGATGACAAGGCGAAAGAACAAATCGGCGGAAGCGGCCAGAGAGCTGGCGGAGCCTTTGACCGACTGGCAGAGGCAGAAACTGAAGGATCTCAAGACATCGCTGTATCGCGCGCGAGGTGGTGAAGCCAAACATCCCGTCCTTGGGTTTCTAAAGGAGTTCAAGGCACAGGCTTTAAGGCCTAGGCAGAAACGCGACACCTTGAAGCAAGAGCGATAGTGAAGAAGTCAGCGAGTCGGTTTAAGCAACCGTGAAGCAATGAAGAAAGCCCTCGAGTTTTTGTTTTTGATGAGGGCTTTCTTGAATAGATGAAAGGGGGAGATTACCAAAAAGATGGAAGAAGAAAATATCGTTTACAATTGGGAAATAGGCGAGAATGATTTCAAGGAAGTTATCAAGGAGACACGACCGGAGATCAGAGACGTAGCGAAGTTCTGGCAGGAGCACCACGAGAAGATCCTCGACAACTTCGACAGGAGATTCTGTGCGAGCCTAGAGTTCGTTGACATTCGAGGAATGATCGAGAACGCAGTCGATGAATCAATAGAAGTAGGTTGCAAGAGCGGAAAAACGTAGATACGATTGGTGGTATGTCGGGCGAATTTGTGTCTTTCCTGTAAGTCCCGTCGCTGGGAAGCGGCGGGGTATTTCTCTTGCCGGGACTGGCTCTCGCGAATCACTTGTTGATATTGAGACTGCTGGGGGTTTTCGTAGGAAGCTAGAATGAGCACATTGGAATCAATGAAGTTCATCTTCAACGAGTTGATCCATCTGCTCGGCCGTCAAGCGCTCCTTTGCTTTCACTTTCTTGGATTGCGCAAAGAACGCTTCAAGATCTGATCCGATCGGTCTAATCACGGCTTCGCAATCGCGAAGTTCGATTTCTACTCGGCTTCCTGGCTTGAGATTTAGCTTCTCTCTGATCAGGGAGGGGATGGTGATCTGCTGTCCCTTGGTTAGTTTGGTTATCATGAGATCATGAGGCATGAGATCATTATAAGGTTTTCGGCGAGAAAGTGGATGCTGCGCGAATGCTATCCGAGTTCGCAAACGCCGAGACGGCACGATGAAACTGGCATGCGGCATGCGTACGGCACTCCTAACTATTGTCCTGTTTTTTCCTTGACTCTCGCAAGACTTGAACGCAATAATGACGCTTCGTGTTCGTGCGCTTTAGATTCTAATTCCGAAAAACGCGCGGCGAGTCACACGTCCACTCTTTGGAGGAATCACGATGACCACCCGGGAAAGAATAAGTCGGCACACTCGTAACAAGCGTTGCACCGCCATTGCCGTTGGCGCGATCGCGCTCGTTCAGGCAAGCGCTTGGGCAGAGAAGAGAACAGTGACTGTAACCGTAGACAAGGAAGTCACCTACATCAGTAGAAAGTACCTCTGCGCGACTCCGGCTGGAGTGGTGTCTCCCCCAATTGAAGTTCTCGGCGGAGGTGCGTGGACGGTTTCGCCTCCCGGGGGGACGAGGACATTCGATGTCGCGTGTCCCGGGGGCACCCGAGTTATAGGCTTCGCCTCGGCGTTACATTGGACCAACACGACTTGCCTGTCGACCATCGGCAAGGCTAAAGGCGATGCTGCGCCGCTCGGGTCAGTGACATCAAGCCTCGACTGCGTAAAGGATCAGAGCGGCTCGGTCACGAGTCTTGCGGGCGGCGTGTGCGATATTTATGGCTGCTCCTCCGAAATAGTTTGCGACATCCCCCAAGACTTAGAAGGTTGCGATTGTCCTCCCGAGTCGGTCTTGACCGAGGGCGTCCATTACTTCAATGAGGGGTCTGAACTGGATGGTTGCGGTGATCCGGGCGGCGAATGCGGAGGCGGCACACTTGGCGGCCCCGCGGTCTCAGAATGGGGTCTCGTTCTGTTGACGTTACTAGGGATGGTATTCGGAACTGTGTTACTCCAACGGCGTCGACAGCTGGTCGGCGGAATTCATGACGGTGGGCCCTAGGAGGCGGACTTCGTTTCTTAATTCTTCATCGAGGACTGCGGTATGCGCCCAGAAGCCGGGATACCGACGTAGTGAGTAGTGACAGTGAGCCGGACACGAAAAAGAATTCCTACACAAGCCGGTTCCACACTGCCGGGCAACGCACGCGCACGTCTCTGGCGAACCCAGGGCAGTAGCGTGAGAGCTTGGCTGCGCAGCAAGAGCGGAGGCGTGTTTCGATTCGTAGCCATCCTTGGCGTGGGTATGATCGTCTTCAACATCGTTTTTTTCGTATGGGTCTCTCCGGGCGAGGCCTTCCAGAGTTTCCTCGCTCTGAACGCGAATTGGTCCAGCAAGGTTCTGAGCTGTCTCGGAGAGGAAGTCGATGTCGTTGGAAGAACCTTGGTGTCCCCGCAGTTCTCGCTGGATATCAAACGCGGTTGCGATGGCATTCAAGTCGAGGCGTTCTTATTCCTTGCCATTATGTCCTGGCCGCTCCAGGTCACGCGGTGGCGGAGATTCTGGGGGCTTCTCGTGGGACCCACGGTTCTCGCGGGCCTGAATCTTCTCAGAGTAGCGAGCCTATACTACGCAGGTGTTCATTATCCCAACGCATTCCAAACGCTTCATATGGACGTGTGGCAGCCGGTGTTCATCGTTGTTGCGCTCGTGCTCTGGGCGACCTGGATTCGGTGGGCAGCCAATTCTGGGAACGTGGTGCACAGTGTTGGGCACTAAGCCGGTTTTGGGTTTCTTGGCTCGCTTCGTCCTTGTCTACGGAACCCTCATCGCACCTTGGCCGGGGCTCAACGAAGCATTTGCGCGAATCTACTGCGAGTGGAACAACATGGCTTTTGGATCTGTGCTGCCAAACTCATCTCTGCGTTTTGAACCCATTGCTTCTCCGGTTGATAAGCTCGACGTCGTTCTAGAAGTTACTAACTGGCGAACGCCGCATATGGTTCTCGTGCCGCTGTCTAGTCGAAGTCCTACGTATGTTCAGATCGCTTTCTTGATCGCGTTGATTCTCTCGACACCAATGATTCCGCGACGAAAGTTGCCAGCCCTACTCGCCGGACTCTTGCTCATGTTGCTTGCGGTATCGGTGAGGCAGATCATCATTCTTCGCCACGCATTTGACCGAACATTCGCTTTCTTCCCGGATGCAAGCATGCCAACCGGAACCGTTTCTGGAACCATAAGGGGGATGTTAACAGACGACGTCGTATTGCACGTAATGCTTCCAGTTCTCATCTGGGCCCTACTTTGCTTGATCGCCACGGACTGGCGATCTTGGCTGGGGCACCTCTCTCAGCGTCTTCCTCGTCCGTCCGGTTCACGCAAGAGGTTACGGAACGCGCGACCTCATGGGCTCCGGAAGAGTGCAGGTTAGCGTTGAGTCGCGTCACGAAAATGCTGTCGGGTTCAACCTTCGGTCAGTACGTCCTAACCTCAAGATTAGGAATTCTCCCAAAGTGCTTCACGTTCCTCGTTAACAAGCTCTCGTTGTTTTGGATTGCGATCGCTCCGATCATGATGTCGATGGGTGGAATTCCTTCGCCAGCTAGGATCAACGCAGCTTCGATATCCCCCGCACGGGTTGCGGATTCGCCATCGAGCGAAAGAAGTATCGAGGAAGCTTTGATCTTGTTGATGAGCTGATCTTCATTCCTCGCCCGAGTATTCAGTGCGATTCCCGTTCGCAATTCCATGAGTACTGGTGTGGCAATCGAAGTTGTTTCGCCGTTTTCAACAAGTTCATCGAGCACTCGCTTCGCCTCCGCGTTCCCTCGCAAGAGGTCGATGATAAAGGAAGTGTCGAGGCAGACCATGCTTACGAGAACGCCTCCTTCAGCCTCTTATTTCGACTCCGGTCGGCCTTCGCATGTCGGCGCCGGACCATCTTGATGTTCTCTTCAAGGCGATCCGCTTGTTCTCCGGAGAGCACGCCGCAGAGATCTATCAGGGATCGCTTGCCCGTGAGCCTGGTAATCACTAGAGAAAAGCTCTCGTTTTCGTGCTTCAGGCTTGCTAGCCTTTTGTACGCTTCTTCGCTTATCGAAATGTTCTTGGTTGCCATATACACACATGTGTGTGGGGGAAGTATAAGTAGTTTTCGGTTCCTCAGTTCTGACGGGTTGGTTCCAGATACAGCCATTCGGAGCGGGAACTCACTTCGTTCGCATCCTTGTACATTCGTCAGGAACGGCGAGCTCGCTGGTATCCGATCCGCACCCAGGAAGAGCGCATCGGACATTCCAGATGGCTGACGCCGCGACCGGCATTGCGATTCGTGGGGGAGCAAGGGTTGATGCTGCGCGGCAAAATCCCAGGTTAGTCAAAGGCAGGATTGGCGCGATGAAGTAGTCGCGATGGCACGATGTATGCGTATGGCTCTTTGTTTCTTGCTTGCATCACGAGGTGCGGTTGGATATCATTACGGCGTCAAATCTGATAATTGGAAATGTCGGTTCGCTAGAGGATGGAGAATTCGCCATGAGAACATCAATTCGCTGTATCCTAATCTCGTTCGCATCGTTCACCGCCTCGTCGGCCTTCGGGATCGTCATCGAGTTACGACCGGTCTCCTCCACGGGATCCTACACGATCGTCGATAACGAAATCAGGATCCCCGCCGGGGGAGTCGGAGTTACGCTTGAGGTAAGAGTTTCAGATTGGGGCCCGGCACGGCTTCGAGCCTTTCAGGCAAGCATTGACTCTGCGGGCTACACCAGCGGGGATGGAACGCTCAGCCCCTTGGTGATCCCCTCCGCGCGCGACGGCGCTTTCATCGACCATTCCCGAGCGGACTATGTGTTCTACGGTGTCGGCCCATTGGACGGAGTAAGAACGGTCCCCGATGACTACATGTACTTTGGCGCCATCGGTCAGGACCGCTGCCGAACGGATAGCGGAGACGCCAAGTATGTTGGGACGCTCATTTTGAACGTTTCTGCAGGTGCCAGCGGCGTATTCACAGTTGGATTCCGACCCTATCCGCTGTCGATGGGGATCGTCTGCCCGTCCGAAGTCCTAGGCGAGCCTGAGTTCATCCCTGCCACGATTCGAATCGGTAGCGGTGATGGAGATTCCGATCCTTGCGGACTCTCCCTAGACTGCATCGATTTTTGTGACTTGAACCCCATGCTCTGTCATCCGGTTAAGTTCATCGACATTGAGCGAATCGAGCTAATCTGCTGGCACTGGCCATGCCGATTGATCGATTTCCTGCCGCA
>JAJDDZ010000301.1 GCA_029260025.1 Phycisphaerae bacterium | reverse complement strand
CGTTAGGGAGGCAAGCGCCCCCCAGCCCGCGAGCATCACAGTCCGCGTCGGTGGCGCAAGCAAAACTACCAGGTTCCGTCCCGCCTTGGCATGTCTCGCACAGCCCATCTACGTTTCCGCCAAATCGACACTCTGCACAGCGCGTCCCCAACCCTAGGAACGCCCCCTCGCAATCTCCAGAATCGACGCACGAGTCCCCTTCGGTGACGCCCCCGACGCAAGTGTTCGCATTGCAAACACCCTTCGTATCGCAAACCCACTGTAGCTCGTTCGTACAGCTAGTAGAATTGCTGTGGCAGCAACCCCCAAGAGGTCCGCCAATCGGACGACCGGCAAGCTCAAACGCAAGGATTGCGGGCGCCCCGCCCATCATCCCAGAGGACGCTATAGAAAAATTCGGATCATCATTCACGAATAGAACGTTGGCATCATTGACACCTGTTTCGCTAGACGCCGCCGAGGCCCAGACAAACTTCGCGTTCGCTGCAAACTCAACCTTATTTCGAACCGAGATCCGCCCTCGAGCCGGAATTGTCAACGGCGGCGTGAGTTCGAGCAAGTTGACAGCAACAGTGCGCGACGGGCGAAACAAGAAATCCTCGATGAAATTCCCGTCCTCGTCCCAAATCTCAACAAAAACAGCGTCAGGAACGAGCATCCCACCAACGATCCGCACCCCTTCCAAGGCAATGAACGAGCTGCCAAGTATTTCATAGTCGTCGCCCAAACGCAGAAGCGGCACGCCAGGTCCAGCGGGCGGAGCGACGGGCTCTGGCGAAAGAGAAACCGGTCCCACAAGTTGAGGCGAAAAAGAAACAGCGGACGAGTTTTGGACGATCCCAGATGAATACGCAGGGCACCCCAGTTGCTCTGCACCGTTGACGCTACGTTTCCCGCCGCATTCGTCCAGAGCGCCGCTTTCCTCGCCGCCTTCACCAGCGAACCATAGACCTCCCATTGTTAGGCAATCGTTGAGTGTCCGTGCTTGGCAGTCGTCTACCGACGCTCCAACTGGGCAGCAACGACCAAGGCGGCACACATGTGCCGAGTCGCAGGTCCTTCCGGTCCCACAGTCGGAATCAACTAGGCAAGGCCCGCCACCGAAACCGCTGCAAATCTTGGATCCGCAGGTTTCGTTAGGGAGACAGTCATCGGCGTTTGTGCACACTTTCGCGACGAACGATCCGATGCAGCGTTTCTCAAAACAGGTACCTCCAAATCCGCAAGGCGGGGAACCAGGCTCGCAAATGCCACCCAAGCATTGTTCAATACCGTTACAAGAAAGACCGTCATCACAATCGTTTGCAACGTCGCAGAGCGGAACACAATGGTCACACCGTCCCCCCGGGCATTCCCAATCGAGCGAGCATCGCCGACCAGCAACAGAAGAATCGTTTGAGCACCGCGCCAACGCCTCGGAGCATTGCTCGCGCTGATTCAACGCGTCGCCAACGCAACATGTCGGAGGAGGCCCGGCGGCACATATTCCCGTGGCGTCACAGAACTCCAGCCCATTGCAAATCAGACCATCATCGCAGCCACCGGCAGTCCCGGCAGCAACCGGTTGGTGCACACAGCTACCAGCAGCCAGCGGACCCTCCGGAGAGATATTGCAACCGTCCGATGTGCAAGGATTTCCGTCTTCGCAGTCAATATCAAAGGTGCAGCAGTCCGGGTTCTCAGCAGGGCAAGCAAGGTGATTCGCAGCTGTGCTGCCAAATAGTTCCGCCAGAGGCAGCGCGCCAAAGAGTAATCCCGCATCGCGCATCCGGCTAGATTCATCATCGCGATAATCAACAACTTGCGCTGTGACATTTGCATAACCACTCAGAGATTCACGACGAGCACGAGAGACCCAAGCCTTCTCACTAAGATCGCCACTTGCGTCAATTGCGGATGCATCTCTGAGTCTCTCTGATTGCTTCACAGAAGTGCCGTCTGCCCGACCAGACCCATCGCGCCGCGATTCCGCAACCGCCAACGCTTGAATCCCCGCACAAGCAAGGATCATCAGACTGATCTTGCGCAAAAACATCCCTGTTTGTTGACGCCTATCATTCGACATAGACAAACCACTCCCAAGGCAGAAAAGCCTCCTTCGACCGCATCATCCGCACCCGCGTCCCGACAAGCCGTGCAAGATGACCCTCGCCCACCCCATCCAGGTCCGATAGTGCTCGACCAAAGAAAAGAGGCACCGCCTATCATAGTCACGATCCCAGCACGGATTCAAGTAAAACTCACCGGCAAATCCCTTGCCACGCCGATAAAACCCCCAATCGACCAATTCCATCCACTATCCATCAATCAGAACATCACCCAGTTTCGCTTACAGCTCATTCCGCATAAAATACAAGGCTATGGCGAATCTAACCTACTCAACCGCGGGCGAGTCACACGGCCAAGCCCTCATCGCCCTCATCGAAGGATTCCCAGCGGGGGTCCAAGTAAATCTCGCCCTCATGAACGCCGAACTTTCACGTCGCCAAGGCGGCTACGGAAGGGGCGGCCGCATGAAAATCGAAAAAGACACGGCCAACATACTCACCGGTATCAGAAACCGCCTAACAATCGGATCTCCAATAGCGATCCAGCTCGAAAACAAAGACTTCCGCATAGATCAGGCACCACCCGTCAACCGCCCAAGACCAGGCCACGCAGACCTCGCCGGAAGCATAAAGTGGCTCACAACAGACTGCCGCGAAACCCTGGAAAGAGCATCAGCTCGCGAAACCGCCGCCCGAGTCGCCGCTGGCTCGCTTACCAGATCACTCCTAAACGAATTCGGAATAACCGTCGCCGCATATGTCGTCGCGATCGCCGGAATCAAAGCAGATGTAGACCAAAGCGCCGACCTCTCCAAAATCGCCAAGGAACGAGACGCAAACGAAGCCTACTGTCCCGACGATTTAGCCGCAGTGAAAATGATTGCCGCCATCAGAAAAGCCAAAGAAGACAAAGACACACTAGGCGGTATCATCGAGGTGCAGGTCCAAGGTCACCCCCCGGGCTTGGGTAGCTGCATGCGCTGGCAAGACAAAATAGACGGCCGCCTCATGCAAGCAGTCGCCTCCATCCAAGCGATCAAAGCAGTAGAAATCGGAATGGGTTTCCAGGTCGCCTCAAACCCAGGCAGCAAGGTCCACGACCCCATAGACTTCGATCGGTCAAAGCGAGACACTCCGAGCTTGGGATTCACCCGCCGATCAAACCGCGCCGGCGGAATAGAGGGCGGAATGACAAACGCCCAGCCCATCATCCTCCGAGCAGCCATGAAGCCAATCAGCACGCTATTGCAGGGAATGGACAGCACAAATCTAGAGTCAAAGGCCCCCGAGCGTTCCGATTACGAGCGAAGCGACGTCTGCGCAGTCCCGGCCGCAAGCGTCGTCGTAGAAAATGTAGTAGCTTTTGAGATCGCCCGGGCCTTTCTAGAAAAGTTCTCAGGCGATACACTCACAGAAGTTCGGGCAGCCTACGATTCGTTCCTAAAAGCGGCACGAGCCCTAGGCTCATGAAGCTCGTCCCAACAACGCAATAGTCCGCCTCACTTACATCATGTGGCCGGACGAATGCGCGAGAGGAAAACACTGCGGCGGTGGCGGAATTGGCAGACGCGCTAGATTTAGGATCTAGTATCGAAAGATGTGGAGGTTCGAGTCCTCTCCGCCGCAGTATCTCCCGGGCGAAAAAAGTCCGAAGCTCCGTTATCCGACCTCAGTAAGTCCGCCATGCATGACCACCCGCCGGAAGCTGGTGCCACCCGGGCATTGGTCGTTTTTCGACGGGCTGCATTATTCCCCCCGCAAAGGGGGGGGGGGGCGATTCTGGCGTTGGCTGTTAGTCCCCATTCGAGGCGCCGCTTGATCTCTTACGGGTTCCGGCGCATTTCAAGTCGCCCATCATCGAATTGAATTTTCCGACAATTCTTTTTCCGTTTACCGTGCCGGTGAAAGCGAGTGATGGGCCTCCTTGACCCATTGAGCGATTGAATGTGATCTTGTCGCCGTCGAGCGTGATTGCTGTCATCTTCATTTCGCTTCCTTGGCTGGCCCAGGTGCCCACGAGTTGCTCGTTGTCTAGTTTAAGCGACATGGTTGCCGGGATTTGGCCGCCCTGGAATTCAGTCTTCATTTCCCACGAACCGATGACCGCAGCTGCTGCTATTGGGTCCACTCGTGCCGGGTTGTGGGCCTTTTTGTTTTCGTCAGGTACGGGTGCGTTGGTCTCAGCGGATTCTTTCTTAATGGGGGGTTCTTTGCCTGTTTCCTTGTAGCTGGCGAGCCATGCTTTGGCAGCTTGGATGCCTGGTTTGAAACCCCAGGGGCCTCTCTTGGCGGCGACTGCGAGGGTGCCATCTTTTGTCACTAGGAAAACGCGGTCGGGCCAGCCTTTGTAAGAGGTGTTTGCGGAGTCTTTCATGTCGTCTGCTAGGGTTGGGATGTGGAGGTTCTTGTCGGAAAGCAGCTTGGTAGCGACTGAGCATCGTTCGCCGTAGGTGGTGTGTTGTTTGATGCCCATCTCTTTGGCGTATTCGACTGGCCAACTGCTATCCATTGCGTGGGCTTCTTTGATGTAAACGAGTCGGAACTCGGCGATGTCTTTATAGTCCTGGTACATTTTCTCCATGTCGGCAACCTGCCGAAGAAATGGCGGTCACGTGTAGCTGCCAAAGAAGAGAACTACCGGTTTCTTGCCTTTGAAGGAGGCGAGGTCGGTTTCGCTCTTGCCGTCGAGGGATTTTAGTTTGAAAGTTGGGGCTGCGTCGCCGACCTTAGGGGCGTTGTCATCTTTCGACATTCGGTTTTTGATCTGGTCGCGGCGACCTCGTTTGCCTTCGCCTTTTTGAGCGAGAGCTGTGTTCGCGATGATCAGGAGCATCGCGAGGGAAAATGTTGTCGCGTGTTTGGCGTATTTCATGTTGGTGCCCTATCTTACGTTTATGGTGATTATTTCTCTAAAAGTCTTTTGGCTCTACCATTAACTATGACGTACTGACGCCAGACATCCTATCCGTATTATGATTCCGCTGAGGCAATGAACAAGTGCAACTAATTGTAAGAAAATCAATTTTTTTTGGGTTGGCCCCTGAAACCTCGAGTATGGCTGGGGCTTGGGCCCCTGAGAGTCGGTCATCGTAAATAGTGGCTAGATCAAGCATGTGCGGTCGTGCCTTGATCGGGTGGTTTTACTTGAACTGGCGTCGGTCTCCCATTAGGATCGAGTCCCCATGGAGATTGATGTATCTGAATTGATGTTGGAGAGGTCAAACTAGGAGGCACGAATGATCATGGATGACTTGCGCATTTTTCAAATTACAGAAACTCGGAAGATGAATGGAGACGCCGTTAGGAAACGAGGTATTGGTTGCGTTCTCTTTTTGATCGTTTTCATGGCGGGCTGTGACCCGTGTATGAACAATCCGTGTAACAATGGTGTGGCTTGTGATGGGTTGGAAACTTGCGTCGCCGATGGTGGCCAAGCGGTATGCGCGGATGGCACGGCCGTTGTTTGCGATTTCCCTGAGTTTTGTACAGAGCCCGATGGTGCGTGTGTTGACCCTTGTGATAGTGCGGAATGTAGCGACGACAATGACTGTACAACCGACACATGTACTACGAATGAGGATGAGACGACTACGTGCACCAACGATCCGACCTGTGACGACGAGGACGAATGCACGGTAGACGATACCTGCGATGACGAAGGTGTATGTGCTGGTAATCCGATCGAGTGCTCAGAGGGTAACATGTGCTCGGAAGGGAGCTGTGTCATTGACCCGTGCTTCCTTGTCGAGTGCAGTTCTGGCGAGATTTGTTCAGGGGGTAGCTGCGTCATTGATCTTTGCTTTGAAGTGACGTGCGGGGAGGGTGGGTCGTGCGACACTGAGACCGGCGAATGCATCAATGAATCGCCTGTCGCAATCGATGTCCTTCAACTCGGCGATTTCTATTACCCGACTGGCCTGTTCAATTGTAGTGCATCTGAAGACCCTGAGGGCGCGACGGAATTCTGCCCGTCGGGTTCGGGTTGCGACTCCTCGCATTGGCATGGGAGTCTCATTGCTGCGATCGCGTCGAGTTCGGGTGCTGCTAACCCGAGCCAAAATGTCATAAATGATCCAGATAGTTGCCATTGTGGACACGGCAAGGTCGGCGATGTCGCTCGTACGTCGATCACCGTCGAGCCGAGCGAATTGGCCGATTATCTTGGGGCAACGAATCTGAGCGGACTGCCTGCGGCGGCTGATTGTCCGTAGTAGAGCAGTGATCTTCGAAATCGAGCGGTCTTGATTACGGAACAACAATGAGAGCGCCGCTGGTTCGGCGCTTTTGTTATGCGCAAGAAACGTCGAAACAAAACTCGTCAACAGCTTGACCTTCTCGATGGGGCCGGCAGACGCATGGGGAAGTTCATGCCGCTGTGGCGCCGGCTGCGGGTTTGGGCGAAATGTGTCTTGGTATCTGTGTATGTCGTGTTGCTGATCGTTGTTCCTCCTGCTTGGCTAGATCCGTCGGTTCGTTCGGTTTGGCGTGGGCCGCAGTTGTGGGTGCATGGCATGATCGGGGATGTGTTGAGCACGCTCGGGGTGGAGGGTGCGTCCATCTTCGTTCGGGCTGGGATCTATTACATCGTGCTGTTGTTGCTCGTGCCGGCGATTTATTGCTTCTTGATTGGACGATGGCGTCTTTCGGATACAGGGTGGCGCAAGCCGAACCAGCTGTTGCTGCGAATCGTCGGGTGTAGTTTTATCGTATCGCTCCCGTTTCTGGTGTGGATGGTGAATAGTGAAGAATTCGCACCTTACTATCGCTCGTATCTTGACGCTGGTCCTTCAATTATTCTTGTTTACTACCTGGTAGTGCTGTTTTGCGAGCACTTCTTCTTCGGGGGGGTTCTGCTGGCGGTTTTTCGGGATGATGGTCGTTGGCCCGGTGCTCCGTCATTGGATCGAGAATCATGCAAGGGTTGGAGGCGAATCGCGCAATGGTTTGGGATTGCCCAGCCAACGGGATTAACAACGGGTCTTGAGCGATTTGCACGGTGGCTGGGCATTCCCAGCGGGTGCATTGGGGCGATTGTACTTTCGGGCGTGCTGTTTGGGCTGGTTCACGCGGGGAAGTCTGGTCGTGAATTCTTGCTCGCTTTTCCGGGTGGTATTTTTCTTGCAGCGCTCGCTTACCGCTGTAACTCTTGGCATGCGCCGTACTTGTTGCATGCGGGGACGGTGACGGCGGCGGTGGTGATGCTCTTACTGATGCAGTCGTGATGGTGGGATCTGAAGGGCAGATATTATTTTGATGAGCGAAGAGATATCCTGCACTAGCGGCGCCCGGACTCGAACCGGGGACCTTGGATTTATGAATCCCACGCTCTAACCAGCTGAGCTACGCCGCCTACGAATATCGAATTTAGAATAGCGAATTTAGAAGGATTGGAAAGCCCCCTTCGCCATTTGAACGTGAACGGTTGGCAAGGCGAGCTCACCAACCGTTCTTTGATCTATACTGAATGCGCCCCCGCGGCCTACTTGGCGTCCTTTACCTCGAACTCCGCGTCGATGACCTCGTCCTTCGCGCCTGGGTCGCCGCCGGGTGGGACTGAGTCAGTGGGGGCTGACGCTTCTCCGGTTGTCTGCTGAGCTTTGGCTGCTTCTTCGTAGATTATTTTGCCGATCGTCTGGGCGTCTTCCATGAGGATGTCGTTCGCCTTCTTGATGGCGTCGGCGTCGTCCGTCTTGAGCGTTTCACGGACCGCGTTGATCGATGCTTCGATCTTTCCGCGATCTTCTGCTGGGACTTTCTCGCCGTGTTCTTTAAGTTGCTGCTCAACCTGGAAGGCGGCGTTCTCCGCCATGTTGCGGACCTTGACAAGCTCAGCTTTCTTGAGGTCCTCGGATGCGTTTTCTTCGGCGTCCTTTTTCATTTTGCTGATTTCTTCATCGGACAAACCGCCGCCGCCTTCGATGCGGATGGATTGTTCCTTGCCGGTTGCTTTATCCTTGGCGGAGACGCTGATGATGCCGTTTCTGTCGATATCGAAAGTCACTTCGATCTGGGGCATGCCGCGCGGTGCTGGTGCGATCCCGGTTAGGTTAAAACGACCGAGCGTTCTGTTGTCGATGGCCATGGGTCGGTTGCCCTGAAGTACATGGATAGTGACTTCAGTTTGGTTGTCTGCTGCTGTTGAGAAACTTTCGTTCTTGGAAGTCGGGATGGTTGTATTTGCTTCGATGAGGGGAGTCGCGACGCCGCCCAATGTTTCGACGCCCAGACTCAGAGGCGTGACGTCTAAAAGAACGATGTCATCTTTTTCGCCGCCGAGGACTGCGCCTTGAATAGCTGCACCTGCCGCCACGACTTCGTCCGGATTCACGCTCTTGTTGGGCTCTTTACCGAAGATTTCCTTGCAGAGGGCTTGGACGGCTGGGATTCGGGTTGATCCGCCGACTAGGACAACGTCGTGAATGTCCTTGGCGGTCATCTTTGCGCCTTCGAGAACTTCCATGACTGGTTTGCGACATCGTTCGGTGAGCATGTTGGTCATCTGCTCGAACTGACTGCGCGTGACCGTGACTTGAAGATGCTTGGGGCCTGTGTCTGTGGCGGTGATGTATGGAAGATTGATGGTTGTTTCCATCACCGTTGACAGCTCGCATTTCGCTTTTTCGGCAGCCTCCTTGAGTCGCTGGTGGGCCATGGGGTCTGTTCGAAGGTCGATACCCTCTTGTTTGCGAAATGTTTCGGCGAGGTGGTTGATTAGTTCCTCGTCGTAATCGTCTCCCCCGAGGTGGCCGTCGCCGCTGGTGCTCTTGACTTCGAAGGTTCCGATCTCTGGGTCGATTTCCAGGATTGATACGTCAAATGTTCCACCGCCGAGGTCGAAGACGGCGATTGTTTGCTCGGTCTTTCTGTCCAGACCGTATGCGAGTGCTGCTGCGGTTGGCTCGTTGATGATTCGTTCGACCTTCAGGCCTGCGATTTCGCCGGCGTCTTTGGTTGCCTTGCGCTGTGCGTCGTTGAAGTAAGCCGGGACTGTGATGACGGCGCGGTCTACGGTTTCGCCGAGGTAGTCCTCTGCTGTTTTCTTTAGATCCTGGAGGATCATTGCACTGATTTCTGGTGGTGTATACTGCTTGCCCCTT
>JAJDDZ010000031.1 GCA_029260025.1 Phycisphaerae bacterium | reverse complement strand
ACTGTGTCATTGCTGTATCAATCTCGGTTCCTGACGCGCTCGATTTTGACGCCTCGATTTCTGGCACGGTTAAAACAACCTCGTTGGTTTCGCTTTCTCGAAGAGCGATCGAAAATCGACCGAGGCGGGGAGCGTTTTTCGTGCGTGAATATAACCGTCGACCACTCGCGTACGAATCGCATCACTCAGGCGTTCATCCATCACGCTCGCGGCGAGCGTTGCGAGATCACCCGCCCGCTGTTTTTCATTGGCACCATTGACCAACGCCCTCTCAACATCGATCAAGCGAAAAGTTCGCGATCCGTTCGATCCGCCGACGAAAATGTGTCTCTCGGAAAAGTCGGTATGACAGAACCCTGCGTCGTGGAGCGTCGCTGCCAGCTTCGAGAGATCATCCAGTAAGCTCGCCGTGTCTTTCTGGTTGAGTCGCCATGCGGTTTCCAGGGGTTTTTCGTCGGGCATTTCGCGCATGAGGAAAAACATGCGCGTCGAGAATGGACCCGCACGTCCCGACCCGCGTTGGACGACCTTTGGACCTAGGAATCTGTTTCTGGCAAGCCAATCGATCATGCGAAGTTCGTGGAAACCGCGTGCGACGTTTCGCTTAAACGGTTGATGAGAATCGAACCAGAATCGCTTGAGAAAATGCCTGCGACCTTCGACGGCGACCGCGACGACGCTTCGTCCGCGATGCGTGCGCATGTCGTCCCCCTCGATTTCGAAGACGGCGTCGATGTCCTCAAAATCTTTGAGAGAGAAGCTCTTGGTGTCTTCGGTCAACGTTGTCATAGTTTATAGACTAGGGTTCTTGGGGCGACAGTCATTGCGCGGCTCGTTGCTGCCAAGCTTTGTCGACGTCGGCAAGTTCTCTGGTGACGGCTTCGACATCTTCCTTGAGTTCGGCTAGCAAATCTGAATCCTTGCAAATTTTTTGGTCGCCGAACTTTTCTTGCAGCTCAGCAAGCTTAATTTCTTTTTCGAGAACCATTTCCTCTAGCCGTGCGATCGACAGCGCATCGTACGGCGACGCCTTCTTGCGATTGGTTTTGGATTTGTCTTTCTTGGGCTTCTTGGGCTTGGGCTTAGCCTTTGCGTTCGTGGCTGCACGTTCTTTTTCTTCCGTTTCACGGAGGTATTCGGTGTAGCCTCCTTGATAGATCCCGTACTTGTCGGGGCGGAGCATTAGGAGTCGTTGTGCGATCTGATCGAGGAAATAGCGATCGTGACTTACGGTAACGATCGTTCCGTTGAACGAGAGCAGGGCTTCTTCAAGTTTTTCGCGCGAGGGTATGTCAAGGTGGTTTGTCGGCTCGTCGAGGATGAGTACGTCGGGGTTGCTAAGGATCAACTTGGCGAGGCGAACGCGAGACTGTTCGCCACCGGAAAGTGCACCGATTGGCTTAAACACGTCGTCGCCGCGAAAAAGGAATGACGCAAGGATGTTGCGTGCTTTTTGTTCAGTGAGTGCGGGGTACGCTTTTCGAAGTTCTTCGAGCACGAGTCGTTTGGGGTCTTCCGGTTCTTCGTTTTGGGCGTAGTAGCCAATGGTCAATCTTGGTGCAAACTGAAACTCTCCGGCGAGTAAATCAATCTCACCGAGCAGTGATTTTAGAAAGGTCGTTTTTCCGGTTCCGTTGGGACCGGTGATGGCAAAGCGCTCGGCGGGGGCTAGTTGAAAGTTCAGGTTTCTTGCCAGCTGAATCTCGCCGTATCCGATCGTCACGTCGTCGCATCGAAGCGCCGTGGACGAAGAGTTGTTAGCCTCAGCAAAACCGAGTGCCGCCGATTTGTGGGTCGTAGTTTGTTCGGTCACAAATTCTCCAGAGGCGAGTCGGCGTTCGAGCCTGGTGCGTCGACCTTGGGCTTCCTTCGTCCTTTGACCGGAGATGTGCTTGGCGATGAAGGCGCGCTCTTTTTCGATGAACGCCTTGTCTTTTTCGAATTCGCGCTCTTGGGTAAGCTTCATAAGTCCTTTTGTTTCGGCGTAGCGGGTGTAGTTGCCCGCGAAGCTGTTCGCTCGACCTCGTTCGACTTCGACGATCCGGTTGCAGATACGGTCGAGCATGTACCGATCGTGCGAAATGACCACGATCGGCCCTTCGTGTCGGGCGAGGTACTTTTCGAGCCAGCGCGTTGCGTCGATGTCGAGATGGTTGGTTGGTTCGTCCAGGAGCAAGAAGGTCTTGTCCTCGAGCAGCAGGCGAGCGAGCGACGCCCGGCATCGTTGACCACCGGAGAGCTGAGACATTGGCTTTGCTTGGTCAGCCTCGGTGAACCCGAGTCCGCCGAGAATCTCGTTGAGTCGAGCTTCAAAGGAATGCCCGCCAGCGACCTCGAAACGAGTATGCAGGCGATCGTAGGCAGCCATCAGGTCATCCACGGCGGGACTGTCGTGGGCGGCGGCCATCCGGTCGGCGAGGTCGTGAAGTTTCGCTTCCATCGCGAGCAGCTCATCAAACGCCCGGCCGACTTCTTCGTGGAGGGTGCGATCCGACGCGCTGGCATGTTCCTGGGGGAGGTAGCCGATATCGATCCCCCGCGAGACGGTGACGGTCCCGGTGTCGGCGGGGATTTCGCCGGCCATGATGCGAAAAAGGGTGGTTTTGCCGGCCCCGTTGGTCCCAACAAGCCCGACGCAGTCGCGCGGGGCGATTTCCAGTGAAACGCCAGCGAGGACGATTTGCCCCCCGAACTGCTTCGTTACGTTTTGAACATTTACGACTCCCATGACCACATCATAGGAGATGTTTCCGAAGCGCCCACCTCAGTCGATTCCTAGCGGGTTCTGAATGCGGGCTTTCTCTTGGCGGGGCTGCGACTGCACCGGAATGGCCAGGTGCCCGATGCCATGGTGACGGCGAGCCAGATGATCGCCGGGACGATAAATGTGACGGTCGTGGTCTCGACGAAAATCGAGTTTGCGTTGGTGAGCGCGCGGCTCGCGGTCGGTCCGAGGAAAATCGTCGCAGCCGGAGTCGATTCGTTAAGCCCGTTCGCGACAAGGATCAGAACGCGAACGATGAGAAAACAGTGGACCGCAATGACTCCCCATACGACTCGCCCGAGTCGTCTGCGAAACGAAATAGGGATCGCCAACAGGAGTGCGATCGTAGTTGCAGTAGGGAGATAACCCGCCCGCCAGGGAGTGATGTCCTTTCGAATAAACGCCCGGGTTGCACGGTTGGTAAGCGTGAGTTTGGTGTTGAGGGTGCCGACGGACGCAATCATCGGGTCAAATCGAACGCGAGCGCCGGAGAACATGTCGGAACAAGCTGCGTTCGTTATGCCTCGGAAAGCGGACGAGTACAACTCAACAGCACCGGGCCAAGGAAACACTAGTAGAACGTAGAACGCGAGCGCTCGGATTCCAAAGGCGATAGCTGAGTTGTTACGATCGTCCGGCATGGTTCCTTTTTCCGGTGAGGTTGCGCTGCGTCCAGACAAGCCACCCGATGAGTGGGGCGAGCGTAAAGATACCTTGCCAAAGCTCGCCGTGGATAAAATCGAACCATTCAACTAAGTGAACGCCGGCGAAGTAGAGCGTTAGGATTCGGAAGAGATTCAATCCCGCCAAGAAAACGACGCCGCAAACGATGGGAAGAAACCGCGCCCGAAAAGGGACGCCGATCGGCGAGAGTAGAATCGCAAAAACAAGGAACGCAGAGGCCTGGATGCTATCGCATCCGGTCTTAATGTCGAGTGAGAACTTCGCCGAGCGGAGTGAAGCGCCGATCGCGCTAACTGGCTCGCCGAGACCAACGAGCACCCATTCTGCGCAGCGCGCGTTGGCAGAAAGGTAAACATCCCACGCGGTGCCAGTTGCAATGTTTCGATACACGAGCAAATTGAACGCGAGCATGCAAAACGCGAGCGCGAGTATGAAGAAAAAGGCGGGGCGCCGGTCGATGGACCGCAGCGCCTCGCCTTCTTGGTAAGGGGTCTGACTTCTCAGTCGGAGGTCTTGAGGATTCCCCTCTTTTTGTCTTTCAGGCGTCTGACGCATGGGTGTTATTGTAACGGATCACCACCGCCGGTCGCCGGAGAAATATTACGCACTTTGGGCGGATCGCGCCCGGCTAAACAGTCGCGTTCCGAGGATCATTCCCGCGAGCGTCAGGGCGACCAAACCCCACGTCGATACGGAAGGAACGCTCGGAGCACCAGCTGCGGCGAATGCCGAGAGTACTTCGCCCTCGACCTCGACGTTTTCAGAACCACCAGGCCAGCTAGCGAATCCGCCAGATGTTTGGCGAACGCTTTCACTCCACATTGCTCCGTCCCAGATGTGTCTCGAATAATCTGAGGTGACGAGTGGATCAGCTGCGACGAGAGCGAGAACAGCATAGGCTGTGGATTGCGTATCTTGGTCACCAGCCGTTGGAGATGGGAGATTCGAGTGCCAATACCAGGCACCGTTGGATACCTGAATGCCCGCGAGCACATCGGCGAGATCCTTGAGATTGTCGATCCCGTTGATCAGTGGATGAAGGGGGCTGTTGATCGTCGGGAATGTTGTCGTTCCGGTCAGTGCGAGACCGCGAACACCGCCAGCCAGACCGATGATGTCGCTATAGACGACAAACGGTTGGCTGTTATCGAGCGTGTTTAGACCATCGAGGATCGCCTGAATGAAGAGCGCGTCCTGGCCCGCTTGTCCGATGGCTGTCGCGGTGCTGGCCACGGTGCTGAACTCCCACGGTCGGAGGTTGTTCCAGGTACCCGTACGAGCCGCCTGGACGGATGCGATCCATCCAGCGGTATTCACAGGGGTAGGGCCGTAGGTTCCGGCGTCGAGCGCCGAAAAGAAGCTATTCGCGGCGAAATTGCTATACGTGGGGTCGCCGGTGACATCGGAGAGTTGCTTCATGAAGAAAGGGGTCCCGGTCCCGAAACGCGGTTCACCGGTTCCGTATTGCGAAAGCAGATCGAAATCTCCAGCGGCGACTGCAGCTGCGAGATGAGCTGCGTTACCGGTGAACGCGTAAGAATCCAAGAGCCCCAAAGCGATCGGGGCGGTGATGTTGTGGTACGTCGTCGAACAACTGGCGTGAGGCCAACCCCACCCACCATCGACACATTGCTGGGAGATAATGTGGTTGGAGCCTGCTGACAGGAGATCCGCTCCGCCACTCTGCGCCGCGACGAAGGCGACGTCCAGAGGACGATCGGCGCTTGGTACTTCATTCTGGACATCCCACGGTTTGATGACGCCCGGTCCTGGCGCTGCGAGTGCGGGAATGGCAAGGATGAGCGTGAATAAGACGGTGAGACGAGTTCGTTGGGGCTTCATTTTTTCTTCCTCCGAATATCCAAGAGACTGTTACGGGCTACGGTTGTTCCGCAGTTTTGGGGAATAGACAACCGAAACATCAAAGCAAAGGCATACGCATGGCACAACCGAGTGCGTGCGTCGAACATCTCGATGAAACGACCGGGAACGGATCGCAAGGCGGCGAGACCGCTCGCGAAAAACTTTAAGAGAACATCCTGACAGGATCGTTGTAGCATTCCTCCCCTCCCACAGATTTCCGATCGATCGGAAGCGTCGCCATCGACCGGTTCCGATTCTTGGAAACTAGCAAAGCCGAAGTCGCAAGTCAAGAAAAAACAGGGGTGGCAAAGTCATAGGAGTGTTCGCATTCAGGGCGCTAAGAACCATTGTGTTTCACAGTCGCGCGCGGCAATGCTGCAATGTCGTGTGCGCGCAAGCGAATCGTGCTTGGTGATCGGCAATTTCGAGAAAAGTGGAACGCGACGTGTGCAAACAAAAGCTGTTTTTGGGCTCTCAAGTGGCACACAAACACAAGGTCTCACACGAATTCGCTGAAACTGTCAGGATGAAAGGAGACCAGCAGCCGCAATGGGATCTTTCTCTCATCTTCGAGAACGGGCTATATGAAGCAAAAGTTTAACCAATGCAGGGGGGTGAAAAAACTTACATTTCCTGAAGAATCTGTTCGCAATCGAGGCGCAAAGAAGAAGAACGGATTACTGTTGAGGTTTGAGAAGAATCCTAAGACGGGCCTGGAGTTGTGTGCTGTCGATGTCGGTGGCAGCAATTCTCCCATCGGAACCGATGACGATGATCGCGGGGATTCCCGACACGCCAAGCTTTTCCGCGAGTTCGTCGCTGCCGCTGTTGTCACCAACGACTTGATCCCAGGTGACGAGGGTGTTGCTCTTAAGAAAACTTCGCAGGTCACTTTCGTCGAAGTCACGACTGATCCCTAGGATCATGAAATCCTTTCGATGTTTGTGTTGTTGATGAATTGCGACGATCTCTGGTAGTGCTTCGACGCACGGGGCACACCAAGTCGCCCAGAAATCGAGGACGACGACTTTACCGCGCAACTGCGAGAGGTTGATTCTCTTGCCGGCGATTGTGGTGAGCGTGACGGGGGGCAACGCGTCACCGATTTTTGGGTGATTCTCCATCTCGGTTTTCTTCGCCATTGCTTGGAGAATTGCGAGTTTGAGTTCAACAACGACCCGCGAGGCGGATGCTTGCAAAGTTTGGTGAGAAGCAGATGCTCTTGGCGCCTGGACAATGATCTGAAACTCATCGTCCGGCGCGCTTTCGATTATGAATTCGCCATTGACGCCCGTCATCGCTCGCAAACCGAGCGTGTTGTATCCCCGCCACTGGGTGGCAATGATTTCGACACCCGGAATCGGATTACCGCGATCGTCTTCGACTCGCCCCTTGATCACAGACTCTCTTTCCAGGGCAAATTCTGCATCGACCGTTTCTCCAACCTTGACGACGACGATCGAAAGCGTCGGGGCGTATCCCGACGCGTGTACGGTCGTGACCGTCCCGCCCGGGGCAGCGCCGGTAATCTCGGCGATACCTTCGTCGTTGGTCCAATCGCGCGGCGTATCGTCGGAGGCGCTTTCACCGGTCATTACGCGAGCGCCATAGACCGGCTTGCCTGTGGCGGCATCGATGACCTTTGCCCGAATTTCCCCGGCTCTTGCCATCGTGAGTTTGTATTCGGAATCCGCGCGAGCTTCGGGGAGGTCAATGCGTTCGGTGAACTCGACGCCCGAAACATGATCTTGGTGGGAAAGTCGCGCAAGAAGCATCAGCGCGTCGAAATGCAATCCGGATATCGTCGCGATACCTTCCTTGTTAGTCACGGCTGCCCGCATGTCGTTTCGAGGACGATCCAAGACCTCGACGGTGGCGCCGCTGACCGGATCACCCGCGTCGTTGATGATCGCGATCTTCACGACGCGCTCGGGTTTGAGTGTAATCGTAACAACGCCTGCGTCTTCGGTTGCAGAAATTCGCTGCTGCTCCCGACCAAACCCCTTCGCCTGGACAACGACGGTCGCGCGACCGGGGGCGATGCCCGTGAACTCGAACGCGCCCTTTTCGTTGGAAGTCGCCGATCGGTTTCGATAGGCGGTTTCGAGGGTGATGTCCGCGCCCGGGATGGGCTTGTTCCCCGTCGCGCTAATGATTGCCCCAATCAGCTTGACGTTGCCTTCGAGCGTTCCCGCGACGAATGGAATCACGCCGTCTTTGCTCAGAGTGAGTTCGTGGGTTGATTCTTTATGCCTGGGTTTGGTCAATACGACCACAACCGATCCATCGACCCGCCGGGGTAGCTTGAGATCGAAGTCGCCGTATTCGTTCGTCATGGCCTCTGCCAGCTTGGTACCGCGGGTTTCATCTTCCTTCTTGGAATGAAGTGTGACCACGACATCTTTTTGGCCAGCACCAACGGCATCCGCAACTTGTCCCTCCACCACAACGACAAGTTCTGGGACAGGTTTCTTTGCGGAGGTCTCTTTCTGCTCGGACTCCTGACCCAATGCGATCGGGGTGGAGACAACCACCACCCCAACCACCCCAACCCCCCCGACACCCACGACTTTCGCGAGGAGTCGCGAAAAGGCGTCGCACCCTCGAAAGCGAATCGACAGGGGGCGTATGGCAGATCTACGATCGAAATTCACCAGCGATCTCCTCGATGTGCGCTTTTCCTGAAATAAGCGCGGTGGCGGTCCTTCGAGATTTCACACGATTTCGATTGTAGCATAACCGCTCGTACGAAACACGTAACAGCCGAGCCACGTCTCGCGCGTGCCTCAGTGGGGTTAGGGCGATACAATCGACGCTGGTCATGGGAAACGAAACTTTTAAACCAACTCCGAATCAACAAGAGGCAATGACGGCAACTGGGCAAAGCGTCATCGTCTCAGCGGCGGCCGGCGCAGGGAAGACGGCAGTTCTTGCGAGGCGATGTGCTTACC
>JAJDDZ010000004.1 GCA_029260025.1 Phycisphaerae bacterium | reverse complement strand
CTATACGGGATGCCTCCAGTTCCCGCTGGGATGTCATCGTGGATACTGATAATGAAACTCTGGACCTGTCCAACATCGCCAACGCCATCGCCGTCGATATCGCGCCATGAGCCCCAAAAATGAATGTCAGTAACCGTCCCCGTTTCAGAACACTGCCAGTCGTCCGCTAGAATCATCGGCGCGGTCGCATTGACATCCCATCCCTCTTCATCTGGGAGCTGCGGGAAGTGCATCTTATGACCGTCTTCCGGGCGCCAGTCAGCCATGGCGATTCCAGAAAACAACAACAGCGAAGACATGAAGAGTAACGGCAACTGGAATTGCACCCTGCGAAAGGAGATTCTCGCTGACAGACATTTCGAATTCCTGGTTGAAGCGTGTTTGTTCATGATTGCCCCCTTGCTGTGTGGCGCGGAAAAAGTGTCTTGACGCGTTTTTTTGGACAAATCCTGCGCGCCAATGGCGGTACGCGCAGCAATGATTAATTGAACGGTAGGGAACTCGTACTTGATTGCGAAGGCTTGAATAGACTGTGCGGCTAGGGCGCGACCCCGTACCCGGCCGAGACCCCATGATGCCGCAGACGGCAAACACGCTCGCGCCTCCGAGTCTCACCGCGAAGGTCTACCGAAGCTCAGCAGTTTCGCGGCGCCTCTCTCCGGCGCCAAGCAATAAGCGCGAAGCACTCTACTCGTTTCCAGGTTGCAACACAAGGGATTTTAGAAAAGAATTCCTCAAACCAAGCGTCTAAAGTACAGCTTGGCACACATGCGCCTCCCAATGTGTTGTACAAGCGATTGTTGCGTCACTCCCGTTTACGTTTAGTTCGTTGGCGCGAAAGCCCTAATTGCTTTCTTCGGTGTTCGAAGGAGGAAAATACCCAATCCACCGAAATGAACCTGGATTCTCAACTTGTTGAATTCGTAATCGTTGTCGTCATCATTGGCACCATCGCTGCCATCGCTGTACCCCGGATCAGCCGTGGGGCAGGCAGAGCGGGCGATTCAGCCTTGCGGGCGAATCTCAAAACTCTTCGTAGCGTGATAGATGTGTACGCTGCGGAACACAGTGGGACATTGCCCGGAGCTGACGGTCTCACAGGCACGTTTCATAAACAGCTTACTGAAAACTCCGCCTCAGATGGAAGGACCACTGGGCCTGACCGACCGTTTGGACCTTACATTCGTACTGTTCCGAGGGTCGGCGTGGGCCCCTTTCCCGACGCTACGGACATTGCAATGGTCACGACGACACCATTCCAGAACGCTGTACCCGGAGCATCGGATAACGGATGGATCTACAATTACCAAACGGGTGAGCTGATTGCCAACACCGACGACCTGGACGACAGCGGAGTGGGTTATGACACGTACTGAATTGCTGGGAAAGGAGTGGCTAATGAGTGATCAAGAAGACGCATTGCCTTTGCGGAAGATCCTCATTGTTGAGGACGACGCCAACTATCGCCTCATCGTCGCACTCCGGGTCAGGGCGGCGGGATACAACTGCCTGACGGTGTCGACCCATTCGGAGGCAATCCGATTGCTTAGCGGAAACGACGAAATCGATGTTGTACTCCTTGATTACGACATGAACAGAAGCGGCCCGGATGCTGTGGTTGAGCAGATCAACCAGCTTCAGCGGAAGCTACGTATGATTGGTCACAGCAACCTGAACCGAGCCAGAGAGTTTTCTGCCCTTGGAATCGATGAGTTTTTTCAGAAACCTCTTGACTTCAGCCGATTTGTTCGACTGCTCGACAACACAGAAGTAGCGGACGAGACGCTACTGCCACCCCCGACGTGAATTCTCACAACCCTGAATCTCTAGTGTCAAGCGATGATCGAACGGTCCAAGGTTCAAGTGGTTGTGTTGGATCGCTCGGCGTCACGCGCCGTCGGGTCGTGTGAATACCGCACATCGACTAGACTTCGAGCATGACAGTACGCAAAATCACAAGTGAAGATTTAACTACACTTCGTTGGATCGATGTTTCTCAATCTCAACTTGAGAAGGTAGCGTGGACGGGCACTAGTTCGAAGGAAGTCTTGTGGCGGATCGTCGCGGACATCACTTGCAGTTCCTGTGGGGCGTATCAAGCTGCCGATTCTGATCCAAGCAACGATAAAGAAGTCGCGACCGTGCTTGCGCTTGGGCTCTTTGATCGCGTCGGCTGGCGGGTTGACGAGAAAAAGCATGTACTTTGCGAAGACTGTGTACATAAGTCCCACGAACAGTAGGTGTCCGTGTGTATTCTTGGTTTGCTCTTCACTGCTCGGGGTACAATTCGTAGGCATGGATACTCCGATGTGCCCATGAGGCAGGCGGAAAAGTGGGAGTGGTTTCACGACCTGGTAAGATGACATGTCAGCGCAAAGCAACTGGTCAATATTAAGCCCACCACGGTCAAGGGAATCATCAACTGCATCAGATCCCCACCAGATCCACATTTGGGCGGCCTACGGCAGGCACTGTGGGGGCGGGCGCATCCACCAAGGGCACTAATGTTGTATGGAGAACCCCATTGTCCGGCTTTTCCACACGGCAAGCTTCCGGCTTCGGACGCGTTAGGCATTCGAGGCGAATCTGCGCCCCTTACTTGCTCCCGGTCGTCGCCACGAGATAATCCAGCACCTAGATGCGAAGGCTAGAATCCGTTTCGGTCTGGGTCCAAGCAACGGCGCTTCTGCGATGATAGGATTGCCGCTGACGATGCGTAACGCAACCTTCATCACTAAGAGTGTGACATGGCAAACACCAAACAACTTGATGCTGACATTCAGCTACTGACAACGATCCAAGTTGATGTACTTCATCGCTTAGGTCCGACGGGGCATACGCAGGCGGTGGACCAATTGCTTGGGCTTTGTGATGAAGGCCAGAGCAACGCGTATCGCGCCGCACGAGAACGGATCGAAGACCTTACGCTTGAGGAAATACGAGAGCTTATCAAGTCATTGACTTTGCGGTTTCATCTTCGTAATCAAGCCGAGAAGGTTGCTATCATACGAATCAATCGCCGCCGCCAGCGTGAAGCCACCCCGCACGCACCCCGCAAAGAATCCATTGCGGACGCGGTTTCCAATCTCAAGTCATGTGGTCTTTCATTCCATGATGTCATGGCCATCATTCATCGAATTGATATTCAGCCGACATTGACAGCCCACCCAACCGAATCCCGTCGCCGCACGCACCTGCGGCGACAACGTGAGATTGCCGAATGTCTACTCAGGCTGGGTGAGACCTCTAACGATGTGGCGGCAAAGACAGCCATCGAGAGTACGATCCGCCAATCCGCTCTCCTGCTGTTTGGTTCAGATGAAGTGCGCATCGAACGCATCAGCGTTCTGGAGGAGATCGTCGGTTCATTGTATTTCTTGACGGATTCAATCTGGCATGTCGTTCCTCGAATTTTTCGAGATGTGGCCGATGCCGTCGAGCAAAGCTTCAACATACGCCCGGAACTGCCTCCGATCGTGCGATACCGAACCTGGATCGGTGGCGACCGAGATGGGAATCCACTTGTCACCTCCGAGATGACGTCGGAGAGCCTGCGGCTTCATCGTGAGGCGGCGATCAACCTCTATCATGGGAAGCTCGACGAATTGATGCGCCTACTCAGCTTCTCTGAGCGGCGACTTTCCATTCCCGAGGAACTAACCGCCAGAGTCCAACCCGATCAACTGACTCACCCCGTTCGTGACGAGTTTGCTGCGCGGCTTCGGCATGAACCGTTTCGGCTGAAACTAGCTGAGATGCGAGGCCGGTTGACTGCCGCTGTTGAAGACCACGCCGCTTACAAGGTCGAGGCGTTTGTATCCGACCTCGAACTACTGGTCGATAGCTTGCGCCAGATGAAACTCGCCGAAATCGTTGACTCCAGTGGCTTGGGGGATCTATTGATTCAAGCCAAGGTATTCGGTTTTCACTTGGCCGCACTCGACATTCGCCAACATAGCGACGTACATGAACATGTCGTCACAGAGCTGATGGCGCTTTCCGGCGCTTGTCAAGACTATCGATCGCTTGGCGAAACAGAGAGGGTCGATGTACTCTGCCGGTCGATAGAACGCGCGGCACTCGACCGCCCTCAAATCGAAAATGTGACCGATGCAACGCGCGAGCTTCTCAGTGTCTTCGGTGTCATCGAACAAACGTGTAAACGCGACCGGCATGCGATTGGTGGCTACGTCATCAGTATGGCGAGCAGTGTCAGTGACGTATTGGAGGTCTTATGGCTTTTGCGTCTGACAGATTGTCCCGCCTTGGACATCGTTCCGTTGTTTGAAACGATCGACGATCTTGACCATGGCCACTACCTGCTGGATGGCATGTTGGCCAATCCGGTCTACAGAGAACACGTCAAATCCCGCGGGCAGTTTCAAGAGATCATGCTGGGCTATTCAGACAGCAACAAGGATGGCGGCTTTCTGATGTCGAGCTGGGTTCTTCATTCTGCCATGTCACGTCTTGCGGAAGTCTGTCGAACCAAGGACGTGAGGTTTCGTTTCTTTCACGGAAGAGGGGGTACGGTGGGGCGAGGAGGTGGACGATCTAGTCGCGCTATCCGGGCGACACCGCGTGACAGCCGGAGTGGAGGGCTTCGCATGACCGAGCAGGGCGAAGTCGTTTCGTTCCGCTACGCAATCCCAGATATCGCCCACCGACATCTCGAGCAGTTAGTCAGCGCCACCATACTCGCAGAATCCGATGCTACGTCAGTTGCCGAATCTCGTTCCAGCTCGGACGACCACCTCATGATACGGTTGGGTGACCGCGCGATGGCGACCTACCGCCAACTGATAGACGATTCCACATTCTGGGACTGGTTCACCCAAGTGTCACCGATCGCGCATATCAGCGCGTTGCCGATCGCCTCGCGACCGGTAGCAAGATCAAGCGGCTCAGTGCATTTTGAAAACCTCCGCGCTATCCCATGGGTCTTCTCTTGGACTCAGATGCGCATCAATGTTCCTGGTTGGTATGGAATCGGCAGCTCGCTTAGCGAGGCCATCGCAGAGTCGGAAGAAAACATCGGGATCCTATGTCGTTGGTATAAGGAGTGGAAATATTTCCAGGCGGTTATTGATAACGCCCAACAGGAGATGGCGCGTGCACGTTTGAAGATAGCTCACCACTACGATAAACTCGCCCCTGATGGTGGTCGCGATCCGTCCAAGCACTTCGAACGCATCTCTGCAGAGTTTCAGCTCGCCCGCACCGCCATTCTTCAAATCACCGGTCAACAAGAGATCCTCGACAACAACCCCGTCATTCAGCGATCCATCGAGCAGCGCAACCAGCCAACCGATTTACTCAACCTGTTGCAGGTTGAGTTACTTAGGCGCTACGCTCGTGCCGACAAGACCGAGAAATCGGCCTTACAGCCTGTGCTCTTCGCGAGCATAAGCGGCATCGCTGCCGCTATGCAGAGTACGGGTTAGCTGCTCATCTTATGAGACTCAACTAATAAAAGCATGACGATAATGAACAAGAACTCAAGATATTTTAGTACTGGTTTACAGCCGTTTTGCGCATGGGGTTTTCTGTCGCGACTGACTGCCGTAAGTCGTTGCACTTGAGAGTCTTGCATCGCTTGGCCAAACAGTCGATCGGGCGGCACGTCGCCGCAAGGTCTGTGGATTGCGTGATAGTGTCCAGTCGCTGTACGACCTACTCGAAACCCGTGATCCATCTTAGATATTAAACCCAGGCCTCGACCGAAATCAGGGGGTCAGTTCAGTTACGAGAGGATAATAATACGACCAATCCGGCCCTGGGGACTGATAGGGGCTGCTCCGGTTGGCGAGGAAGCGCCTTCTGTAACACCTCCGATTCGCGGGAAGGGGTCGAATTGGGCGTCCATAATCTCTTATTCTCATCAAAATGTCCGCCGGGACTTGGATCGGCAGTACTGATTCTCTAGAATGACAACATTGGAGGCGGGAATTGGTGAATCCTCGAGTAAGGGTGGACGAAGAACTCACCAGAGCAAATAAAATGAGTATGCAGCTATTTGGTATCCGTCAACGCACAGTCTTGAGCCTTCTTATCATCCTAGTTCTGATCGCTGTCGCGCGAACAGTATCGGGACAGGAGAACGCGGAAGCAGGCGACGATCGCCCCATTAGGGGATGCGGCAAGGCGGAGGCGGCGGCTAGGTTGTTTCAGGCTCAATCCACTCAGCATTTCCAGCCGATCAGTTCCGCGCGTCGTGAGGCTATGACCGAAACGGACGTGCTACACTACGCTCTGGACATCGAAGTCACCAACCCGAACCCCGTGGCAAACACCTGCACGATCACCGGGACCAACGTCATCACGATCCAAAGCAAGTCTGCCTCGCTGACCCAATTCACGCTACGATTGCGCGACCAGTTCAGCGTGACCGGGGCATACGTTAACGGCATGACGCCAGTCATTGTCGCAACATCGTCGTCGTCCACTCGCGTCGTCACACTCGACCGTACCTATGGCATGGATGAAACCCTTGAGCTGACGATCGAGTACACGGGTAATACGGTCTCAAGCGCCTTCGGGTCGATCGAGGTGGCGAGCCATTCCGGCGGAATCCCCATCGTGGCATCTCTAAGTGAACCTTATTACGCCTACACCTGGTGGCCCGCAAAGGATGGCGACGTATTTCTGCCTGGCGACAACTCAGACAAGGCCACATTGGATTTCACCGTCACCGTTTCGAATCAATTCACGGTAGCAGCGAACGGATTGTTGCAGGGTACCGATGCGCTCGCCGGCAATCGTACGCGCTTTCGCTGGGCGAGCGATTACCCGATAGCCACATACCTCGTCAGCTTTGCGGCTACCGAATACAACACATGGACCGCGAGCTACGATCATTCGGGTGGATCGATGCCTGTCGAGTTCTACATCTACCCGTCGCTCGATATGCCCAGCAATCGCGCCGCCTGGGAGCGGGTCGTCGATATGCTGCCGGTCTTCGGCGAACTGTTTGGCGAGTACCCCTTCATCAGTGAGAAGTATGGTATCTACAACTTCCCGTTCGGTGGTGGCATGGAGCACCAGACGATCACCGGACAGAGTGGCTTCGGGGAGTCGCTTAGCGCGCACGAACTGGCCCATCAGTGGTGGGGTGACGCCGTGACGTGCAAGACCTGGAATCACATCTGGCTCAACGAGGGTTTTGCGAGCTATGCCGAAGCGCTTTGGGTTGAGCACCAGCCGGGTAGCACCGGTCTCCCGGCGCTGAAGAGCTTTATGGCTGGCGAAAAATACACTGGTCCCGGAAGCGTTTACGTCAAAGACAACGAGGTCGATGAGCTATGGGAGATCTTCAATAGCTCCACAAGCTACGCCAAAGGCTCATGGGTCGTACACATGCTCCGGCATGTACTGGGCGACGAAAACTTCTTCGAAGCGCTGGCGGCATACCGAACGGCGTTTCAGCACGGTGCGGCCACCACAAGTGGCTTGCAGACCATCTGCGAGACGTTCTACGACGGCGATAGCCTGACTTGGTTTTTCAAGGAATGGGTCTATGGCGAATACGTGCCCCGCTACGACTGGGGTTGGGACTCGGCGCAGATTGACGGGAGTGACTACTTGCTGCTCAGCATCGACCAGACCCAACCACTCTTGTATCAGCGCTTCACGATGCCAATCGATATCGTGATCGACGGCACGACGTCTGTCATCTTCAACGATGCCGATAACGAACACTTCGTGATTCCAGTCACAACCGACCCGACCACGGTACAATTTGATCCTGACGAATGGATTCTTCGGAGCGGGGATTCCCAGACTACTTACATTCCGGGCCCACCCAAGATTGTCAAGATCGAGCCAGCCCCGGGTGAGACGGTCGAGTTTCCAAGAAACGTGCTCGGCATCAACGTCTTTTTTCACACGGACGTCGATGCCGCCGAAACTGACTTCTCACTTGTGGGTGCCGAGACCGGTCCACACGCACTCACGATATCACCCGAATCAGGCACTAACCCGATACAACTGAATCTGCCCGTCGAACTCGCACCCGATACCTACACGTTGACGATATTCGATACCATCACGGCGATTGACAGTCTGCTGATGTTGGATGGTGATATCAGTAACCCCGCTGATCGTATCTCGCTGCCCTCCGGCGACGGCCAGCCCGGCGGCACTGCGGTCATCCAATTCTCTGTGACCGGAATCGAGGTGATACCCGCCGCATCTCAATGGG
>JAJDDZ010000300.1 GCA_029260025.1 Phycisphaerae bacterium | reverse complement strand
GCGAAAGGGGCTGATACGCGGGCGCATCTCAGAGGAGAAGCTAAAAAACGAGAAAATTCTCGGACTCAAGGCCGCGAGGTGGATTCTGAGGCAGCCCTTGGGGCGTTGATCGCCTCCCCCTTCGTGTCCTCGATCACCACCCCGTCTCTAAGGGTAATACTCCGGTCGCACCGGGCTGCCACTTCCGGCACGTGCGTGACGATCAGGATCGTCTTTCCCTCGTCGTGCAGGCGATCGAAAACCCCAAGAATCATGTCCCCAGTCCCCGTATCCAGGTTTCCGGTCGGCTCGTCAGCCAAAATGATCAGCGGATCATTAATCAGTGCTCGGGCGATGGCTGCCCGCTGCTGCTGACCGCCCGAAAGCTCGTTGGGGCGATGTTGCCCACGATCTCCCAGCCCAACCATCTCCACCAGCAACTCCGATCGCTCTCGACGTAGATGCGGATCGACCCCTTGATAGAAAAGCGGAACTTCGAGATTCTCGAGTATCGTCAGCTGCGGGATCAGGTTAAAACTCTGAAAGACAAACCCAATTCGCAGACCGCGAATATCTGAAAGCTCGTCGTCGTCGAGATTGGCAACGTCAATGTCACCCAAGAAGTAACTTCCCGAGGTAGGCCTATCCAAGCACCCGAGCAGATTCATCATCGTACTCTTGCCCGACCCGCTCTGCCCGCAGATTGCGACCGACTCGCCTTCGGCAAACTCAATACTCACCCCGCGCAGCGCATGGACCGCCACATGACTCCCCGCCTTCGCGTAGACCTTTGTCAGTTTGTTAACGGATGCGATAGACACGATGAAAAACTAATCCGTGCCTTTCGAGTGCGTAGGCAGCGCGTTGGTCTTCGACTGAGCAGGGCCTCGCTTGCTAGCAGCTGTTGATTTTGCAGGTGAACCCTTCGGCGAACCGCCCCCCTTTGGCTTCATCTTACCCCCGCCAGCACGCGATCCACCCATCCCCTTTTTCTTGGGACCGCCACTTTTTCCTCCCATCTCCTTCATTCGATCTCGACCGTTTTTGTTTCCAACCGAGTCAGGGATGAGTCGTTTCATGTCATCATTGAATGCGAGATAGATTTGGTCGCCGCCAGCAACACCCGATTTGACCTGAGCCCACTCCGTCCCAATTCCTCCAAGCTCAACCGCGACCGCCTCAGCCTGTCCTCCGCTGTTACGAAAGATATAGCGCTTCCCGCCCTTGGAGAAAATTGCCTGAACCGGAACCGCCAGTTGCTCCTCCACCCGAGCAACAAGAATCTGCACATGAGCGGTTACGCCCGGCTTGAGCGCGACGTCGCTATGATCCAGCGTTATCTCGGTTTCGTATTCCTTAAGATCCGGGTTCAACCAACTGCTCTGACTATCAGCAACAGCCGCGATCTTGGCAACCTCGCCCGTAAACTGCTCGCCGGGATACCCCTCGACCGTAATCACAGCTTTTTGCCCAAGTTCAAGCTGATTCGTCTTCGCCTCGTGAATTCGCACGATGACTTTCATGGCCGAAGTATCCGGTAGTTGCATGAGGATCTGACGCTCGATGACCTGAGCACCCTCTTTTACCTGCTGCTCAGAACTCATGAACCTGCGCCGCCCACCGCCCGAGTAATAGACTACAAATCCCTGTGTTGGTGAATAGATACGACACTTTTCCTTTTGCGCACGAAACTTCGTCAGCTGCTCCTGAATCAGGTCGAGTTCCTTCTTTTTGCCCGCAAGCTGGCGAACCTTCTTAATCTCCTCGGCTTCAGCATTCTTCACGACCCGGTCGCGCTCTTTCGTCGCTTCTTCAAGATCCGACTCGCGTCTCATTGAGTCAGCAACGTGCGTATACTCGGTGAGTACCATTAATGCATGCTTGGCCTTCTCGAGATCCCACGTAGCTTTTTGCCAATTAAACTCAGCCTCATCGAAATCCGTTTTCGTCGTGTATTTTTTCTTAAACAGCTTTTCCTTCGCCTCGAAATCTTCCTTACGCCGTTCAAGCGTCATTTCCGCCTGTTCGATCGAGATGTTGGCGTCTTTGGATTTCTGAGTCCAATCACCCTTTTGATATTTTTCAAGATCAATGCGCTTCAAGTCGATTTGCAACCCCGCCTTTCGAACATCGCTCTTATTCCTGTCGCGTTGAATCTCCAACTCGGTCTTCGCCGACTCGTAAACCGTGATCGCGTTGGCTTCCTTCAGTTCTTCTTGACGTATGCGATTCTCGATCTCATCACTCGCCAGTTCCACAAGAAGGTCGCCCTTATTCACCGGCATTCCCTCCGCAATCAAACTAATAATCGTCGAGCGACCTTCAACCTCGCACTTGATGTCCGTCGAGCGCGACGCCTGCAGCTCACCCTTTTGCTGCAGCGCGATCGTGAAAGAGTGTGGCTCAACGGGAATACGGTCCAAAGGGGCGTTGGAATCAACGCCCCCGGTCAACCCGCCGATAACCCAAACCAAAAACAGAAAGGCCACCACGCCGATCGCGGGAAGGGCGAACCTTTTCGAGGTAGATGTCGCGCCTTTACGAGCGAGAGCTGTTTGAGATGGATTGAGTTTCGTTCCGGTGGATAGTGTGGTCATGACCCTGCGTTCCGTTCAGGCGTAAATGCTTCGTCCGCGACGTGCGAACCAGTCGCTACGCGCCCGGCATGATCAATCATCGGCGCACACAACGGCGAAGCACTGAAGTACGACAAGTATAACTCATTGTTCGCCCAAAAACAAAGCACCCGGCACGCGTCAAAAGTTGTCGGCGAAACCCTGATCGAGAGGTTTACAGTCGCGAGGAATTCGTACCCCGTGTGCTAGGGCCCAGTCGGCGCTATCCCGGGCGTAGTCGTTTGTTCAGAAGAGCTAACCCACTGCCCTTCGTCACCAACGCGCAACGTGCCCGTGTCGCGACGAAACTCAAGAATCGCAATCCGATAAGACGAAATCGCCGCCGCAAGGTCGTTGCGCGCCGCAAGCAGCTCGTCCTCAGCATCAACTACGTCTTGGTTCGTGGACATCCCAAGGTCAAACTGCGCAAGGGCAGCCTCAGCGCGAAGAATGTTCTCGCTCACCTGAAGTCGTTGAATGTTGCGAAGGTTTTCCTGTTGGCGAACGCGACGCATCGCCCGCCGAACGTCCGCCAAAACCTGATCGCCAGCCGTGTCGTGATCGCGCTGCGCACGTCGAACACCAATCAACGATTCACGGTACGCATTGCGCTCCCGCTTGCGATCATCCATACGCAATTCAAATGCCCCGCGCCAAGTCGTCCGTTCAAGGTTAAACGACGCGGAGTTGAAACGGTCCGGATCGGATCCCACCGTCGCACTCAGATTCGCATCGAGGTCAGGAAGAATCGCATTCTTCGCAACCGACACGCCGCGACGCGTGTCGTCCAGCCGGTCCGCGCTCGTGATGTAGTCCAGGCGAGAGCGGATCGCGACTTCAGAAGCTTCCTTAAGCTCCACGTCAGGTAGCAAACCGTCCAGTGCGGTCGCGTCCTTGTCTTCGTCCTGCCCAACAACGTCCAAGAGT
>JAJDDZ010000299.1 GCA_029260025.1 Phycisphaerae bacterium | reverse complement strand
CGCCGTTTCTCTTCTCCCAGTAACATAAAGACTGGTAAGAAATCCTATCAAGTCGTCGTGAACGCCAGTACAGGCAAAGTCCAAGGCGATCGACCTTGGAGCTGGGCAAAAATCACAATGGCAGTTCTGGCTGGTATGTTGGCAGTGGTGCTATTCGGTTTCCTCTGTCAATCACAGGGGTCGTAGGCACCCACCTTGCTCAGCCAGCGATATATGCGACGGAAACAGAGCCGCAAGGATTTACGGGATTGGAGGACTAAGATGGGCGGGCTTGTCGATTCGAACTTATTTCAAGGCAAATCGCTTGCTGAGATCTTGCTCGGACGATTCCGATTTTCTCTATACTTCGGTGCAACGCCGCTACTCCAGGGGGAGGCCCTGCAGATGGCTGAAGAGCTACGTTGAACGTCCGGTCCGGGCTGACTACGAAAGGCTGTCCGACTTGACACCGAGCGCGGATTCCTCCTTCACGGTTACTAGAGCATGCCCCCTAATCTTTGGGTTGAATGGCATCAGCTACAACGGTTGCATCTTCGACGATCACAGCGTACGCATAACCGGAACCGAAATCCCTATCGACGCCGAGAGTTCCCTCGATGACCACGACGCTACCGACTGCGGCGAAATCCTTTTTCGATGTCACGGTAATGTCGTTCGTACCAGTCTCGCCAGTACCGTCCTGAATGTGCAGCCAGTTTGAACCCATAATCTGGCGGTTGGTCTTCACCACCCGACCTCGAAACTTGACGATCTTTCCAGCAAGCTCTGCCTTCTTGGCGAACAGCTCCGCCACGGTCACACCGTCTGCGAGTTTCTCTACCGGCCCTGCTTTCGGTTTCAAAGACTTGTTGGACTTGTTCGCTGGCGCGGCATCCACCTTGGTAGGTGGGTGACCGGGCGGTAAGCCCGAAGCTGTTGGTCGCGCTTTGGCGCTGTCCGCCGTAGCACTACCGCTGATTACCTTGGCTGAACCTACGAACTGGATTTCCTCGAAAACTCTACCCAACGTCTTACTCTGAAAGTTACGCATGAGCTGCAAGCCGGCGATCTCAACCTCGTCACCAACGGCAACTGGAAACTGCTTCGCCGCAGCCCAAACCTCACGACCACTTGCCGAAACATGAAGGTAAGTATATCCACCCGAGTCCAGCGTTTCCTTAACTGTTCCGCGCAACGGATCACTTAGAGGATCGGTGACTTCCGCAACCGGGGTCGCAGTTGGTGGCGTAGCGTTAGAGAGTCTTGGTTCGGTATTCGTCTCGGCGTTGCCGCTCGGCGTTGCCGCGCTACCGCTTTCCTTCTCCGCACAGCCCGTGGCAAGACTCAAAGCAATTACGAAAAGAAAGCCAGGTTGTTTGTATCGCACGTGTTCCGTTCCTTTTATGAAGTAACAAAAAAAGCGTCGTTCCGATGGCACCAACCGAGCTTGCTTCAGCGGTCGATCCGTGAAGCTTGATTGTAATCTCAAACGTGGAGTCCGATAGAGGTCGTCGGTACATCGCATCTTCTCCTGACAAAACAGGATTCTCGCAGCCACTCAGAAGGTGCATTGTCGCCTCTGTGATCTGCCTCTGTCAATAAAACCACATCTTTTGTTGGTCCATGTGGCTCGTGAGCGCCAAGTATGATCGATCCCCACGCCAGCGGCCACTATCGACGGGCTGGACTGCACATCCACGACGAGTCCCTTTGTCACGGTAACATCAAGAATCTGCTCGAAGATCTTCCATCCGTGAAGATTATCTTATTCCACCTCCGCCGAAACCGTTACGAAGCCATCCTCAGAGATTTGAAGATGAATTACGTTCGGATTGCAGCAAACAGGACAGTCTTCCACGTACTCCTGATTGTTACCTGCTGATGAATCGATTGGGACGACTATTTCCTCTCCGCATGCATCACAGGTGTACTTGGCTTCTTCGTTCATTGCTCCACTTCAATCGTCCGCTTCTGGTTTTGCACCCCGAAGATCCCGTTCTTGAAGAACGAGGATTCGACAGAACGTAACTCTTCTTACGCCTCTATGCCAGGACTTGGGTAGCATTGGAAACGCTTTTAGCTCCAACGATATGAGGCCGTATAATCGGTCGTGGATACTTCAATACGCGACTAGATGCCTACTCGGGGGATCGTGGTGAGAGTCAAGTAGCCACCAAGCAGGTTAGCCATGATCAACAGGTATTCGCGAACAAGGTTCGGATGGGGTGTCGCCCTTTGTTTGACCAAGCGAATAGTATACCTGGCCATGTGCTGTTGGCCACGCTACCGCAAGTGAACTCGTCCCAGACTGCAAATCGCTGCGGGAGATCGGGTGTCACAGCCTCATCCTATCTCGTCCTACCTTGTTTAGGCGAGAGTAACACTTCGAGGATAACCCGTTACATAGCAGTGGTTTATGAATCGAAGCAGGCATCACTGGGAAGCAAGTGGTCCGAGGCTCGTATCCTCTCGCCCCGAGTCGCAAATTATTCCGAACAATGATCCAAAACCAGAACGCACGATACCCGGTGGATCAGGTTGAGAGGGACCGGTTCGAAATGTGCTAGGTTCCTCGGCGGCGTTTCCTAGCGGGCTGCCAAGCAATCATGATTGGGATAAGTGCCGCCATGATGCCGTTTCCGCAGATGTTGACGGATGGTTGTGGGTCAGACAATTGATTTTCGCTTTCAGGTTCACCGGGTAGATCGTTCTGGAACTCTGTTGACAAGAGATAACGCAACCTCTTTACATTCCCGGCAAACATCTCCGTATAGAGCAAACCGCCTTCTGGTCCGACCGCCAGGTCTGTCGCACCGCCATCTGCCTGGAAAAACTCGGTGTGGTCCGGCGGTGAATCTCCGTCGAGCGAGATGAAAAACAACTTGTTGCTCACAAAATCTAGATGAAAAAGGCCGCCCCGGTACTGGTCGGGATAACTCGAGGCCTCGTATAGAACGCAGCCAGCGATGGCAGAACCTTCATCACGGTACGCGACGATCGGTTGAATAAGGCTTTCGACATCAGCCTCTCCGAACCCTTCGACTAGAGGCCAACCGCCGTTCCCCCCGCGCCGCACGAGATTGATTTCTTCCCGGCGATTCTCACCGTCTGACCCGACATCCATCGCGTAGAGTCGTCCGTCGGATGCAAAACAGAAACGAAATGGGTTTCTAAACCCCGACGCAAAGACAGCCCGCGGTGTACCGGTCGGGGTGGTGAACGGATTGTCGCTTGGCGTTGAACCATCTAGGTTAATTCGGCAAATCTTTCCGGCGAAAGTGTTGATCTGCTGACTTAGCTCGCCGCGACCCGTATCACCAACGGAAAAATAGAGCATCCGGTCTGGTCCAACGCGCAACCCTCCGCCGTTATGAACTTGGCCGGTTGTGGGAAGTCCTTGGCGAATGGTTTTTTTGTCAATGCCAATCCCGTCCCGATCGGTGTAGCGGAGAATCTGCTGCTCGATATTGGAAACGGTCGCAAAGAAATAGACATAGCCATTTTCAGCGAAGTCTGGACCCAGGGCCATCCCCAGAAGCCCAGACTCTGAAAAATCATGAACCCCGATTGACACGAAAAGAACCGGTTCCGCGCCCGCTTCTCCAACGACAAAGACATTGCCATTTTTCTGGGCAACGAAAACGCGGCCGTCGGGCGCTGTCGCAAGAGCGATCGGCGCGTCGAATCCTCTTGCGTAGGTTGAAAGTTCGAACCCATCTGGCGCATTTTCCTCGGCGACTGAATTGGCATCGAACAATACAAGAAGACAAAACAGAGGTAGAATGACTCCGAAGGCCCTATTCATAAGGTGATTTCTTCCAGAATGAAACGCTATGAAAAGAGCCTACTTCCGACATTGGTGTCGTACGTATTTCCATCGACTTCGAAGATTGGTTTGGGATCAAAACCAAGCCAGTCGCGAATGGCGCTAGCGAAGACGGCACGGAAATCAACATAGTAGGGCAACGATTTTTCGTTGAGGTCAGCCGTGCTAACTTCCTGGCCGTGAAGACCGCCGTTGACGCCCGGTCCGGCGAGCATCATGTGTCCGCCGTGCCCGTGGTCGGTCCCCGGACTACCGTTTTCTTCGTTTCGCCGGCCAAACTCGGTGTAGAAAAGTACGCATGTACGATCCCAAAGTTCTATTTCCTTCAGGTCGGTGACAAACTGAGAGAACTCGTTGTTTAGGTTTGGCAGCAGTTGTGCGTGGGCATCATCCTGATTTCCGTGCGTATCAAAACCTCCGAAACTGAGTTTGATGACTTGCGTATTTAGCTTCGCGGAAGCGAGAGAAGCAGCTCTGAAGAAATTGCCTCGTCCATCGCCGCTCGACTCGAACCCCTCGGTTCGAGAACGCAACTCTTCACCGCGCACGGTTATTCTGTCATATGTTTTGCGAACCGAGTCGCCAGTTGCCGTTCGCGATTCTTGAAGTCTTGCCAGGCGTCCGAAAGCATCTTGAGCGGCGCCTCGGTAGGTCGAATCGGGGTAACCGTAGCGACTCGGGTCACCGATGCTCCGCGTATCTAGTACGCCGAACGGATCGTCGAAATAGGTCTTACGAAGACGCTCATACCACGGGGCTGACGTACCAGAGCCTATCGCGAGGTTTCTCACTCCGAACTCGAAAATCTCTTGACTCTCAAAATGCGATCCGTTTGCGTCGGGGTACCCGACCTGTTGAATCACACCCAATTCACCTTGCTGATACAAATTGGAAAAGAATGGCAACATCGAATTGATCCCGAGGTCTGTTCGACCCGGAAGTAGATCCACCCTTGATTGGGTCAGGGCGAGTACTGGCCTCTTGCTCTGGTAGACTGAGTTACTAATCGGCGCGAGGAAGCTAAGAGCATCCATTCCTCCGTCCAACTGACACAACACAAGCAGATTACCCGTGCCGCCCGACGATTGGGCGAACGTCTTGGCGACCAACCCACGCAAGGGGTCGCCAATCGACAATGCACCAAGCCCCAGCCCCACACGTCTCATGAAACTACGCCGATTGACTTGATGATGCTCGCGACAACCATTCATTGATAATCCCCTCAGTTTGCATTCGCTGACGTTCTGGTTTTGTTTATCAGTTCGTCGAACGATTTAACTTCCACCCTAGTCTTCACACTACAGTCCGCTTAGCCTGCGATCACACGCTCGTCCATCGCCATGAGGCGGATCATCTCCCCGACATGCCTTGGACGCCGGTCGGGTTCTTCCAGATGTAACGCCCTCCAGCCATTTTGATCTAACACTTCAATGTAGATTGCGATCTCCTCTTCCGTTAGGTCTAAGTGAAACACCTCGGCGACAGCCTCCACGATTTCGCGCCTCGCTTCGCGCTGATCCCAAGTTTCAGCCTGCGGCAAGAGATGGTAGGGTAGACCTGATGTGAAATCTGGACCGTATTCCATGGCATTACCCAATGCACGCACACGATTGATCACCCATTGGTCTTCCAGCCAATAGACGCCCTCCCCCCAACCTTGCACGCCAGGAGGATTGAGGAGCTCGTGCCCGCTACCGCGAAGGTCAATCATCAGCCTATGCATACGAGATCCCTGCGAATCCTCGCTCTGAATATGCATGTCCAACGTACGTGCGACGCCTACGACATGCTCAACAGGTGATCGGATTTGGTCACTGCGAGCTGCGGATGAGAACATTGCGTTCGATGTTAGAATTCGCCGCACCAATGGTTCGATTTCAAAATCTAACTGCACGAATTCTTGAGCAAGATCGTTGATAACGGCATCCGATGGGTGGTCATGAACGAAAAAGATGAAGAGGTTCCTCGCGACGTACCGTGCAGCTTCCTCTTGTGCGAGCGTAAGATCGATGATGCCAATATAGTCATGATTACTCGGATTCGCACGACTTGGAAAAACCGTTTTGATCGTTTCATCGTGATTTACGATGTCGAAGATTGGACGTGTGGGGGTTTCGCTTTCTCTCAGCAAGGTGATCCCGGTGAATGCACGCGCGCTTTCCTTGATATCTGCTTCCGTGTAGACATTGTCACGACCAAGCGTGAATAACTCCCAAAACTCACGGGCGAAGTTTTCATTCGGATTGCTCTTGGGGCTATTCGCACCATCGAGCCAAATAAGCATGAGCGGGTCAATCGTTAGCTCCTGCAAGAAGGTTCGATAGTTGCCAAGTGCATTATCGCGCAGCATGTTTAGATGTGTCATGCCCGCGCTACGATCCCGGCCACTTAGGACACGACGCGAAGCGGCAAACCGATCGTGCCAAAACATGGTTAACCGCTCTTGAAGCGGGTTGGGCCCCTCAATCAAACGTACGAGCCATCTCTGGGAAAGCTCGTTCTC
>JAJDDZ010000298.1 GCA_029260025.1 Phycisphaerae bacterium | reverse complement strand
GTTGGACGCTACCTTGGCGAGGCGGACTGCTTTCGCCGTTTGCATCATACTGTGCGGCGGCGACCCGTTCCTTGAGCGACTTTAACTCGTCGCTGTCGGGCAGAACCTTGACCGCAGCTTCGAGAAAACGAGCCGCGTCGTTCAGTGGCAATCCAAGTCGCAAAGCGGACTCCAATGCTCGGGCTGCGACCGAGGGATTTTTGTCCAAAACGGCGAGATCAGCAGCGAGGTAATGAAGACCAGCGTCCGTCGGGTTCAGCTCCAGACCGCGGGCAAGAAAGCGGCGATACGCCAAGACAATCGTTGATTTCGGATCGTTAATCCGCAGCGCTTCATGATACTGAGATCGCATCGTGTCCAGCAGTTTGCGCAGACGACTTCCGTGTTGCGCTTTCACGTCCGTTTCGGAAGCACTCGCCGGCGCGTGCGACCGGAGCAAAGAAACAGCAGCAAGCTCATCACCACCGGCAAGGAGATATTGAATCAGACGTTGCTCAGTCGCAAAACGTAGCGCACGACCTTGCTGAGATTGAGGCGCCAGTTTGATCGCATGTTTGGCACTCTCAATTGCGATGTCGGGATGAAGAATGTCAGAATAGAATACTACATCTGCAAGTTCCGAGTAGCACGCACTCGACCCGAGCGGAGCTGAGATAGTCAAGTCGTCATAGGCTTTCGACGCATTGCGAAGCGCGGCGAACGCACCAGCAAAGTCTCGCCGAAGAAAACGAATAGCCCCCACAATACGAAGCTCCTCGGGAGCCCACCGATGTACGTTGCCATTCGTCGCGCCTCTGAGCGAAGCGTTGGCCTCTTGCTCGAATGCTAAGATCGCAGCATCGATATCGGGCAAACCGCTCAGGTGCTGCAAAACGCCAACATACGCGTCCGCCATGCGATGGTGTCGCAACGGCCGTGATAGAACGGCCAGAGCGTCTTCGACGGTGATCCAATCGAGCGCCACTCGCAAGTAATCGGCCACCAAGGCTGGTTCAAAAGGGCGTCGGGCCATGTCTCGTTCAAGCGCGGTGGCGGCGTTCTTCAAGAGTGCGTCGCTCGCGGCAAGGTCGCCGCGAGCGACCTCGTTCTGAGCACGAACGAGGTTGATGCGGAACTCAAGGCGTCCAGTACCCATGAACTCTGGCGCACGGGAAACCAGTTTCTTCAGGTGAGCACTTGCAATCAGCGAATGGTCGACCGCGACCTGATAGTCGCGGGCTGCAAGCGCCGCCAGTCGATCATCCTGCGGGTCAGTCGCTACCGATCGACGGTCCCGATCAACCCCTCGCGCGACATGAGTCTCAGCGAGAATGACATGCACTTCAGTAAGACGGGCAAGGTTGCTGAGCACGCGAACTGGGTTGAGTCTTAGGACCCCTTGATCAGCAAGGACTGCCCCTTCAATCATTTTGCCCTCTGCGACAAGCTCTCCTGCACGAAACGCGCTTCGGGCGGCGCCAAAATCCTGCTGCGTCGCGGCGATAGTAACAAGGCCGCACATACCGCCGACAACACCAAAGATCATGCGCCTGCGCGATGTTCGAGAGCAAGTCTCAACGACTGACCACTCGGGAGATGAAGATAGGGCCCAGGTCAGACCCAAGAGCGTAAAGAAGATCGTTGGAACGCCCGTGACGCGAAGCCCAACGCCAAAGCCTTCAGCAACGATAATCGCCACGAGTGCACTCATCACCCCCACGAGCGCAACAACGGTTCGATCGGTGCTCCCTGATCGAATTCGCTGTACCCCTGCGTGGACAGTGAGCGAGAGAGCCGCGACGATGAAAAGGAATCCGACGACACCGAGGTCGCAAAGTGTCTCTAGCCATTCGTTGTGAACGTGCGTGAGTCGCGCGACAAACGGGAGCGGATCGTCAAGGACTTTTTCGCCGATGAGCGTGTCGCCGGTTAAGACGAATCCACCTTGACCGTGTCCGGTTATCGGTTTTTCCTTGAACATTTTCCAAGCATTCTGCCACCCGGCGAAGCGAAAGCGAATCGTCGCGCTACGACCCGTCGGCGAGAATGCATCGGCTTGCTGCGTAAGATACGCCCAACCAGCCAGTGAGATGCCGGCACCGAGCACGAGGGGTATCCACTTTCGCCATCCGCGCAACGAGAAGAACACGACAGCAAGGATCCCGAAAAGAAGCCCGACCATCGGACCCCTCGAACCGGTCAGACGAAATGCCGCAAGACAGAACCCCAACGAAAGAATTAAGGCTACGATCGCGATCAATTTCTGCCGCGTTATATGATGAACCGCAGATCGCAGGGTAGCTCCGAGGTATACAACTCCAGGAATCAACCCGGCTAAGAGGCAGGTCGCCAGAAAGATCGGATTTCCGAAGGGGAACTTCGCAGAGAGCACCGGGTTTCGGACGTTGTAATACCAGACCGCGATCGCAGCTGTCAGCGCGAGAACACCGACGAGGATTCGAGTTGCGATGCGGGCGGCGGCGTGATTCAATCCCGCTGCCAGCGCGAACGACCACAAGAATTGAATCGATAACAACATAGTCGCCCCTACGGAAAGAGACGGCGCACGCGACCACCGGCTACTTGCGAACGACCATAATAAGAACATGGCGATCAGCAATTGCGCGACAGCCAACGAAGAAAGTCGCTTCCGTTTGTTCGGTCGCCCGCCATTCGCTCCACCGGTCGAATCGTCGCCACCACGCGTTCGGGACAAAACGCCGACGACGATCGTGAGGATCGCTGCGCCTGCTCCGATACCCATGACGTAGTTCTTCACGTCGCCGGGATTAAGGGTGGGTGAGCTATAGTTTAGGCACAGCAGTTGCACGACCGCTCGAAGGGGTGACTCCTCGTTCCATGCGAGTGCACCGTCAACCAACCGCTGGGACTCAGGTGCGCTGAGTAGTAAGCAACCTCCGGCGACAACGGCCGTCGTGAGACAAATCATGGCGACATGGAGTGGGGTTAGCTTGTCGGTTTCCCGAATGCGAATCACGGTCGCGGGTGGCCATGGGGTGTCTTGTCTTGATTGCGTACCTGGAAGGTACGTCCCAGCCTCTGGAGTGTTCGGCGATGCGGGTTGTTCGCTCATAAGAGTATGATTCAAGACTTCGAAGGGTTCCACGGAATATCGGTTACGCCGGCTTGAGCATTCGCATCGCGCGCAAGCGCGAACAGAAGGTCGGCGAGGCGATTGAGATAGAGCAGGACGTTCTCTCCGACTTCTTCGGTCTCCATTAGTGTTACCAAGTCTCGTTCGGAGCGGCGGCAGACGCCTCTTGCGAAATGCAGCGACGCAGCTAGCGGGCAGCCGCCGGGTAGGATGAAAGTTTTTAGCTCGGGAACTGCGTTTGCCGCCTCGTCGATCCAATCCTCCAGTCTTGCGATATCGTTAGCGGAGATTTCCAGGCTTGCCGTTGTGCCTTCGGGGGTTGCGAGTTCCGCTCCGACTACGAACAAGTCAGCCTGCAGCTGACTCAGCTGACTTGCGATTTCCTTGTGGATCTCGTGGTCGGTGATTGACGCCAGGGCGAGACCGATGGCTGCGTTGGTTTCATCGACTGCGCCGTAGGCTGAGACCCTTGCGTCGTTTTTTGGAACGCGGACGTTGCCGATTAATCCGGTTGTTCCATCGTCGCCTTTTTTTGTATAGAGCTTCACGGGTCGGTCGCCTTAATGTTTGAAATGCCTCGTGCCGGTGAAGATCATTGCCACGTCTCGCTCGTCGCACGCTTCGATCGTGTTTTCGTCTCGCTTGGACCCGCCGGGTTGTATGATGGCGGTTATCCCAGCATCCATCAAGATCGATGGGCCGTCGCTAAAGGGGAAAAACGCATCTGAGGCGGCGACTGATCCGGCGAGCTTCGCCTCGTGACCGTTTTCCTTGGCGAGCCAAGTCGCAATTCGGCAACTCATCACACGCGACATCTGGCCCGCGCCGTTGCCGATTAGCATGCCATCCTTGCAGACGGAGATCGCGTTGCTCTTGGTGTGTTTGGCGATGAGCCAAGCGAGGCGGAGGTCGCTGAGTTCCTTTTCTGTTGGTTGACGCTTGGTGGCGACTTTCCAATCTTCTTCCTTCAGGCCGACGTTGTCGCGAGTTTGCTTGAGTAGTCCGCCGCTGATTGTTTTGTATTCGACTTCTTCCTGACTCGAGGCTACGCTCATATCGCCAACGCTCAGCAGTCGAACGCGCTCGCCCCATTTCTTGGATTCTCTGATGATCTTAATCGCTTCATCGCTGAATTCCGGCGCGACCCAGACCTCGGCGAAGAACCCGCCAGCTCCAGCGTCTTTGCCCCATCGGGCGTAGGTATTCATCACTGCTTCGGCGAATTCGGCGTTTATGTCGAAGCTGCAGGCAAGAATTCCGCCCATCGCGGCGTTCGGGTCGCCGA
>JAJDDZ010000297.1 GCA_029260025.1 Phycisphaerae bacterium | reverse complement strand
GTCCGCAGACGCTGGTCATGTGCCAACCTGTCCGGCTTCGCGTCGGCGCATCGCGCCGGAAGTATCTGGTCGCGCGGCAATCGAGCTTACCATCGCAGGCAAGCGACAGAGGAACCTATGGCACGGCGAATGCTCCCGTTGGTCGGTTGTGGCGTGATGCCCAGAAGGGACCGACGGCTCCTCTAACCGTTCGGCCTTCCGCAAACAGTGAGGTGCCCGTGGTTTCTTAGCACACAACCGGATGATGGAATGAGTGACGTGAAAAAAAGACTCTGAAAAGGAGGATCCAGGATGAACATCAGACCAAAAAAAATCCTATGGCCGACCGATTTTTCGGATTTGTCCCTGAAGGCCGGCGACTTCGTCCGCAGTTATCGCGACACTTTTGATTCTGACGTGCATCTCATCCACGTGTGCGCCCCACTACCTAACCCGGACATGCTACCCCCGGGGTTCGAGTTGACCGTATCGGATCAGGGCGTGCTTGATTCTCTCCTGGCGGGCGCTCACACGCGGCTGCGACAAGTGGCTGACGAGCATCTCGGCAGTGCTTCACCAGTTGCCTGCGAAGTGCTTGGCGGACATCCGTGGTCCCAGGTATGCGAATACGCCGGGCGCGTGGGAATTGACCTGATCATTCTTACGACACATGGTCTGACTGGCTTGCGACATCTCCTAATCGGCAGCACGGCCGAGCGTGTCGTTCAGCATGCTCCGTGTCCGGTGCTGACCGTCAAGAGCGTGGAGCGGGATTTCACGACCGAGTGACGTTCCCGTTCCGAACAGGATCGCCGGTCGTCACCATCGTCCTGTCAGCGGGACGCCAAAGATCGCAGTGCTCGTACCGGGAGACTGACAGGCCATACGCAAAGCGACACGCGCTTAAGTCGCGCAATGAGGATCGGCGATGAGAACATCGAAAAGAGGATCAAGCAGAGTCGCGCTCGGGATTTCCGGTGAACTACGAGGCCACGCCCCATTCACGTTCGCTGGCGCGCTCAGCGGAGTGGCGATAGCGATCGCTCTCGTATCGCTCGATGTACCGAGGTCCGTGTCAGGGCAACTCTTCTGGATCCTTCATCCAACGCACATAGTGTTGAGCGCTTTGACGACGGCGTCGATGTTCAGGATGCATAGCAGAAGACCGAGTGTCCTGTCTGTGGCAGCAATCGGATACATCGGGTCGGTCGGGATCGCAACATTGAGTGACTCGCTCATCCCCTATCTCGGTGAATGGATGCTTGACCTTCCCAACCGCGGTGTTCATTTGGGGTTCATCGAGAAGTGGTGGTTGGTCAACCCTCTGGCAATTGGCGGGATCGCCCTGGCGTACGTTCGACCAACGACTGCGCTGCCACACGCGGGACATGTGCTGCTGAGTACTTGGGCCTCTCTCTTCCACATGACCATGGCGCTCGGGACCGGCCTGAGCCTTGGAATGGGGTCGATCATCATGGTTTTCTTGTTCCTTGCCGTATGGGTGCCCTGTTGCGCGAGCGATATCGTGTTTCCACTACTTCTCGCCTCGCCACCTCGAGGTGAACCACAACTTACGAAAGCTACGACGCGCTCCGATGACATGTGACCGATCCATCCCCGTGAGAACAACCACGCCGCGTGGGGACATTTCCACCGTGCCCGGCGGGCGACAGCCCCCCCTACAGTGGTCCCTTGACGTCACGATCTGTCGAAAAGATCGGCATCTCGCGCTGAAAAAACCCACACACGCGCAAACTTATCGAACGCAGAGGTTTACAACGCATTGGGAGGGTGCAGGGCGCTTGCGCGCCGAAGATTTCTACAATCGCGTCCGGCGTCTCTCAAATGAGTGCCGACGCCGTGGCACCTCTAACATTGGCTTGGGAAAGGACTTATATCATTTCGGGTCGCATTCCGATGGCACACCAACATCCGGTACGGCGGATGCAAATACAGAGTTACGCCTTGCAGAACATTGGCGAACTTTGAAAAGGAGGTGTGCTATGACAGTCATTCTTGTTGTACTAACGCTCGGCACGTTGATTCTGATTGACTACTTCCGTCAGCGAAGACGAAACGAAGGACTTAGTCACGTCGGCGAAACGCTGCAGCGTGCTCTTGAGGAAGCCTCGCCGCAAGCGGTCGCCGGAATTCGTCTGCCCCCGCCGCTCTACTACCACCAGGGCCATGCGTGGGCGCATTGGGTCAGTCCGGAAGAGGCTTATGTGGGTCTGGACGACTTTGGCCGGCGGCTTTTGGGCAAGAGCGCGCAAGTTGAACTTCCCGCCGTCGGAACGAATCTCCGCCAGGGCAAGGACTTCGTCGCGATCCGCCGCAACGGAGACGTAGCGCGACTCCTGGCGCCGATCACCGGCGAAGTAGTGGAGGTCAATCCCGAACTCAAGCGGAACCCACGGCTTGTCCACGAAGATTCCTATGCTCAAGGGTGGCTCTACAAGATCCGGTCCCCAGAACTCTTCAAGGAGCTCCCAAATCTCCTTCGCGGAACGCTCGCGGTTCGATGGATGGAGGACACGTTGGCGAGGTTCCAGCACCGCATGATGCTGGCAAGTGGAAGTGTTATTCAGGATGGTGGCGAACCCGTTGAGGATGTGGCGGAGCAGCTTGATCACCAACAGTGGTGCTGCTTGGTCGAAGAATTCATGCTGACCAAACCAACGCATCACGGTTGACACGAAAGGCGGTAAGAGAAAATGAATGCGATCCTGTTCGACGCGAACGAGTGCGTGGGCTGCAAAGCCTGTGTGTACGCCTGTACGAGCGAAAACGAACTCCCGGATTCGGACGAGGATCGCCTTTCGGATCGGCGGTTCACCGTGCTGGAGGAGATCGACGAGGATGAGGAATGGTACCTGCGGCGGATGTGCATGCACTGCGTTGACCCAAGCTGCGCGTCCGCCTGCCCCGTCGGCGCGCTAAAGAAGACTGACCTCGGACCGGTGGTCTACGACTTCGACAAGTGCATCGGCTGTCGGTACTGCATGGTCGCTTGCCCGTTCAACATTCCTCGTTACGAGTGGGACTCGATGACGCCCAGAGTGCGAAAGTGTCAGATGTGCCGCGAGCGCGTAGCTGAAGGCAAATCAACCGCCTGCGCGGAGGCGTGTCCCACCGGTGCCACCAAATTCGGCGAGCGGTCGGCGCTCATCGCCGAAGCGTGGCAACGAATTGACTCGGCCCCCGACGCGTACGCGCGCCACGTCTACGGCGAAAAAGAGGCTGGCGGAACTTGCGTGCTCATCATCGGACCGCAGGGGGTGATGGATGCGCTGAATCCAAATATCCCCGACGGACCGCTCCCCCATCGAACGTGGTTCGTGCTGTCACAGATTCCGGCAGCCGTCGCGGTCGTGGGAGCAGGGCTTGTTGGGGTAAACTGGATCATTCAGCGCCGCATGAAACTTGGGGATGTCACGACGACCGAAACACGCGAACCAACGGAAGGGGGAGCATCATGATTGCGGCCAAGAGACTGCTGGACCAACCCTGGCGAATGATCGGATGGCTCTGCGTTGTCGCGGGCTTGTACGCGACCTACGTGCGTTTCACGCGCGGGTTGGGCGCCAGCACGAATCTAAGCGATGACTTTCCGTGGGGTCTTTGGGTGGGTTTCGACGTTGTCTGTGGAGTGGGGCTAGCGGCTGGCGGTTTCACGATCAGCGCGATCGTCTACATTTTCCGTCTCGAAAAGTATCGACCGATCGCAAGACCGGCTGTCCTCGCGGCGTTCGTTGGCTACTTGATGGTCGTTGGTGGTTTGCTTTTCGACCTCGGACACCCCTGGCGATTGTGGCATCCCCTGGTCATGTGGAACCATCACTCAGTGATGTTTGAGGTCTCGTGGTGCGTCACCCTCTATACGATTGTCCTGACACTTGAGGTTTCGTCGTTGGTGTTTGAACGATTGAGGTGGTTGCGCGCTAACCGAAGAATACACATGATCATATTGCCACTGACTTTGGCGGCCGTGCTTTTGTCGATGTTGCACCAGTCATCACTGGGTAGTCTGTTTCTACTCGTGCCCGGACGGCTTCACGCACTGTGGTACTCGCCGCTGCTCCCGCTGCATTTCTTCGTCTCCGCGATGGCGGTGGGTTGCGCCATGACCATCGTGGAGTCCAACCTGAGCGCTAGGGCGTTCGGACGATGCGTCGAGGCCGATGTCTTGGATGGCGTCGCCCGGATCGCGGCCGCACTACTCGGAGTCTATCTGGTTCTTCGGGTTGGAGACCTGGTCGTACGCGGCGTCATCACACAGCTTTGGCCGCTGAACCCGGCGGGGCTCTTTTTCCTGGCAGAAATCCTTCTCGGCGCGGCTATCCCAATGGTTCTTTTTTCGATGGGTCGCATCCGAAGAAACACGAAGTGGCTGTACCACACCGGACAGCTTGCGGTGATCGGGTTTGTGGTCGGAAGACTCAACGTCAGCGTCACCGGGTTCGAGATGACGGCAGGGAAGACCTATATCCCCGCGTGGACGGAATTCGCGGTCACAGCGATGCTCGTCACCATCGGTATCAAGGTCTTTTATCTCGCGGCGAAACATCTACCGGTGTTCGAGGAAGACCACGACGCGTCGCTGCGGTCTCGGCGCTGGCGGGCAGAAATGGATCAACAGGCGGGATCATTGCCAAATGCTTCGAGCGTAGCGCCGGCTGGCTTGCTCGCTCCGGAAGAACAGGTTTCCAATGAAAGGTTCCAACCTATCTGATCGCGATGGGACCGGCAATGACCGAGTTCTGGGAGGCCTTGCCCGAATCGTAGGCACGGCCTATCGCTCCGTAGTTTGGCGCCTGGTTGGCATCATCAGCGTCGCGCTCATTGTATCGCTGGGTGCCAGTGGGTGGCTCGCATTGCACCTTCAGCGTCGTCATCTTGTGTCGATGCTTGAGCGAAGTGCGACGGAAACAGGCGAGACGGTACTGACAAGTATGCATTCGTCGATGCTCGCCAACGATCAAACTCATCTCAGGGGGATCATCGAAAGCATCGGCCGACAGGAAAGAGTCTTGGAGCTGCGGATCGTTAACGCCAAAGGCGAAATACGGCATTCCAGCAATCCAGCCGAGATCGGGAAGGTCATGAGTATGAGCGAACAGCCATGCACGGGATGCCATCGTGCGAGCTTGTCCGAGTTGACCGAAGACACACGCTCGGGACCAGAGATTTATCCCACCGTCAATGGCAAAAGGGCGCTGGGACTTGGAGTCCCCATTTGGAACGCGCCCAGTTGCTCGACCGCAAGCTGCCACTCCCATCCGGCGGAGCAAAGAGTGCTGGGCGTTTTGGATCTCGAACTCTCCACCGCAAGCATCGAGGACGATATCGCGGGTGCCCGCACGCAGATCGCAGTACTGTTTGTGATTACGATTCTGATCATCAGCTCATTGGTCGGGTGGCTGGTCTGGCGCGTAATGCAGAAGAACATCCGCTCTCTGACCGACGGAACGCGCAAGCTCGCCAACGGGCAGCTCCAGCATCGAATCGAAGTCGATTCGCCAACCGAGCTTGGCGAACTTGCGGCGTCATTCAACGTAATGGCCGAGCGCCTGCAGATTGCGTATCAGGAGCTTGAGGAATGGGGGCATACGTTGGAAAGACGCGTCGAGCAGAAGACCGATGAACTCGCGCGAACCCACGATCAGATGATTTTCGCGGCGAAAATGGCATCTCTTGGGAAGCTCGCCGCCGTGGTTGCGCATGAGATCAACAATCCTCTCGCTGGCGTGTTAGTGTACGCAAAGTTGATGCGCCGCCGTCTCCCGAAGCTGTTGCAGCTTGGCGCATCAGCAGAGCGGCGAGATGTTGATGAGGTCAAGGAGACGTTGGCGACAATGGAACAAGAGGTGGCCCGTTGCGGCGAGCTGGTACGCAGCTTGCTCTTGTTCTCTCGGAGGAAGGGTACGAGCATGGCACCAGAAGAGGTCAACACCATTATCCAGCGCGCGGTCAGCCTCGTGCGACATCAAGCCGATCTGCACGGAATCGCCGTCGTACTCGAACTTGATCCGCACCTCCCGAATATCGCCTGTGACGCCTCACAGATTGAGCAGGCGGCGCTGGCCGTCATCATGAACGCCCTTGAGGCTATGACCGACGGTGGCACATTGACCATTCGCACAATCGCCGATGCGAGCGCATATCAGGCCCGCATCGAAATCAGCGATACCGGGATCGGCATCCCCGAGGACGTGGGGTCGAAGATCTTTGAACCGTTTTTTACAACCAAAGATGTAGGTAAGGGGACGGGACTCGGGCTGTCAGTCATGTACAACATTATTCAAGATCACGGCGGGCAGGTGCGTTTCAAGTCGACCGCCGGCGGCGGTACGACCTTTACGATCGAGTTGCCGGTTAAAGGCACGACGCCCGACGCCGCGTCAAATGATATCGTTGCCGCCCACGGAGAAATGGAACGGTAGCTTCTTCATGGAACTAACACAATCACTACGCATCATTGTCGTTGACGACGAAAGCATCGTACGGAACTCGTTGAAAAACTGGTTCGAAGAAGACGGGCACGTTGTGCAGGGTGCCGCCGACGCCAAAGAGGCGCTCAGGCTCTTCAAAGAGAAACGTTGGGATCTGGCGCTCGTTGACATCAAAATGCCGGGTATGGATGGGCTTGAGCTCCAGCGGCGAATCCTCCGAGCATCTCCGGACACGACCGTCATCATCATGACCGCGTTCGCCTCCGTGGAGACGGCGATTCAAGCGTTGAAGGAAGGGGCGTTGGACTATGTCACGAAACCATTTGATCCAGAACGCCTCAGCCACCTGATTCGCAACACCGCTCAGCAGCGCAAGTTAGTTCGCGAGAACCTCAAGCTCAAGAGTCACCTCGCAAGCGTCGTTCAGCCCGCCCCGATTCTCGGCGAGAGTCCTGCGATTCAAAGGGTCATCAAGCTGATTGACACTGTCGCCCCCACTGAGGCCACCGTGCTCATCACCGGTGAGTCGGGAACCGGCAAGGAGCTTGTCGCTCGTGCCATTCATGCGAACAGTCCGCGAGCATACATGCCGTTAGTCGTGGTGAATTGTGGGGCGCTGCCGGAGGGCACGCTCGAAAGCGAGCTGTTCGGCCACGAGCGCGGGGCGTTTACCGGCGCGCAATTTCGACACAAGGGGAAGTTCGAACTCGCCGACGGAGGAACGCTCTTCCTTGACGAGATCGCCGAAATCACCCAGAAAAGCCAGGTCGAGTTGCTCCGCGTCCTGGAAGACAAACAGGTTACGCGAATGGGCGGGGCGAAACCGGTTGCAACGGATTTTCGGACAGTCGCCGCCACAAACAAGGATCTCGCGGCCCAGGTCCAGCAGCAGCACTTTCGCGACGACCTTTACTACAGGCTGAATGTCTTTCAGATCGAACTGCCGCCGCTTCGCGCGCGCCCGGAGGACATCCCGATCCTCGCCCGAGCGTTCGTAGAGCGCCTTGCCCAATCGATGAATCGCCCAAACCCGGAAATCAGTTCCTCCACGATGGACATCCTGTCCAGACACGTTTGGCCCGGCAACGTTCGAGAGCTGGCCAACGCGATGGAGCGGGCGATGGTCGTCTGTCACGGCGACGCCATTCGGCCCCAAGATCTTCCGATCAGTTGTCCGCCGTTAGATGCACGGCA
>JAJDDZ010000296.1 GCA_029260025.1 Phycisphaerae bacterium | reverse complement strand
ATCTACTATATGGACCATTTCGATTTGGGTCTCAAGACAGCCGGACTCGTCGCTGGTCTCTTTGGTCTGATGAACATCTACGCCCGTACCTTGGGTGGATACATCAGCGACAAGTTCGTCGAAAAGGGCGGCCTGAAAGGTCGCGTGAAGTGGCTTTTCTATGCACTTGCTGCTGAGGGCATCGCCTTGATCTTCTTCTCGCAGATGCGCGTGATCGCACTCGCGATTCCAGCCATGATCGTCTTCAGCCTCTTTGTCCAAATGTCGGAAGGCGCAACCTACTCTGTGGTGCCCTTCATCAACAAGAAGGCCCTCGGATCGGTCGCGGGAATTGTCGGAGCGGGCGGCAATATGGGGGCGGTAGGAGCGGGATTCCTAGTCCGTGCTGAGAGCATCAGCTACCCCCAAGCGTTCCTGATTCTGGGATTCGGCGTATTTTTCTGCTCGTTTTTCACCTACTTTGTCCGTTTCAGCCCAGCTGCCGAAGCGGAGGCTGCGAAAGAATTCAACCGAGCCGTCGGTGAACGCAGGGCTGCCATGAAGGATCGCGCACCGATTCACGATCTCATCCCCGGTCTCAAGCACGTTCGCCCCATGGACGCCCTCCGAGTCTATCTCGGATTCGCATTGGTCATCAAAGGCATCTATTTCATCATGAACATGGCCGAACTAGAGGGAACCCTCGGAACCGACCTTGGCGAAGGACAAACGATGATCGCTTGGTCCGTCGTGTTCGCGCACGTCGTCGGCGGTGCAAGTCTGGCACTTGGATTCGTAACGCGCGTGGCAGCCGGTGCGAACGGGCTGATCCTTCTCGGAGCGGTGGTCATGACACTGATCGGTTCCACCTCCGACGCTGGAAGCTTGCTCGGTGCGAACGTCAACTTCCAGTTTACAGCCCTCGTATTCTTCTCGCTGGCATTGTTTGTCTGGCGGGGTTCCGGACCGTTCTCGCTTGATCACCTGCTACGCATCGACGCTGAGAAGGAACCAGAACTGTTCGAGGGCGAGATACTCCCGACCCACTCGGAGCCAACGCACTAAATAAGCAGTCAAGAGGATCGATCGTATCATGAGCAAACTAACACATTGGGATCCCGACAACCCACAAGAATGGGCTGAGTCAGGCAAGGCGATCGCAACTCGCAACTTGTGTATCTCCATCCCCAACCTACTCTGTGCCTTCTCCGTTTGGCTCTATTGGGGAATGCTCGCAAAGTTCATCCAGAAGTTGCACTTTGCCAACCCGGATCTGTTCAACTTCACCTTCCTAAACAGCGGGCAGCCACATGAAGGCGATTCCTATCGCGCTCTCATGTTCAACCTACCCGCCGTCGCAGGTCTAGCAGGCGCGACGCTAAGGATTCCGAATTCGTTCATGATCGCCATCTGCGGTGGGCGCAACGTCAAGTTCATGACGACGATGCTGCTAATCCTCCCCGCGATCGGTGCCGGCATCGCACTTCAGAATCCAGATACGCCATTCCTGACGCTGATCATTCTCGCGGCTCTCTCCGGAGTTGGCGGTGGGGCGTTCTCGTCTTCGATGTCCAACATCAGCTTCTTTTTCCCCAAGAAAATCCAGGGCTTATCGCTGGGTCTCAACGCCGGTCTCGGAAACGCCGGCGTTAGCGTCATGCAGTTCCTTCTTCCGTGGATTATCACGTTCGGCGCCTTTGGCTCATTCGGCGGCGACCCGCACATAATCGGCGCTGGCGACGCCGCAAAAAGCGTTTGGATTCAAAACGCAGGGCTTGTTTGGGTCCCAGTCCTGGCGTTTTTCGCGATCCTCGCGCTACTCGGCATGAACAACCTTCCCCAGCACAAGTGCGGCCCAACTCCCGTGGCCATTGGAAAGTACCTCTGGTTGATGCTGCTCGGCTATATCGGTGCGACCGTCGCAATCGTCTTGCTCTTGACCCCTTGGGGCGGATTCCCTGTCATTCTCAAGGTCTTCATCATCGTAATCATCGCAGCCACCATAACCCTCGCCGCGATGCGATTCCTTACTCCCAGGGAAACCAAGGCAAATCTCAAGAACCAGTTCGCGATCTTCAACAACAAACACAACTGGATCATGACTTGGCTATATACCATGACGTTTGGGTCATTCATTGGCTACGCAAACGCCTTCCCGAAACTCATTGACGATGTCTTCGGCGTCATCCGCGTAGGACCAGATGGAGGTGCGCTTGCTGAATCCATCATCAACCCCGCAGCGCCAATGTCATCATCTTACATATGGATCGGCGCAGGTGTCGGCGCTCTCATTCGCCCCGTCGGAGGATGGCTATCCGACAAGCTCGGCGGCGCACGCGTAACACATTGGGACACAATCGTCATGATCGCCGCAACCATCGGTGCGGGTTACTACGTCTCACTCGCTAGTCAATCTTTGACTCCAGAGCAGTACTTCATCCCGTTCTTGTTGATCTTCATTCTTTTGTTCGCGACAACGGGAATTGGAAACGGTTCCACCTTCCGCATGATCCCGATGATCTTTAGCAAAGAGCAAGCGGGCCCAGTTTTGGGTTGGACCTCAGCCATCGCCGCCTACGGCGCATTCTTGATTCCGAAGATCGTCGGCACGCAGATCAAAGGCGGTACGCCCGAGTACGCCCTCTATGGCTTTGCGGTTTATTACTTCAGTTGCCTCATCGTCAACTGGTACTACTACGCCAGAAAGGGTGCCGAGATCAAGTGCTAACCAGAGATAACAAATCTCAAACAGTCATGGTCGTGCTATTGATCGGCGCGGTCTTCAGTCTCGCAACACTCGTCGCGAGGTTAGGAGCGTTCCATATTCCCGGCAACCACCAGGGATACGCCCCCGAACAACCGATCGCATTTTCGCATCGTCTCCACGCAGGCGAGTTGCTCATCGATTGCAAGTACTGTCACCACGGCGCAGAAACCAGCCGCCACGCGGGAATACCAGCTACAAGCGTATGCATGAATTGCCATTCCATCGTCACAGACACCCTCGGTTCGCTTCGTGCGGAAGACGAGCTCGCCAAAGAGGAAAACCGAAAAGCACGCCGCATGGTCTCCAAAGAGTTACAGAAAATCTACGACGCCCTCGCCCTAGACGAGGAAATGAAACAAAAGCCCGGTCAGTCACCAGAACCGATCGAGTGGATCAAGGTCCACAACCTACCCGACCTCGTGTACTTCAATCACAGCGCTCACGTAAGCATGGACGTCGCCTGCGAAAGATGTCACGGAGCGGTCGAAACCATGGAAAGAGTAAGACAGGTTGAAGACCTAAGCATGGGGTGGTGCGTGAACTGCCACCGAACTGTCAACGAAATCGGCGTTGCCGGAACGCCGGTCGATGCTTCCTTGGATTGTGCGGCTTGCCATTACTAGGAGCCAGCAAAAGCTATGAGCGAAGTTAGCTCAAAAAAATATTGGAAAAGCTTGACGAAGCGAAGCGACGGCTCAATCTCGCTCCCAATCGCCGGCGACGAATTCCAAAGCGTCCCAGAAACAATCGGCGCAGACCCAGAGCGCGCATCAGTGCAACCCCTAGAGGTTCGCCGCCGAGATTTCCTAGCAGCCGCCGGTTTCGCCTTCGGCAGCGTCACCCTCAGTGGATGCAGTCGCGCCCCGGTCGAGAAAGCGATCCCATATCTCGTCGCCCCCGAAGCAATCATTCCCGGACGTGCGACGTACTACGCATCAACGTGTCGGGCCTGTAAGGCGGGATGTGGACTGCTCGTCAAGAATCGAGATGGCAGAGCGATCAAGCTCGAAGGCAACGCGGAACACCCCGTGTCGCGCGGCGGACTCTGCGCAGTCGGTCAAGCTTCTGTCTTAGGACTCTACGACAGCAATCGATTGCAGCACCCACTCCAAGAAGGCAAGCAAGCAACCTGGGACGCAGTAGACGGCGCAATCACCCGCCAACTCGACGCCATGCGCGAAAACGGCGCAACATTGCGTCTCCTAACGGGTGCAATATCGAGCCCAACAAAGCAGCGAGTCATTCAGGAATTCCTCAAAGGATTCGCAGGCGCAAAGCACGTCACCTACGAAACGCTCTCCACCGCCGCAATCCAAAACGCACACGAAAAAACCCATTCACAATCCGTCTTGCCAAACTACGCCTTCGAAAAAGCGACTGTCATTGTCGGGTTCGACGCAGACTTCCTTGGCACCTGGATTTCGCCAGTTGCCTTCACCGCTGGATGGGCAAAGGGCCGTCGCGCAGACATAGATCCAAAAAGTTTCTCTTATCACGCACAGTTCGAGAGTCGCTTCTCAGTCACCGGCGGAAAAGCAGACCGCCGCGTTTCAGTCACCCCCGCACAGCTCGCGCAGAGTATGAACCTACTCGCATCCGCTCTGGCAAAAAAAGCAGGTGTCCCTTTCGCAGTAGAAAGCAGCGACACCGCCAGCCTCGACACGGATTTCATCGAGGGATTAGCAGCAAAGCTCTGGCACGAACGCGGAAGGTCGCTAGTCGTCTGCGGAAGTCAAGACATTGACGCCCAAGTGGTCTGCAACTTCATCAACCATACGCTAGAAAACTATGGAACAACAATCGACATCACCCACACGGCAGCTAGACAGCACGCAAACGACGAAGATATCCAATCCCTACTCCGCGAACTTCAGTCCGGTTCCGTAGATGCTCTGATCCTCGACAACGTAGACCCCGTCTACGGCCTGCCCAACGGACAAGACTTCGCCGCCGCCATTAGCAAAGCAGGATTGGTAGTCAGCTTCGCAGACCGACTCACAGAAACCTCGGAGCACGCAACCTACATCTGCCCGGATCACCACTACCTGGAATCTTGGGGCGACGTTTCACTAGGCCACAGCTTCGTCGGATTTCAGCAACCGGTCATGCGCCCGCTCTTCAATACCAGATCCATACTGGAAAGCCTGTCAAAGTGGTCGCACTCCTCATCGGCCATCGTATCGAAAAAATCAGACCAAACGCTAGTCCGCGAAACCTGGGGCACCAGCGTAGAATGGAACAAAGCAATCCACGACGGCTTCGCAAAAATATCAGAAAAACCGGCGACAGGTAGTGCATTCCGGGCAAACGCCGTCAAAGCGATCCCCACCCCCCAGGAAACACCCGGCGGCAAACTCGCCCTGGTCCTCTACCCGAAGGTCGCGATGCTCGACGGACGAAACGCATCGAATCCCTGGCTCCACGAAATGCCAGACCCGATCACAAAAATCGTATGGGACAACTACGCAAGCATCGCAGAGGCAACCGCGACCAGATTAGGCATAGAAACAAGCGACGTCGTCAAAATCACTCTTTCCGAATCCAGCGAGAAAGCCATAGAGCTCCCCGCCCTGGTTCAACCTGGTCAGCACGAGGAGGTTGTAGCGATCGCCCTTGGTTACGGCCACCCCGAATCCGCCCGCTTCGAAAAACTAGGCCCCGAGTGGCTTGAGAAAAAGCCAACCCTAGGCGACAACGGTCTAGTTGGAACAAACGCCGCAAAGCTGCTGACGTACAGAAACGGATCGCTTCATTTATCCGGCGAAAACGTCGCGATCGAAAAAACACACCGCAAGCATTCCCTGGCGTGCACCCAAGACTATCACAACATCGAAATCCCCGCCGCACTCCTCGTTCCGGGCATGGACCAACGCCGACCAATGGTTCAGGAAACAACCCTCGCTGCATACGAGCGCGACGGAAAACTACCCCAGCACGGTCACGCAGCTCATCACGACGACCTCGGCGACCTATGGCCCAAAGATCATCCTTACGAAGGTCACCACTGGGGCATGGCCATCGACCTGACATCATGCACAGGATGCTCCGCGTGCGTCGTCTCCTGTCAAATCGAAAACAATGTCCCAGTCGTAGGACGCGACGAGGTCGAACGCAAACGCATCATGCACTGGCTACGAATCGATCGATACTACAGCGACTCAGAAAAAGAAGACCAGCCCGACATCCTCCATCAACCAGTCATGTGCCAGCACTGCGACAACGCGCCATGCGAAACGGTCTGCCCAGTCATCGCCACAGCCCATGGCGACGAAGGGCTAAACATGCAAACTTACAACAGGTGTGTCGGAACAAGGTATTGTGCCAACAACTGTCCCTACAAGGTCCGCCGATTCAACTGGTTCGATTACGCCCACGATGACAAGCTCGCCAACATGGCCCTGAATCCAGACATCACCGTTCGCACTCGTGGCGTCATGGAAAAATGTTCCTTCTGCGTCCAGCGAATCGAAGAAGCGCGCATCGAAGCCAAGAAAAAAGGACTCCCAATCGCCGACGGAGACATAAGACCCGCATGCCAGCAATCATGCCCGGCAGGTTCGATCGTTTTTGGCGATATGAACGACCCAGAAAGCGCCGTCTCGAAGCTCATAAAGAGCGGTCGCCACTATCGGATGCTCGAAGAAATAAACGTCAAGCCCTCCGTGGGATACCTCGCCCTAGTCCGAAACCGTGAAGAAGGAGAGGACAAGTCGCATCATGGCTAGCATCCCCACATCAATCCATACCCCTCTCATCTTGGGGGAAAAGACGCCCAGCGTTGTCACGACAGACATCTGCTCAGCGCTAGAACGCAGACCAACGCTATCTTGGTGGATCGCGATCGCGATCTCATCCTCGATGCTTCTGCTCGGGTTAATCGCCGTCGGTTACCAGATCATGACAGGCATCGGCACTTGGGGACTCAACAACACCGTGGGCTGGGCGTTCGACATTACGAACTTCGTCTTCTGGGTCGGTATCGGACACGCAGGCACACTAATCTCAGCCGTCCTATTTCTGTTTCGTCAAAAATGGCGCACCTCCGTCAACCGCGCAGCTGAAGCAATGACGATCATCGCCGTCATGTGCGCCGGCATTTTCCCATTGATTCACATGGGTCGCCCCTGGTTAGCCCACTGGATGGCACCATACCCCAACACGCGAGGCCCGCTATGGATCAATTTCCGCTCACCTCTCGTTTGGGATTTCTTCGCGATCTCGACGTACTTCACGATTTCATTCGTCTTCTGGTACGTCGGTATGATCCCCGACCTCGCCACTCTCCGCGATCGCCTAAAGGCCGGATGGCGAAAAACCGCCGCGGGCTTCCTAAGTCTCGGATGGAACGGATCTTTCAGAACGTGGTTGCACTATGAGACAGTCTATCTACTACTCGCCGGACTCGCGACCCCGCTAGTGATCTCCGTTCATACCATCGTTAGTTGGGACTTCGCAACCTCCGTCATCCCCGGATGGCACACGACCATCCTCCCGCCATACTTTGTAGCAGGCGCTATCTTCTCAGGCATGTCAATGGTTCTAACCCTCATGCTCATCGCCCGAAAGACGATGCACTTGGAAGACTACATCACAAAACAGCACGTCGGCGCAATGTGCAAAATCCTCATCGCAACTGGCGGAATGGTCGCCATGGCCTACCTCACCGAATTCGTCACCGCCCTCTATTCAAACAGTCAATACGAACAATTCGCCTTCATGAACAGGGCCTTGGGCCCGTTTTCGTGGGCGTATTGGATCATGGTCAGCTGCAACATCCTCAGCCCCCAGATCCTCTGGTTCAAGGCGGCTCGGTCGAACATGCTAGTCGTTTTCATGGTCACCATCTTCATCAACATAGGCATGTGGTTCGAGCGATTTGTCATTATCGTTACGTCGCTTCATCGCGACTACCTACCGTCCAACTGGACGAGTTATTCGCCAACGTGGATCGAAATCGCAACGCTAGTCGGAAGTTTCGGGCTATTCCTGACACTGTTCTTGATGTTCTGCAGGTTCATCCCGGTCATTGCAATGGCTGAGGTCAAAGGCGTATTGAGTCATGGCAGAAGGAAGTAGAAAACTCGCGTCCGATCGAAGGTTCTTGCTCGCGGTCTTCACCAGCGAAGATGAGATCCTCGCCGCGACAACAGACGCGCGCGATCGCGGTCTAACCATCGCAGATGTCTACACGCCCTACGCCGTACACGGCCTGGACAAAGCAATGGACCTTAGACCATCGCGCCTCCCGTGGGTGTGTTTCGCCCTAGGGCTAGCAGGTGCAAGCTTCAAGGTCTGGTTTGAGTTCTGGACCTCAGCATCCGATTGGCCCATCAACATCGGCGGAAAACCATGGAACTCCCTACCCGCATTCTTCCCAGTAACATTCGAAGTCATGGTCCTCTTCGCCGCCCTGAGCACAGTGGCAGCGTTTCTGCTAGGTAGGGGTCTTTTGCCAGGGCGACGAGCAAAACTCGCCTCCCCCGGCGTCACAGACGACGAATTCGCCTTAGTCATCGAGGAAACCGACGCGTCTTTTTGCGTGGACGAAGTCACCGCGCGTTTCCGCGTCATGGGTGCGACCTACATCGAAGAGCGCATCGAGCAGGAATCAATCTAATGTCAGTGAGAGTCATCAATATCATTCTCGGATCGATCATGGCCATCGCGATCGTCCTGAGTTTTGCTGCCACCCGCGATTTCTCCAAGCCCCATTACGAAGTAATGCCCGACATGTACCACAGCCCCGCCTACCACGCATTCGAGCAAAACGAAAATACCGACAACGGCAGAACGCTTCGCCCCCCAGCAGAAGGGTCAATCCCACGCGGAATGTTGCCCTTTGAATACGTGTTGACCGAAGAGGACGCTCTCAGAGCTGGCGCAGAACTGATTAACCCAAAAGCGCCCGACGACATGAACTCGCTGGCGCGCGGCGCAACCGCCTACGCCATTTTCTGTCAACACTGTCACGGAGCAAGCGGAGTAGGCGACGGAATGGTCGCCAAGAGAGGTTTCCCCCCGCCCCCATCACTACTCATAGAGCACGCCATCAAAATGAAGGACGGCCAAATGTTCCACGTCACGACCGTGGGACAAGGAAACATGCCCGCCCACGCAGCCCAAGTCTCGCGACAAGATCGCTGGGACATCATAAACCACATCAGAACCCTCCAGGCTGTGGCCATCAGGGAAGCAGCAAAGGCGCCACCCGAGACACCGCAATCAATAGAAAAAAACTCGGAAGGAGCGCAGCCATAGATGTCCCGCCAATACCAGCAACTAAACTTGCCAGAAAAAACTATCGCAATCTTCAAATGGCTCGCCATTATTGGTGGTGCGACCTTCGTCCTCGGGCTTATGTTCTCACCCCAGCGCACATGGTCGAGTTTCTTACTTGTCAATATCGGAATGCTCGGCATGGGACTCGGAGCAGCCCTCTTCATCGCATTCCAATATGTCAGCGGCGCCCACTGGGCAGTCGCCATCCGCCGCGTCCCCGAAGCAATGTGCGCCATCCTCCCCTGGGCAGCCGCCGGCATCTTACTCTCGTTAATTGCAGGCAAATCCCTATACCCGTGGATCAGCAATCCACCCCATGGAATGAAAGGGATCATTCTCAACTACACGTTCGTAATCGCCCGCGCCGTCGTATTCCTGGCCCTTTGGCTGTGGTTCATCAGCGCAATCGTTAGAACATCGCGGCGACAGGATAAAGAACAAGACCCCGCACTCTCCGCCACCAACAAGAGATTATCCGCCGGTTTCTTGGTCATCTTCGGACTCACTTTCTGGGTGGCCAGTTTCGATTGGGTGATGTCATTAGAACCAGAGTGGTTCAGCACAATATACGGCGTCTATCATTTCGCCGGTCTCTTCCTGGGCGCACTCGCCGCAATCACGTTACTTGTCATCTGGCTACAACACGTAGGGCCTTTACGCGATGTACTAACCCACGAGCACCTCCACGACCTGGGCAAAATGCTCTTCGGATTCAGCACCTTCTGGATGTACATCTGGT
>JAJDDZ010000295.1 GCA_029260025.1 Phycisphaerae bacterium | reverse complement strand
CGGGTCGACCGTTTGTCTTGGACAAACGATCGACCCGCGCGAAGGGGGACTGATTGGTTCCGGCGCGATCGCCTGATATTTATCATCGCCAATCATTTTGGCCGATCAGTTTTGGTCGCGCGGTTGGGTCTCTGCTCTTGCAAGTTCTATCGCTCGCGCGAGCGATTCTTTCGCCGAGGTTTCAACGTGGGGGATTACGCCGACTCCCTCCCAGTTGGTCTTTGTGATCGGATTGACGGCGCGGGCGTAGGGGACGCGGAGCGTGAAATACTTGTTGATGTTGTACTCTGTTACTGGATGGGCTCCGCCGCCGGTTGTTTGGCCAACGACCGTCGCGCGTTTGAGGTTTTTCAGGTTGTAGGTGAACTCCTCGGCTGCGGAGAAGGTGCGGTCGCTGGTTAGGATGTAGACAGGTTTGTTTGTGTATCGCTGACCGGGGACGTCGGTTCGGGAATAGGTTTGGCTAATGCCTTCGAGACGATTGTCGAAGGTGTTCAGGTGGGTGCGGTCTTTGAAGAGGTAACCGCAGAGAAAGTTGATCATGTCGGGTGAGCCGCCGCCGTTTTGCCTGAGGTCGAAGATTAGGGCGTCGGTGTTTGCGACCAAGGCCATGGCGCCTGCGGCGGTCGGTTCGGCGTTGGGGGTGCCTGCAAAACCGTTTAGCTTGATGTACCCGATGTTGCCGGGGAATACTTCGACCTTTTCGAAACCGTAGTTTCCGCCCTCTCTTCTTGGACCATGTTCTGCTTGACCGGCACCGGGCAGCTCACGGGTGCGTGGGCGGACGCCGAGATGTTTGTCGTGGCAGATGGCGGATAGGTCGGCGTCGAGTCTTCTTGCGAATGCGCCGACGGTGTCGATCTTGTCGTAAAGACCCTCTGCTAGGTTCTTTCTGATGGCGTCAGCCATTTTTTGGCCGACGTCGGCGAAGACATAGGCGCGGATGAGTTCGTTGGCGGTGCGGTCGACGACGCGTTCGCGCATTTTGGCGTCGATAGACTTGCTCCCGGTATCTTCGGCGTTTGGATCTATTGGCCCTTGAATACGGATGGCGACGAGCTTGTGCGGAGGGTTCTCTTCGAGCTTGAAGTCGAAACTTAGCCAATGATCGAGATTCGACGGAGCGATGATAAGTACGAGACCGAGGTCGCCTTCGGGATTAACCTTCTTGACTTTGAGGGTTCCCCAGTCTTCTGAGAGCTCACTATACTGCTCGATGCGATCTTCGGTCGATCTGGATTCGAGGGCTGCGGCGGATCGGTGCTTTTTTTCGAAGGCGCGCATGGCGTCTTCCCCGGCGTTATACGCCTTGACATAGGCGGATGCCCTCTTCCCGGCGATCGTTTCTGGGATTTTTACTTCTTTGGCGTTGACCGTTGCGACGCCTGCAAAAAATATCGCTGCGAGCAGAGCGGGTTTTCTTGGGGATCTCATTCTTGGGTCTCCGGTTCGTCTTTTTCTGGATAGGGTGCTACTCGAGGACCATCCGGGCGTATATCTTGTTCGGTCGGTGGCATCTCCTCGACTTGTGTCTAGACGGGGGAAAAGTAGCCGTCCTGTCAGCGGGAGCGACTCTTCTTTTGTAATTTTTTGCAAACGGGGGACTTGGTTGTTCTTGACGCGGATGGTTCCTAGAATCTGGGGATGAGACACACCTTCTTGGGTATCGTTGGGGTCATGGTTCTGGTTGGCGCGACGAGCCGCGTTCGGGGAAATCCTCCACCGATCGCTGCCATTGAGCGAGAATACGCTGGTCTTGATAATGTCTTGCTGATTTCGCCGGGCATCGTCAACGGGTCCGCGCCGGAGAACGACGAGGGATTTGCGTCGCTCGTTCGCTTGGGGATCAAGACGATCCTAAGCGTTGATGGCGCATTGCCGGATGTTGAAGCGGCGCAGGATCGGGGAATGCGGTACGTTCATCTTCCGGTTGGTTACGACGGGATTTCTCGGGAGCAGGGACTTCGTATACTTCGTGCGGTGCGCGACTTGCAGCGACCGATCTATGTCCACTGTCATCACGGGAAGCATCGAAGCGCGGCAGTGGCGGCGTTTGTCCTAGTCGGACTCGGATTTGCGACGCCAAGACAGGCGACAGAGATGATGAAGCAGGCGGGGACGTCGCCACAGTACGCGGGGCTGTATGAAGCGGTTGCGACGGCCAAGCGTGTTTCGGATGTGACTCTTGATCGGGTCGCGGGAACGTTTCCCTCGCGAACGCAACCCAATGCGATAGTCGAACTCATGATAGCGATGGACGAATGCGTTGGGTATCTTGAAGATTGCCAAGAGGCTGACTGGAAGTCGCCGCGGAACTCGCCGGACCTTGATCCCTTGCGCGAGGCGGATGTGTTAGCGTCCATGCTTGGTCGAATTGATTTGGTCTGGAGTTCGAAAACTACACTAGGTGCTGATGACAAGGCATCGTTTCTACGGCTCGCGGAGGGTAACGTAACGGATGCAACGGTCTTACAAAAGATGCTCTCTGAGATGACGTCGCGGGAGAATCGCAACGGCGCGCTCGCTTCGCTTAGGGCGGGCTGCAAGTCGTGTCACGAAACATTCCGGGATTCGTCGAAGTAGAAACGCCCTGACTTCATAAAGAGAAACGCTCCCGGCGTCTCGCGTTCTTGCGCGGGAACCAGGAGCGTTTCAGTTTTCAAGGGACTCGAATTCTTGTTTTGGATCTTATCCGGCGCTGATCAGAGGCTTCTTGGAAACAACTTCCATGAATTTGTATTCGGTCCCGCCGGTGTCTGTCCGGTAGAAGACTGTTTTGAGAATGCCTGCTCTGTCGGGTAGTTGCACCACACAGCGGAGCTGGACGGGCTGACGCGTGAGCGCGTTGCCGGTTTGTCCGGTTAGTTCTAAGGTTTCGCTTCCTTCTTGAGGCTTTCCGGAGAAGAAAAGCATTCGGTTCGACAACGTGTCAAGCCATGTACAAGTGTATCTGCTGAGTGTGTTGTCGTAGGTGAATAAGACGGTCGCTTCGAAGGATGCGCCTAGCCATGTGCCCTTGATCGTTTGCGAGATGACTCTGTTCTCGTGTATCCACTTTGCGTTGCCAGATCCTTTGCATTCGACGGGATCTGCGTCGGGGCTGATCCACCATTTGACGGTGTGCCCGCGCCGGGCGCGAATCTTACGAAAAGGTTTTAGGAACTTAGAAAAATCATTGGCCATTGCCGATTCTTTGACCTCGCTGCCAAGCTTCTTGCTGTCGTCGGCAGCAGCGCGGGGCGCACTCAGCGAAAACGCGATGGTGGAGGCGCCGATAACGGCGAGCATTTGTGGCGTTGCGAAAAACTTCATGATCGTTCTCCAAGGGGGGCTCTGGTTGCTCGTCGCATAGCTACGCAACCGGTTTTTCGCCGCGCTATCCTCAGTTACTGCGAGTTTCGATACGCGACGAAGTCTTTGATGAGCTGTTTGGTGATGGGGCCTGGTTTTCCGTCGCCGACGAGGCGTTTGCTGATTTCGACGATCGGGACAACCTCTGCTGCGGTGCCGGTACCAAAGCATTCGTCCGCGACGTAGAGGTCGTGGCGGACAATCGTTTTTTCAAGGACCGTGTACCCGCGTTTTCTTGCGAGCTCAATGACCAAATTGCGCGTGATCCCCTCAAGAATTCCCTCGCTACTTGGGGGCGTGTGAATCTCGCCTTTTCGCACGAGAAACAAGTTGTCGCCGGTACACTCAGCTACATGACCCAAGTGATTGAGCATGATTGCCTCGTCGCAACCAACATCGCTCGCTTCGAGCTTGGCCATTACGTTGTTGAGGTAGTTGAGGGACTTCACGCGGGGGCTTGTTGCGTTGGGG
>JAJDDZ010000294.1 GCA_029260025.1 Phycisphaerae bacterium | reverse complement strand
GATATAGTTCCAAGTATTCTGGTATTCGTTGTCATCGCGAATAATGCGGTCGAAAACTTCGTCCTGCCAAACAGGTCCGGTCTTGCCTCTCAATTTGTTAATCTCACGAGCAGAGTGTCGCTTGATGGAGTGCATTATCTCTCCCAAGCTCGGGCACTTATCCGTCTCCGCGCCTTGTGGCGTCATGAGTAAGTGGACATGATCCGGCATGACGACGGCAGCGTGCAGGTCCAGCTTCTCACCGTCCCAATGCTTGCAAGCATTTAAAGTGATGTCGCGTTCCTCGTTGGCGAGCTTCGCAGATCGCACTCGGAACGTAACGAAGTACGTCTTTCCGGGCGTCTGGATATGGGGAAGATTTCGTCGGGTGTGTCGCTCGTCGTCGAGGGATTCAAATCCTGTTGCGGCTTTGGTTGCATGCACCGGTTGCAAACCGGTGCCACACTCGGAATTAGCTTTTTCGGCCTCGCCCTGGCATTTAGTGCTGGCGCTCAATTCGCAGGTTAGGTCGTTACAAAGGCGTGCGGCGGCATCTGCATCGGCGAAGTTATTGAAGGACATGAAGGTCTGCTGGTCTATGCCGCCCGATTGATCTGAAGTCGTCAGGTTGAACGGACTCGCGTCGTAATCAAGCTGTAATAGATTCGACAATTGATGCGGATTCTCTCCGTAGCGAAGCCGACCCCAGTCGAAATAGTGCAATCTACGACATTGCCCCCAAGTTCTCATCTGTCCTTCCAGCCAATCTCGGATTTCCTCATCGTATGAGCAGGTTGCGTCGAAGGTTTCCACGACCAACTCATTCTGGTTCTGCTCCCAACCTAGGAATCCTTTGCCATCTTCCCCACGCAACCACCCAAGTACCGATGTGTAGCATTTCTCATCATAAACAGGCAGCACATGTTTATGATTCTTCGCGGCTGCTCGGAGCATGCAAGGGCCGCCGATGTCAATCATCTCGATGGCTTGCTCAAACGTGCAATTCGGATCTGCCACCGTTTTTTCAAACGGGTAGAGGTTTACGACGACCATGTCGATTGGCTTGATGCCCTGCTCTTTGAGTTGACGCATGTGGTCTGGGTTGTCGCGGTCTGCGAGGATCCCGGCGTGGATCTTGGGGTGGAGCGTTTTGACTCGCCCGTTCATCATCTCGGGAAAGCCGGTGACCTCGTCGACCATTGTCACTGGGATGTTGTTTTCTTTGAGGAGCTTGGCGGTTCCGCCAGTCGAGATGATCTCGATCCCGAACTCGGAGTGCAAAGCTCGGGCGAATTCGACAATACCGGTCTTGTCGTAGACGCTGATGAGTGCTCGTTTGATCTTGGGGTGGCTCATGGCGGTATCGTAACGCCGGTTCCGTCGTCTGTCATACCGCCGGGGTTCGCTTGTGAAATACTTACGTCCCGCTCGCCTCTTTCTCGCGTTGACCGGGGGTCTCTGCGCGGGTACGGTCGCGAGGAGATGCGACCCAGACCAAACAATCTATGGCCGACTTTGCGAGTTGCGGCCGCGACAAGTTTGATCGTGGCCGTCGGGACGGTAGGCGGGTGCGTCTCGCCTGAAGCTAATCGCCCATCCAGCGTGCGTACTGCCGCTGATGACCGGCAGGCGTCTAGGAGTCGGCAACTCCGAGAAGATGCCCGCGTTGTTGGACTCGGCGCGGATACCGGGGGCGTCATCGCGACGGTGAACGGGAATCCGATTGCACGGTCGCGGGTGGTTGAACTCCTGCTTCGAGCACACGGAGCGGGGTTGCTTGAGCAGCTCATCGGGCTTGAGCTCGCTGGGCAGCTTGCGGCCGAGGAAGGGCTTTCGGTTAACGAATCGGACCTCGAATCTGAATACGACCTGGCGTTGCGCCGGTTGTCTGATCCGCTCGCGATGGTGACGCCGGATGATTTCGACCGAAAACCGGCTGAGCGCGTCTTGGACTCGATCCTTGACGAGCGAAATATCTCGCGTGAGGAATTCTTGATGACCATTCGCCGAAACGCGTACCTTCGGAAGATCGTTTCGCTCGATTTAGCAGTATCTGAAGTTGCGCTTCGCGCTGAATATGACCGGGTGTACGGAGAGCGTGCTGAGGTCCGACATATTCAGCTTGGCAGTGATGGTGACGCGCAACGCGTGATGACTCGCCTTGCTGCCGGTGACGATTTCGACGCGTTGGCAAACCGTTTTAGTGCGAATGCTTCGAGTGGACAAAACGGCGGACTGTTGGAGCCTTTTTCCAAGGATGACGAGGGCGTGCCGGAGGAGTTTCGCAAGATCGCTTTTTCGCTCTCACCGGGCGAGGTCTCTGAGGTGGTTAAGATCGGCGAGTGGCGACACCTTATCCGACTCGAACGGATCATCCCGGCGGACGAGCGAAAACTAAGCGCGGTACGCGATGAGCTTGAGTTGCAGCTTCGTGGACGTGTGGCGGAGGAAGAGATGCGGGGATTGTTTTCGCGTTTGATGCGCGAAGCGAACATCGATATTCGCGATCCGAACGTGCGCGAGGCGTACACACGACGCAAACAGGGGCAGCCATAGTGGAAACGCGATCTTTTGGAACGACTACCGAGCGATTTGTTCGTGCGGCTGTGTTTGTTGTGCTGGTTGATGTGTTTGCGATCATGTTCCTTTGGGACGGGTTCATTGGGTATCAGTCGAATAACGCTGCGCAGCTTGTCGCGCTTTTGGGTCTCAGTGAAACTCAAGCGCCGGTCGTGAATCCGCGCGTGACGCGAGACAAAGGGACTGAACTCGCAGAATCCCAAGGTCGTGGATTAAACGCAACCACGATCGAGGAAGCGTTCGGAAAGGCTAGTCTTGAAAATGGTGACGCGGCGTATTACGTCGGTCCTGGCGGGTGGTTGAGCGTTACGCACCGCGGCGGGGAGATTTCTCAGATCGAATGGACAGACGGGAAGCACACCGCGTCCGATCAGGAATGGCAACGATACATCGGTTATGCGCTTGCCCTGTTGAGTTTGTATGCATCATATGGTTTTATGAAGATTGTTGGGACTCGAATTACGATAACGGACGAGGGCATTCGTGTGTTTGGCCGACCTCCGGTTGGTTGGGATGCGATCAGCGGGATTACGCTTGGAAACAGCGGGGTCGTTTCGCTGGATGTAGAAGGTGGGGAGTCGATTCAGATCGACGAGTATGACTACAAAGGGGTCGATCTCATCGTCGGGACAATCTGTGAGCGCAAGGGTTTTGCGAATCCGCTCGATGCGGCGTGAATGATTGCGTGCTTAGGCGTCGCTGGTTGCGAGGGTGATTATTTCTCTCGCGATGTCGGTGATTGGACTGCCCTCCGTGTCAATTGTGGCGTGCGCCGCGCTTCGATAGAGATCTTTTCGTTCCGCAAGAACTGCCCGGACTTCATCTAGTCCGTTGTCTGAGGTTAGGGACGGTCGCGAGACTTCGCTTGCTGGGTCGGCGGCTATCCTCTGCCACAGAACCTCGGCCGGGGCAGTTAGCCAGACTACGAAACAAACCTCTCGCAACGCGCGAACGTTCGCCGAGTCGAGGACCGCTCCTCCGCCGACGCTGATAACCGTAGGCGGGTTCTCAACAGTACCGGCGATTGCTTCTGACTCGAACCGGCGGAAGACTGACTCTCCTTCATCCATGAAAACATCGGCAATCGACTTTCCGGCGCGTGCCGTGACAAGATCATCGGTATCAATGACACCCCCTCCCAGAAGGTCAGCCACCGCACGCGCGACGCTGGTTTTCCCCGATCCGCGGAAACCGATGAGCGCGATCGGTTTGTTGGGTATCATTTTCTCTTGTGTCGTCACGAGTGAGTCTCCGCGTTGAGATGCGATTGAAGAAGAGCAAGACCGCCGGAGATTTCTGGGGACTTTTCAAACCAAAGTTCAAATTGTGTGGCTGCTTGTCTGATAAACATGTCCAACCCATTGAGCGTTTTGCATCCCATCAAGGCCGCCTCGCGCAGTAGTCTCGTCTCAGCGGGTCTGTAGATCAGGTCAAAAACCAATCGACATCCCGCCAGCAATTCGGCGGGCATCGGTGAATCATCGACGATAGGCCACATGCCGATCGGGGTCGTATTCACGAGAATATCTCCTTTGCGAGCAGATCGATCGTCCCACGGTGACGGCGAACATCCAAACTCATCCGCGAGTGTTCTTACCTTTTCTTCGTCCCGCCCATAGAGAGTTACTTTGCATCCATGCTCTATCAAACCATGCAGGATAGCCCGTGCGACACCGCCCGCGCCCAGGACATCTACGCTCGCTCCGGCGAGCGCTTTCGCATCGCCCCCGAGTGCGCCGATCAACGAATTGATCGCAGCATTGCAGTCGGTATTGTATCCCTTTACTTCGCCGTCACGAAAAGTGAGTGTGTTTACCGATCCTAAACTTCTGGATAGCGAATCGGCATCGCCTCCGACAAATGAAAACGCCACCTCTTTGTGCGGAATGGTTACGCTAAGACCTCCCAGATCAAGCCAAGGGCGTTTCGTGCACTCATTCAGAAAACGCGCCAGCCCATCATCACGCGCACCCACTCGAAGCGGAACATAGACGGCGTCGATCCCGGCGCACTCGAACCAATAGTTAAACAGCTTCGGCGAGAGTGAATGGCCGACTGGATCGCCGACGACGCCAAACACCTTCGTATCGGGTTTGATCTTGGACCAACGAAACACGTTGACGAGTTCGCTGACGCTCACCTGACCGGGGGCGGTTTCAGTTTCGCTGCCCAACGAAGCATACGTTGCGAACGCACCGAGCTTCTTACTGAGCACTCGTGTCCACATGCCCGGTTCGCCCATCGCAATGGAAATAGAATCTGCGCCTTGTTCGCGCATTAGATCGAGCGCGGAGAATGTATCGACGATGTTATTTGCCTTATAGGCGACCTTTGCGATGGCACCCTCGCGTGCGGCACGAATCTCGCGATGGATCGCGCCGAGATTGTCGGGTACGCCGTCAAAGTAATGCGCCGAGAGAATGAGTCGCACGTCTCCGCCCTTATCCGTTGCCGCGAGGGCAACTTTTTGCCGAATGTTGTCAGATCGCTGGAAATCCGCGTACTCGAAATCAACACAGGCAGCCGTCTCGCGAGTGGCTGCGATCAGGCGGGCAACGCGGTCGGCGGTATCCCCGGAAAACTCCCCCCCCTCAGCCTCGCCTCGACAAGTCACAACCCAGGCACGATCGGGATGACGCTGAAGAAATGACGCGATCTCGCCTGGATCACCGTCAAACGAGTCGATCCGTAGCTCAATTGCATCTGCACCCACCAACCACGCACGCGTAGCCACTGCATCCAGATCGGCGATGGATTCCACGAAAACAGATACCACAAGGCGTGTCATACGATGCTCCCTGCGACTCTCGCGTTATCAAAACTCGCCGCAGCAGAGGAAATATAACGCCGGACGGTCGAATTCCCAAGGGGAGAAATCGAAAGTCACGTCACCGGACACTGACAGCGATCCCCAGTTGCCGATATGATTGAGCATAGGACATGAATCGACTCTTTTATCTCAACACGTTTCGCTGGTACGTACGCCTGCCGATCAAGTGGGCGGTGTTCGGTCTTGTCACGCTCTTTGTGTGTTATCCATACCCCTCGCTCTTGACGAAACATCTTCGACACTGGCAAGATCCTAACGCTTTGATCGAACCGAATGCCGAATCGCTTCAGCCCCTCGCGCGGGACTTACGAGAGTCGATCCCGCCTGGGCTTTCTGCGAAAAAGACGCTTCGCCACGTTGAGATGTTTGTGTATGAGCGCGTTCCCTATGAATGGGACTGGAACACATGGGGGATGGCGGACTACCTGCCGACTGTTGATGAGGTGATCGAGAAAGGCAAGGAAGATTGCGACGGGCGGGCGGTGGTGGCTGCTTCGTTGTTGTCGGGACTTGGTTTCAAGGCGGAGATCGTTACGGATTTCGCGCATGTCTGGGTCAAGACGGACAAAGGCGAGACGATGGGCCCGGGCGGGAAGAAAGCTATCGTCGCGACGGATCAAGGGCTCAAGATAAACTGGCGAGGATTGACAGAGCTTCCGCGCGCGTCTGCATATGGAGTTGCAGTCTTCCCTCAAGAGAGGGAATTGATACTGCTACTACTCGGATGGTTATTGTTGCTTGGCGCGAGAACCGGCCGTCGGCGGAGCTTGATCGCGGCGTGCGTTCTGGTGGCAGGATTCTACGCCGTTCGATTTGGCGGAACGGAGTATCGGCATCCGATTCTGTGGCTTCAATGGGTTGGGGTGGGATTACTCTTCGGGGGTGTTGCGATTATGTTTCTCAGCAACAAGAATCGAGCAGAAGTGTCCGAACCTGTTGCGCCGGCTCTCTGATTCGTGTCTTGTGCATGATGCTGTAAGTAGTTGTCTCGCGAATGGGGCAAACGATTGGACGGGGCGTGGATTAACGATAAGAATATACGTAGATATCGAGCGAATGACACATCGTGCTCGGTACTCCCGGTGCGGGTTGGGGATGGTCTTGGAACACTCTCACGCATTGGGGCGAGTATCGATGCGTTTCATGTAACGGTGAAGGAAGGATAAGAATGATGCAACGAAAATCAACTACGTTATGGGCGGCGGTCATGGTCGCTGTGCTGATCGTCCCAGCGAGCGCACAGTGGGACAATCTTTTTAAGAAAGCTAAGGACGCCGCCGGCGAAGCGAAAACAATCAAACAAATCGCCCACTTCTCCATTCGCGGTCCGCTGGCGGAGGAACCGGCTGGTATGCCGTCGTTATTCGGTGGAGAACCCGCCCTGACACTGAAATCATTGCTCGAACGGTTCAAGCAAGCTCGACACGACAATGACGTCGTCGCGATCGTCTTGGACCTGCAACGGGCGGCGTTTGGACTCGGGCAGCTCGAGGAAATTCACGCCGCCATGCAAAAGTTTGCGGCTGCGGACAAACCGGTCTTTGTCCACGCTGACTCACTCTCGACAATCACATACACCGCGGCAACGGGAGCTTCGCACATCAGCATTGTTCCCACCGGCGACCTTTGGCTTCTTGGTTTGTACGGCGAAGCGCCGTACGTGAAGGGAATGCTCGACAAGATCGGGTGCGTCGCGGACTTCGAACAGTACGAAGACTATAAGACAGCTGCAGAAACGATTCTCCGGAGTGAGCCGTCGAAAGAGTCTCTTGAGATGAGCAAATGGCTCTTGGATGATCTTTACTCGGGAATCGTCAAACACGTTGCCGGCGCCCGAAAAATGTCAGAGTCGAAAGTTCGAAGTCTAATCGATGACGGTCCCTACAGCGCCGACGACGCGTTCGCAGCCGGTCTGATCGACGCGGTGCAACATCGTCAAGACTTCGTGGCTGACATACACAAGCGATACGGCGACGACGTTGACGTTGTCACTAATTACGGCGACGACAATAGTATGCGACCGCCGGACGATCCGTTTGCGATGTTCGCGTTTTTCATGAAGATGCTGAACCCGTCACCTAAGACATACTCGAAACCGACGGTCGCGATCGTCTACGTCGAGGGAGCTATTCAGTCAGGCGTTGCGAAGCGATCGCCGTTTGGTGGTTCAAGCGGCGCTTATAGCACGACCATCCGCAAGGCGCTCGAAGAGGCCGCTCGCGATGACACGATCGAGGCGGTTGTTATGCGGGTGGACTCGCCCGGCGGATCAGCTCTCGCATCTGAGATCATACTCGACGCGGCGAAGCGCGTCGGAAAGAAAAAACCCCTCATCGTGTCGATGGGCAACGTCGCTGGGTCAGGCGGATACTACGTGGCTTGTGACGCAGACACAATTTTCGCGGATGCGATGACGATCACTTCGTCGATTGGCGTCATCGGCGGAAAAATCGTCACAACGGATATGTGGAGCAAGCTGGGGATCAACTGGCATGCGAATCAGCGGGGCAACATGGCAGCGATGATGAGCACGGCCTCGAAGTTCAGCGATGCCGAACGCGTCAAGCTCCGCAAGTACATGGGCAACACGTACGAAATCTTCAAGGGGCACGTAGTCGCGGGTCGCGGAGACAAGCTGACAAAACCTATTGAAGAGATCGCCGGCGGGCGCGTCTTCACGGGGTCGCAGGCGCTTGAACTTGGTCTTGTCGACAAGATCGGCGGACTTGACGACGCCGTGAAGTTCGCAGCAGACAAGGCGGGACTAGGCGAGTACGAGATTCGTGTACTTCCCGAGCAACCGGGTTTTTTTGAGATGCTTTCGGGCGGCAAGGATGACGAGTTCGCCATGAGCGGGGCTACGTTGTCACTGGTCGATAGTCCCACTATTCGCACGGGTCTGACGGCGCTTGCGACGGTTGATCCCCTGCGGGTTGGTGCGGTCATCCGTGCCCTTCAGCGCGTCGAGCTTATCCATAAGGAGGGCGTCGTGACGATGATGCCCGATGAACTTCTAATTCGCTAGTCGATTGAACCGCCATCCGTTTGAGGAGTACTAAACGATAATCCAAGTAGCTCGGTGACGCGGTCGTTTCGAACGCGTTTGCCGAGCTTTTTTTCTGGTGGAGGGTCCCATGAGATCGGCGGTAGCCCTTTGGCGAGTAACTCCCCATCGTAGAGCTCACGTCGAAGCATTGGCGCACCATCAACCACGTTCAAGATCCCATGATGCGTAATCTTTGTAAGTGCGGCCATGACTGCGACGAGGTCTCGGGCGTCGATTAGATTCACGAACGCATCGCCGTCGCTTCTAGAAGACCCGGCCGCAGCGCAAATCCGGGGCGATAATTCGCGCCCAACGCCGTGAATACCGCCAAGTCTCAAGATGCTCGTCGGGACGCCGAGTCTCAATCCACCATCAAGCAACCTCTGTTCCGCTTCAATCAGTGCGGCGCTTGCACCATCGACCGAGAGCGTCGGCGTATCTTCATCGACCCACGCACCGGCGTCTTCGCCGTAGACCCTTGTGGATGATGTATAAATGAGGCGGCGGACCGAGGTTCCCGCGAGCGTGGCCACGATATTCTTTGACCCTGTTGCGTATACGTCGTGATAGTTGCCGCGGCCTCTCCCGGCGGCGATCGTCAGAATGATCGTGTCGCGACCTGATAGGACATCGCGAAGCGCATCAACTTGATCCAGTCGCGCTAGGACGGGGTGAATTCCGACTTGGGTTAGCTGGGCGCATCGCTCGGGAGTGGTCGTTGTGCCAAGTACGTCAACGCCATCAGCAACGAGCTGCTGCCCCATCGCGGTCCCAACGTACCCGCACCCAAGGATGGCGACTCGCTGGCATCGACGACTGCGATCCATATTATCAGAAGTCAGAAAGACTACTCTCCGGCGTCGAGCGTAGGGAGTTGTGTGACGAAGTCCTCAACCACCACCGCCACGCCATCGGCGAGCCCGCGAGACAATCCCTCGACAAATGCGTCGAGGCAACCTCCCGCAAGGGTCGAAATCAAAACCAACGTCGCAAATTGCCCCATTCGTACCTTCTTTGCACGCATTGCTTTCTACTCCGATTCTCATGCTACACACCAAAAACAAGGCTCGTAGCGGATGCTAGGTGGTGGCGCGAAGATGGTCAAGGCGACGAAAATGGTGAAAAATTTCCGTTTCGCAGGTTTTCTTTGAATTCCGCGACTATTCTTGGTATGATGCATGCAACTCCAATTTGATGGAGTCGCCAACAAGCCTGCCCGCTTTGACGCCTGGGGGACTCGCGAGGTTGTTCCAGGGAGAACGACGACCTTACCTACAACAGGGGATCGCTATGCAACTTCAGACCGGAAGTTCTATGAATTCATCCGCGTTTATTGGCTTGCTCTTTTCGCTCATCCCGATTGCCACCGCTACAGTACTTGCCCAAAACCCGTTAGAACCCGGCGCCGGCGAAACCGCCCTTCCGATAGACAACCCTGCCGCAATTCGCAAACACTTCGAGACTCATCCACACGAAGTCGTCGAAGGAATACAGTCGAGTCAGCAGATGATCGATGCTCTCGCAGAATCCGGAGCGGGCGATGTGATCTTCAATAGTTTCAAGAGCATTCAGGTCAACATCAACGGGGCTGGCAACAACACCGTCGGAGACGCAGCGAACGAACCATCGCTGGCAATTGATCCGACGGATCCAACCCGTGTTGTCATCGGTTGGAGGCAGTTTGGTACGATCACGAATAGCTTTCGCCAGGCTGGCGTTGCATACAGTCACGATGGCGGGACGACGTGGACGAATCCCGGCGCTCTTGATCCGGCGCAGTTTCGTAGCGATCCGGTCCTTGCGGCGGACGGTTTTGGCAACTTCTATTACTCGAGCTTGAGCACGCTTACGACCGTCGAAGTGTTCAAATCAATCGATGGCGGGGTTACATGGGGGATCCCTGTCTCCGCATCGGGCGGCGATAAGCAGTGGCTAGTGGTTGACGATAGGACGGCCGGATCTGGCGCGGGTCACGTCTATCAAGACTGGAATATCCAGTTCACCTGCTGCCCGGGAAACGACTTCACTCGATCAACCAATGGCGGTGCAAGTTTCCCCGGTCCAACGGCGATCACCCCTCCCAGCTTAAAATGGGGTACGATGGATGTCGGACCAGACGGAACGCTCTATGTCGCAGGGTCTCAGTTGAGCTCGCTCAGCGGACATTTGTTCACCAAGTCTATCGACGCGCTCAACCCATTGGCGAGCCCAACGTTTGACTCACCAAGCTCGATTGGACTTGGTGGAATAGCAGGGCTCGGCGGCGGATTCACAACGCCAAACCCCGTTGGACTACTTGGACAAGTTTGGATAGCTGCACATCCCACCAACATCGGAGAAATCTACGTTCTCGGGTCCGTTGACCCCCTCGGGGCAGACCCCGTTGATGTGATGTTCATACGCTCTGTTGATAACGGCGTTACTTGGAGTACCCCCGTCCGCGTAAACGACGATCCCAGCGGCGCGAACAATTGGCAATGGATGGCTTCAATGTCGGTCGCGCCCAACGGACGTATCGACGTAACATGGAACGACACTCGCATTTCTGGCGTCGCCAACATCTCAGCCTTATTCTACAGCTATTCGACCAACGGCGGGATCACGTGGTCGCCGAACACGCAAGTCTCGCCGAGCTTCGACTCCCACCTCGGGTTTCCCGGTCAAGATAAGATTGGCGATTACTATGGTATGATTTCCGACGACGGCGGCACAAACGTAGCCTATTCTGCGACCTTTAATGGCGAGCAAGACGTCTACTTTCTGCGCATCCCAGGCGATTGCGACGGTAACGGAATCGAAGATGCTTGCGACGTTGCATGCGGACCCGTAGGTACCATGTGCGACGTAGTAGGGTGTGGAACGGCTTCCGACTGCAACGGCAATAACATCCCCGACGCCTGTGAACCGCTAGACGATTGCAACAACAACACGACACCCGACATTTGCGACATTGCGATCGATCCGAGCCTCGATTGCAACGCGAACTCACTCATCGACGTTTGCGAAGACCCAACCGACTGCAATGGCAACCTGAGTCTAGACATCTGCGAGATCGCCGAAGGGACCCAATTTGATTGTAACGAGAATGGGAGACTCGATTCATGTGATGTCGCTGACGATCCCGGAAGCGATACCGATGGGGACCTTATACCGGATGAATGTGAAGGTGCGTGCTGCGGCTGTCAAAACGGATGCGAACTAGCAACTCCAAGCCAGTGTGCCGCCTTAGGTATCGAATTCGATGGACTCGCAACCACGTGCGGCGATGTCGACGCGTGCATACCTCCGCCAACAGGCGGGAACGATGCATGCTCAAGCGCCGTCGATCTTCCAAACAACGAATTCGTGGCCGTTCCTTTTGACAATCGATGCGCCACTCAAGACGGACCTGGCATGGTAGCATGTCCCGGGAATTCGTCGTTCGGTGCTGACCTTTGGTATCGATACGTCGCACCCAAGAGCGGCGACTTGATTGTTAGTTTATGTGACGACACAAACTTTGACGCGATCTTGGCAGTCCATAGCGATGGTACCTTATTCTGCTCCTGCCCGGCTTTGACCTCAACCATGCTCACTTGCGCAGATGATACATGCGGTCAAGGCGGCGGCCCGTCCACGATTACACTTCCTGTATCCCAGGGCACCTGCTATCTCATTCGCGTCGGTGGATGGAGCGGCGCGACCGGAACTGGGACGCTGAGTCTTTCTTATACCAACCCACCGGCACCCCTCCCGCCGACACCGGATTCCGAAGGATCGCACCTCGCAAAAAACCGTTTCATATCCATCCAAATGCCAGAAATGCCTGAAGGTCAATTAACAGCCCTTCGCGTTCGCCTGGTTTCGCTTCATCACCCGGCATTTCCACCCGACGCGCCAGATTTCTCCGCTCTTGAAGGCGAGTACCGGTATGTCAACCTACTCAAGGATGAGAACGGCAGCACCTCGTCGATATGCGAAGGCTCGGCGGCACTCGGAACGACCTTCCGCTGTGCCACCCTCACGTGTACGCCTGAGTACGGCCTCTGGGGTGGGCAGTTCAGCAGGTTCAATGGCTTCCCCGGTCATGTCACGGGCGATGCGGTCGTTCCAAGCTCAACCTACGCGGTGTCGATCTTGCCGGAGGCGTGTATGGGCGTTGAAGCAACATGTGCTGTCGCATCTGAAGAACTATTCATCGACACCGCCAGATGGGGAGATGTCGATCCTGGGCTACTGAACGTCTTTGATATCACACTCGAGGTCGATGCCGTTAAGCAATTGGTAAACGCGCTCTCCGAGCCGCGATCTCTCCTCCGCGGCGAAAGCCCGACCCCCCAGTCCTCCGCGGTCAACGTGTTTGACATCACATTCGCAGTAGACGCTCTCAAAGGAAGCCCGTATCCGTTTTCGGTCGCTACCTGTCCGTAGCCTGAAGGGTGCGATGACATAAGTCTTATTGGAACTGTAAAGGTTCCCTCTACGGATCCAGCTGCCTATCCCTGTTCTTCCCACAGAAGAACGCCTAAGAATCCGGTGTAGTCGCAGAGCCGCAAACTCTCCTTAGGGAAGCGAGCCCTAACCCACTTCGATCCTCGATGAACCTTCGTGATGTGGCCCTTTCAATGGACGCTCATGACGACGAAGCCTATCCATAAAAAATCAATCCCGGCCAATAATCGTTGACTTGGATGAAGAGGCCCCGCGTTCTGCGCAAAAATAGCGCCCTCTGAATTCACACCGCAAGCAAGCCCCCTTCGCACTCTCACTGGAAAATCTCAAAGTGCCGTGAATCCTTGTCCGATAAACCCGCCAGACGACGGGCCGTCATGCGCGGACTTTAATTCGCAAGGACCGCAACGGCATGGAGAACACGTCAGCGTCAGCAGCCACATCTGCACAGTTGCGCGTATGACTAACGAGAAGATAGGAGTCCAGAAACATGGATCGCGAACGAACGATGAAATCAATGAACCAAGTTTTCCTTCTCGCAGGCGTTGTGGCCGCGGGCGTGCTTGCCGGCGTGTCATGCAATCAAACGCCAGCAGCCAGCAGCAATACACTCCTTGACGAGGCGCTGAGCTTCAACGGAACCGTCAGCGGAAAAATTGCGACCACGCAATCAACGCGCGGATCAACCGCCAACGCTAGCGCCGCCCAGGTCATCCCGGAGGACATCGACACCGAGAATACGTGCATTCGATTCCACGACCTCAAGGGCGACGACCTGAAGGCGCCGAGCGGGCAAGTCCTGCCAGAGGTTCCCTTAAACGCCGATGGAACCTTCCAGAGCGACGATCTACCCGTCGGAACAGACTTCACAGTGTGCGTCGATATCAGGAAAGACGGAAGCTGCGAGATGGAAAGCTGCGTCAATGTCCCTGAAGATGAAGACGGAACTGCCGGCGCGCTTAACAATGTTCAAGTCGACCCGTTGACCACCATGGTCCTGGCGAAACTACGAACGCTCATGGAAGATGCAGGACTCCGTCCCGGCGATCTACCGTTTAGCCCAGCCACCCTCGTCGGCCGCGTGGTCGATGCTTATGAACACCTGTTTGAAGATTCTGGAATCGACGGTGAAATCACGCTCGACGACATCAAAGACCTAATCGGTGGTGACCTAGCCGCGCTATTTGAAGAACTCGTCCCCGGGGGCGCGCAAGCTGGAATGGACATCATTAAGGGCAACATCGGACTCGCAGCGGCTGACGACGTACAATCGGCAGCGCGCGCCGCCGCAGAGGTTTTCCTGCAGGCGGGCTTTCCGATCGCGGATGAAGAGGGTGGCATCGATCTGTCCTCGCTACGAAGCATTCCCGGCATCGAGGAAGGGACCCAATTCGACCTCTTCGGCGGCGGCGGCCCAATCACAGACGATTTTCGTGAAGCTGACGACGAATTACCTCCTGCCCCAGCTTTCGCCGAAGGCGAGTTCGACGTAACACTGTTTTTCAATCCCTTCGCCGAACCGGATCGAAACTTCGCTGACGAAAGCGGCGGCGATAGTTTTGTCCCTGGCCTCCCGATCATCAATGATTACATGCTGTTGCAGATGGCCGAGCTTCATCTCGCCGGCAAGAAAATCACGCTCGGCGACTTGCACTTGCTCCTCACCAGCCTGGAAAACGGCATGGGCGCGCGCATGACATACTTCGTCGAAGACCCCAACTTCTTCGGTCCCCCTCTCACCATCTTCGAAACCGCAGATGGTAAGGGACTTGCGATCAACATGGATGAGCTATTCTTTCGGCTGTTCGAAGGCGGATCCGACTCGCTCGGATTTGACGAGTTGGAGGCCGCTGAGTCCGACTTCCGAGCCCTCCTGACGGACCAACTCGCGGGCACCATCGCCCCGAGCCTGGAAACATTGGCCGGCGGGTTCATGACAGACCGCCTCAGCAGTATAAATGACTTTACCGAGAAAATCCGAAACGCCACCTCCCATCTCCCATTTAGCCGAAGCGGTCCAAGCGACTTCTTCGTCGTCGCCGACGGGAATCAGTTTGAGTCGGGAGAAACCTCCGCAGTCACAGTCGATGCTGACATCGACCCAGACGGTACCGTGCACTCCGTAACCTACAACACGACCGGCAGTGGTGCTTACTTCCTCGCGTTCACAGAGTTCACAGCTGAGGGCGGAATCGTTGGACTATTGGTTCGCGAGATCGGGCAAGAGGTCCACACACAGCGCGGCCCGCTCCTTCTTGACATGAACGAAAACGCGATCTTCGGCGATGTCGACGGCGTGCCTTTTATCGACTTCGTGTCGGATACGGGCGAATTCTTCCCCGGGGTAAGCGTTGTCGTTACCTCTGACGACTTCGTGCCCGAATCTCGCAAAGTAGAAACCGGAATCGTCGATGAGACTGGCCTGTTCGTCGATGAAACGGGCTTTGCAGTCGCTGAGTTCGTTGACGAAGGCCCGAATGACCAAATGTATGTCCTGTCGACTTCATCCGGGTTCGATGCCGAACCGGTTAGGGTTGACTACGATTTCAATAGCGGAATTGCGACCTTTAATCCCGACGGAAGACATCTCCTCGCCTTCCAACCCGACTCCAACGACACGGGCTTTTTTGCTCTATTCAACGAAGAGACGGGTCGATTTGCCGGTGCAGGTGATCCGATCAACTTCTTCGATGGCCCTCCGGAACTCCCCAGCGACTTCGACCAGTTTTACAACGATGTGGACGACTTCGGCTCACTCGGCGACGTCGATGCCGCCCTTCTTGAAGAGCTAGCTACACTTGGCTACCTCGACGAACTCGGATATCTCGGCGACCTTGGCTACCTCCAAGACTTAGGATACCTCGACGGGATCGGTTACGTGGATGACCCAAACCTCGATGCAATAGGAACCCCTGCCGAGCTTGATCCCAGCCTTACCGATCAGGTACTCGTCGATGGTTTCGTACTCGTTTCGATCGATATGATCGACGGAATTTCCATTGAATTCAGCGACAAGTATGTTTTCGGAACCGACGTTCCGAACACCGCCTACGATTCTAGCGGTGCCCCGTTCTTCGACGACATCAATGGCAACGGCGTTGAGGATGCGGGCGAACCAACCGCCCCCTACCGTCCTGTCATGTTCGATGCGCAAGATTGGCGATCGGTAGACATCCGACTTTTCTACCGACGAACGGACAATGACGGGTCAGTCACCTATGAAGACCTCGATTTCGAAGCTCAGACGCCGATGACAATCGATGGCGTTCCGCTCGTCGCCAGAAAATATCTTGCTCGCATGAACGCCTTCCGGTTTGGGCGTCCCAATACCGCGATCAATCTTCTCACGGCGTTTCTGCCGTCAGACTTTTTCGACGGGACCAACGCTCTCAACGCGGATACCCCGCTCGACGTATTCGCAGCCGTCGCGATTATGAACCTGATGATCGATCAGCTGTTCAACGTACAAGCGACGGTCGATATCGATGGAATCGGTCCGCTCCCCCGCCAGGCGCAAACGACCGACGCACACCTCTTCGTCGCTCCAGTCGGGGATCCGTTCGTCCTCATACTTGGCGGATTCGCCGATCTTTCGTTCGTTTCAGATGTCAATTAAGTTCAGTACCTCGGAAATTTCTTCAGCTACAACTCAGAGGCGGGCGTCGTGTTTCGACGTCCGCCTGTTGTTGTGGCCAGAACGCCTTTAGAGGCTATTCGGACCATCAAGGGAGTCTTGTTGGAACTGGAGGAGATCCGGTCACCGATTTAACGCCCCAACACTCGCCCGAGTCTGGAAAAACCGATAGAAGCTGACGCAGTTGACTCACCAGCGAAGTTGGGAATACTCATAAGATAGTAGGCGGTCTCGTTCGCGAGACCGTTAAGCTGGCAGGCAAAATACGGTGGTCCAGACTTAGTCAGGATTGCCGTGCCTGGTCGGACCGGGCGACCGTCGAGTCTCGTGATTCACAGAGACTCGGCGTAGCCCACTCCGAAGGCCCCACCCACCGATTTTGGTCAAGAAAACGCCAACTTTAACCCGCTCATCCGACAAGGGAAAACCCGGCACTCGAAGCTCAGCCGATGACCCAAACTGCTTCATCCCAGGCAACCTCAAGAACAAACCGTAAAGCACCCCTTCCAAATAAAGGTTCGAATCGAGTGTTGCTGCTAGAGTAACCATCTGCCTTTCGCCAGGGCGTCAACGCGCATTTCGCCCATCCAGAAGTCTGGTTTGTCGCAACCGGATAATCACATCTCCCTCTGGAGGGACAAAACGTCCGAGAACATAATAACTCATTTTCCGTACAAACTATCCCATGATGGGATTGACGAAGCTGGGGTGATCAGTATAGAATACGAGTGTTGGCAGGGAGCAACGCCCGATCGGTTTTCCGAAATTTAGGGGTTGCAATTCCTCCATCGCGGTTATAATAGACCGCTGTTGCGACTGACCGTCGCGACCTACTTTTGACCCCGACCGGGCAGGTAGGTCGGTTCCATTCACGGGGCTGGCCTGCCTGCTAGCTTTTTTACTCCATCACAATTACAGTCTCGCCTCCCCTTGCTGGCGCACGGCGTCATGGGTGGCATGGCTCACGCTTGCGTGACCATGTCTTTTTCAGAACCGATCGAGCGAAACAACTCGTCGCCTGGCAAAAAAGACTAATTCTCGCGTGGCACCCGCTTCTAACCGGTGTAAGAAAGAGACGCTCAAGCAATGTCCAAATCAACTGAAACGATGGAAAAAATCGTCGCACTATGTCGGCGGCGCGGATTTATCTTCGGCAGCAGCGAAATCTACGGCGGCCTCGGCGGGTTCTGGGACTACGGGCCACTCGGCGTAGAACTAAAACGAAATATCAAAGACTGCTGGTGGAACGACATGATCAAGAACCCACCGACAGGTCCAGGCGGAAGAAAATTCCAAATGGTCGGCGTCGATTGCTCGATCATCATGAACCCCAAAGTCTGGGAAGCATCAGGCCACGTCGGCGGATTCAGCGATCCGATGGTGGACTGCAAGGAAACCAAGAACCGTTACAGAGCTGACCAACTCTCAGTCCTACAAACTAAAAGCGGCGAGGGACAAATGTTCGCCTTTGCCACAGATGACGATGAATCCGAAGATCGCGCACGAAAAAAGGCCGCCAAGTACCTGAAGACGTCAACCGACGCCCTCGCCGAAATGACCACAGTGGTGGCCTTGGAAACCCTTGAAACGAGTACCTTTCCATCAATCCTCGGCCCCGATGCAAAGGAAGTCGGAACGCTCACCGAACCCCGCGCCTTCAACCTTATGTTCGAAACTTTCGTCGGCGCGCTTCAGGACTCTACAAGCAAGGCCTACCTCCGCCCGGAAACCGCACAGGGCATCTTCGCCAACTTCAAGAACGTCATGGACTCCACCCGCGTGAAAATCCCATTCGGAATCGGCCAAATCGGGAAGTCCTTCCGGAACGAGATCAACCCGCGCAACTTCACCTTCCGCTCTCGCGAGTTCGAACAGATGGAGATTGAATTTTTCTGCGATCCGAAAGAGTCGATGGTCTGGTACGAATTCTGGCGGGATACGCGGATTAAGTGGTACGAGTCACTTGGCATCAAGAGCGAAAAACTCCGCCCCCGCGAGCAGGGCGATGAAGAGCTAGCCCACTACAGCGACGCCTGCACCGACATCGAATACCTTTTCCCATTCTCAGACGAGACACAGGAGCTAGAGGGCGTCGCCCACCGCGGCGACTTCGACCTCAAGGCCCACGGTAAGGCAGCCAAAGGCAAGGAAAACGCATTCGCCGTCCTCGATGACGCAACCAAAGAGCGCTTCGTCCCGCACGTCATCGAACCATCCGCCGGCGTCGATCGTTTCACACTAGCATCGATAACCGAAGCTTATAGCTACGACGAAAACCGCGCCAGCCCCGAATTCATGAAGTTCCACCCGCGACTCGCCCCCATCAAAGCGGGCGTGTTCCCCCTCGTCGCTAAGGATGGGCTACCCGAAATCGCCGAGCCTATCTACGCCGATCTCCGCAAACACTTTTTCTGCCAGTACGATGCCAAGCAGACGATCGGCAAGCGTTACGCACGCATGGACGAAGCGGGCACCCCCTTCTGTTTTACAATCGACCACGATACCAAAGAAGCAGGAACCGTGACCGTAAGAAATCGCGACGACGCCTCCCAGGAAAGAATCGACAAATCCCGATGCCTGGAATACCTGCGAGATAAGCTGGGAATTTAACGCACTGATGACAATCGCAAGCTGGTCGCCGACGCAAATCTGGCGGCCAGCTTGAAACTCAGTCAGCAGACACTTTCTGACCGCAATATTCTCGCAAAACCCTCGTTGGGCACGATATACTGTCCGGGCGCGGCCCGCGGGTGGACCGGCAGCCAGAAACGTAGCGAGACTCCTATGAGGCGTCGTGGATTCACACTAATCGAACTGATGGTCGTCATCGCCATCATCGGGCTCTTGCTGGCCATCCTCCTGCCGGCCCTCGGTTCCGCCAAAAACT
>JAJDDZ010000293.1 GCA_029260025.1 Phycisphaerae bacterium | reverse complement strand
ACATGGCGCGGGCGATTGGTTCTGTTATGGTCCAGCCGGCTGACTTGGCCCATTCGTAGAGGATCAAACAGTTGGCTGCGGCGGATTCGTCTATGAGGTGGTCTGTTGCCAGGTCGTCTCTGGTCTTGTGATGATCTACGGCGAGTGTTGGTTTGTCGTTTTTTCTTAGCCAGTCGGCGAGGGGTTCTAACTGCGTGTAGGAACAGGTGTCCAGGACGATGACGCCGTCGCACTTGTCTATGTCTTCCTCTGAGATGCCCTCGCCCCATGATGCGACTGGATCAAACGATGCGAATGGGGTGTAGCGGGCTGGGATTTTTCCGAAGAACAGGGCCAGGGGGTCTGCGCCGTTTTGTTTCAGTAGATCGCGGACGGCGAGGACGGAGCCAATGGCGTCACCATCTGGTTTTGTGTGGGTGACTAGAAGCGGTCGCTTCATGGTTGAAACGAGCTTTGTTGCGTTTTGGAAATCAGTGGCTGAGAGGGAAATCAAAGAGCTTACTCCACTATAGGGGGGTTGAAAGTTTTCTTGCTGCCTGGATGTCGCGCTGCAGTTGATCTATTAGTGCTTCGGGCGATCCGTATCTTTGCTGTGGGCGGAGGAAGGACTGAAAATAGATTTCGAGGTGTTTGCCGTAGATGTCCTGGTCGAAGTCTAGCAGGTGCGCCTCTACTCGAGAGGATTTTCCGTCGAAGGTTGGGCTGGTTCCTACGCTGATCGCGCAGGGGTGCTGTTTGCCCGATAGGACCGCCCTTCCAGCGTAGACGCCTTCTGCTGGGACGAGCTGATCGATGTCGGCGAGGTTTGCGGTGGGGAAACCGATCTTTCTGCCTCTTCCATCGCCGCGAACGACTTCTGCTTCGATTGAATAGACCCTGCCCAGACAAGTTGCGGCGTCTCGCATACGTCCTTGATTTAGGAGGTTGCGGATGAGGGAGCTTGAGACCATGACCTTCTCTGCTTCGCCCAAGGTCATTTGGACGGGATCTAGGATGTGAACCTCGCAGCCGTGAGGTGTGGCGAGGTCTCGTAGGGTCTCTGGGGTTCCTGCTCTATTTTTTCCGAAGCCGAATGATGGGCCTTCGATGATGTGCTTTGGATGGAAGCGGTCGATGATTACGTCTTGGACGAACTGGTCGGGGGTTAAACCGAGTATCGATTTTTCGCTCTTGACTACGACTGTTGCCCAGACGCCTGCGCTTTTTATGAAGTCGAGTTTTGATTCGGGGAGAGTCAGGCGTTTTGGGGCTGAGTCGGGTCGGATGATTGTTAGCGGGTGGGGTTCGAACGTTAGGACGACGACCTTACCGCCGCTTTGCTTGGCGAGGTCTGTGGCTGTTGACAGGAGTTTGCGGTGAGCGTGGTGGAAGCCGTCGAAGTTTCCGATGGTGAGCGCGCAGCCGGAGAACGCGTCGTCTACTTCATCCAAGCTGTGAACAACTAACAATCTGGTGGTCTCCGATTCTAGCCACGCGACGGCCTGTTTGATCGTATCCACTTCGCGGAAAACTTGGGGATTCCTCAGCGCGAAGCTCTGCGGGGACAGGATAGCGCGAAGGCTCGATGTTTGCAATCTTTGCTTGTGGGGTTGGGTTGCGGTTGACATTATGATTGGTGGGTGGTTTGATGGCGGCGTGGATCAAACCTCTGAAACTCCGCAGGGTCAGCCTATCAGCGCGGCGCTTCTGTTGAGCGGTGATGTGCTAGACCGTTTCGGGCGTGTGCTTCGTCACCTCATTGTTGGTCTGGTTGATCAGGCGATTTCCCTTCGACTTGTGAGTACCGATTCTCGGATTGAATCGCTGACGCTTGGGCCTGTGCAGACTGTGGTGCATGATCGGATTGGGTGGCCTTTTCGTCAGAGGAAAATGGAGCACCTTGCGGACGCCCTTTCGCACCACCCGCCGGCGATCATCCATGCGTTCTCTGGCGAGGTAACGGAGTATGCGGTTTCGCTGGCTAGCTCGTTCGATTCTGACCTGTTCTTGCATGTTTCGTCGATGGCAGACGCCGATGCAATCGGGCAGATGGACACGGGGACCGTTTCAAAGTTTCTGGCGGTTAGCGAGCCGCTGTATGGGGTCTTGGAAAACCAACTTAAGATCGGACGGGACCGTATCGAACTGAATCGCCCTGGCGTGCAGGTTTCGGAAGAGATTTCTTGCTTTGCGGATGCTGATCGTGCGCCGACGGTGCTTTGTATGTCGAAACTCGTGAAGGATAGCGGGATTGATCGCCTGATTAACGCGATGGCGCTTTTGCGGAAGGATAACCTTCTTCCGATGCTGTTTATCTTGGGCGAGGGGGAGTATGAGTCGAACTTGCGGGCCCTAGTTCGTAAGCGGAAGCTGGAGTCGCAGATCACGTTTGCGAATCCTCTGGGTGAGACGCTTTCGATGATGCGGTCTGCGGATCTCTATGTTCGACCTTCTTTGGATACGATGTTTACGTCTGATACGCTGACGGCGCTTGGCACGGGGACGATGGTTATTGCTTGCGCTGGGGTTGGGGATTATCTACGTCACAATGAGACGGGGCTTGTTTGTGAGGAGCCGACAGCTGACGCGCTTGCTAAGAATTTGACTCTTGCGCTGACGGATCGTAAGCGGGCGCGTGGACTCGCTCTGGCGGGACTGGAGTATGCCCGTCACCATCACGGAGTTAGCGCGATGGCGGAGCAGATTGCTGAGAATTATCGGACGGCTGCCCTTGCTCGGGCGACATTTCAGATCAAACGATGACGGCGGGGGTACGATCGACGAGCGGTGAGGTGTCTGTTGCGGATGATGCGCGGCGGGGACTTGCGAAATTGCTTGGCGAGCGGGTTCGCGGCGACGTCAGATTCGATGATCTTTCTCGCACTCTTTATTCCACTGACGCTAGTATTTATGAGATTGTCCCGGTGGGGGTTGTTGTTCCGCACGATGTCTCTGATGTCGTGGCTGTCGTTGATATATGTCGGGACGCGGGAGTTTCGATTGTGGCGCGCGGAGGAGGAACCGGGCTTGCGGGGGGTGCGGTTGGTTTTGGGGTTCAGCTTGATCTGTCTCGATACATGAACGGGATCGGGGAGCTTGATGTTGAGGCGCAGACGGTGGTTGTTGCGCCGGGGGTTGTGCTTGATGACTTGAATCGGTTTCTTTTGCCGCATGGTCTCAAGTTTGCACCGGACGTTGCGACGAGTAGTCGGGCGACGATCGGGGGGATGATTGCGAATAATTCTTGCGGGGCGCACTCGGTGTTGCATGGTCGTACGGTGGATCATGTTGAATCGCTGAGCGTTGTCCTATCGACTGGTGATGTTGTTCGGTTTAACCGGACTGGCGAGTTGGATGGGCGGGGTCGGGAGATTTGTGACGGGCTGGGGGCGATTCGTGATGAGCATTCTGATGAGATACGGGCGCGGTTTCCGAAGGTGATGCGAAGCAATGGCGGGTATGGGTTGGACCGACTTGGCGAGGTCGGAACGCCTGTTGATGCTACGCGGATCTTGTGTGGGAGTGAGGGGACGCTGGGGGTTGTTGTTGGGGCGACGCTTGGTCTTGTTTCTGTCCCGGCGGTGACGGGGATTGTTGTACTGCATTATGGCTCGATGCTTTCTGCGCTGGCGGCGACGCCTGCGATTCTGAAACATGAACCGGCGGCGATTGAGCTTGTTGATCGGTTGATCGTTGATGCGGGTCGGTCAAACAAGGTGCTTTCGGAGAAGTGCGGGTTTCTCTCTGGGGATCCGGCGTCGATTCTTATCGTTGAATTTTATGGTAATACGCCTGCTGAGATTTCTGGGCAGGTTGATGGGCTGTTGGGTGACGGGGAGGCCTGCGGGTCTGCTTATGCTTGCTCGGTGGTTTCTGATTTGATCGAGCAGGAGAATGTCTGGAAGCTGAGAACGGGTGGACTTGGGCTGCTCATGTCGAAACCTGGTGACGCTCAGCCTTATTCGTTCATCGAGGATACGGCTGTCGATCCGGGGCGATTGCATGATTACATCGAACGACTTTCGGGGATCTTGGATCGGGAAGATATTCACGCCGGGTATTACGCGCATGCGAGTGTTGGTTGTATCCATGTTAAACCGGTGCTTAGTCTCAAGAGTGCAGACGGGGCGGATCAGATGCGGCGTGTGGCTGAGGCAGTTTGTGAGCTGGCGATTGAATTCGGCGGGACGATGACGGGGGAGCATGGGGATGGGATCGTTCGGTCTGGATTTCTTGAGCGGATGTATGGGGCAAAGATCGTCGCGGCGTTTGGTGCGGTTAAGAAACTGTTCGATCCGCTTTCGGTGATGAATCCGGGCAAGATTGTATCGCCGCTTTCGATGACGGAGCATCTTCGCTATGGGGGGAGTTATGACTCGAAACCGCTGAAGACGTATTTTGATTTTTCGGCGCATGGGGGGATCGGGGGACTGGCGGAGATGTGTAGTGGGGTTGGTCAATGTCGTCAGCGAGTTACCGCGACAATGTGCCCATCGTTTATGGCGACGCGGAATGAGAAGGATTCGACGCGCGGGCGGGCGAATGCGCTTCGAGCTGCATTATCTAACAAAGGGGTGATATCCGGGATTGATGATCCTTCGCTGGCTTCGGCGATGGACCTTTGTATTTCGTGCAAAGCTTGTAAGACGGAATGCCCTACGGGGGTTGATATGGCGCGGATGAAGTCGGAGTATCTTGCTCGGCGGATTCTTACGCAGGGGGCAACGGCTCGAGCACGGTGGATCTCGAACTTGCCGGGGCGATTGGAGAAAGCGAGCCGGTT
>JAJDDZ010000292.1 GCA_029260025.1 Phycisphaerae bacterium | reverse complement strand
CAAGCGTGAACCCAAGGGCATTAAGGGTGTCACCCAAGTCTTTGGGTTTTTCCAGAAAACCAAGCGTCAGGTCGAATGTCATGAGGATCTCTTTCCCCTTTGGTTCATGGCACGCCCCCAGCCGTCGTACCCCGTTCCATTGGCATTGAAATAGAAATCCGCGCCAGCAATTTGAATAGCATGTAACCCATCATCATCCGTTGAGAGATCGAGCTTAGTCGCGAGACCTGTATGAGCTTCAAGGTCATCCGCGAAACGTTCAAGCTCCTTCCCAACGCGACGGACGACAGGGCCGGTTCCAGGATCAGTGACATACCGGCGGGTACAAGTTCGACCGTCAGAGTCCGTCCAGAGTTCGGGATGCGTTTCGGTTGTTTTCTCGACATCGTAGTCGCGAAGTTCAGCGATGAGGCCCTTACGTTTGACTTCCACTGTGGCCATGCCACCTTCGAGAGTGACCACGACGTCAGAATCTCGAATCATAATTTTCCTCCAACACTATCGATGAAACTTAGATTGTTCATGAAGGATGGAAGGCGCAGGTCTATTAAGATGTTCGACTGATGTGGTGGGGGGTCGTCCGGCGGGGGGGAAGGGGTTTCTACCCGCGCAAATCGACTTAAGCCTTTTCAAGTCTTCGTGCATAGAATCTCCATGGCGACGCAAGAAAACGATCGGGGGGATGCTGACTCTGGAAGGATCAGAATCACCGACGCGGTCTGGCAGGGACTTGAAGCCGTACGCCAGTCCGGGCAAACCAATATGCTCGACCGACCAAGTGTCGCAAGAATCGCCAGCAAATTTGGTTTCTACGAGACGGCGGATTGGATCGAGAACAACAGAAGCAAGTATTCCCAAGGCATCTTTAAGGGATTCGAAATCGAAAACGACGCAAGAGATCGTTGATACGCGATTCCGTTTTTTCGCCGATCGGTAATTGACGCGCTCAGGCTCGAACAGAGGCAGTTGTGATCCAATTGAGGATTACGCATGCGCAAGATTTATATAGATCTATTCCTGTATGCAGGGTAGCACGTAGTTCGCTGAAGTCTCCGATCGACGGTTTTCGATCCGTACGCGGTTCGGGTATGAGACTTCAGCAGCCGAACACTCTCAAAATGCAACGACAGTGAACCAAAAGGATCATAGACCTTCGGGGTCATCGAACCAAAAGGTTCACTTTTTGGCGATTTCGGTCATTTTCAAATCAGTCGTTTTGTTAAAAAGGGCTGCGTGCTTACCCGTAGCATGACATTCAAGAACCAATACGAAGTCGCAAAGAAGAAGCTTCTTACCGAGCCGGGCATCTGTAAGCAAAACCAGGTGATCTTCGCTCGATTTTTCGAGTATCTGGAGTACAAACTTAAACGCCTGAATCGTCTGGCAGAGCTTGATGAAGCGTCCCACAAGACACTTTCTTTCTACATTTCGCGGCTTCGCACGGTGAACCGCTGGTTTGAAAACAAACCGTGGGTCGATCTGACGAAGGAGAATATCAAGGAAGTCTACGATGGCGTGGAGGACGGAAAGATTCGCACCAAGAACGACAAAATCTACCGCGGGACCGAGGCGTACTTTCGGAGAATCATGCGAGGCAAGCCGTTTGAGCTTGCAGGAAAACGTGAGCTAGCGCGTTCCGTAATGGAATTCTACCAGCCTCGAACGCAGGGCGACGTGCGATTCATTCGCGAAGAGACGTTTAGGGAAATCATGGGTGTCGTGAACAAGACCGAGCACAAAGTCCTCCTATGGCTGGCGTGGGATATCGGAGAAAATGGCCATTCATTGCTACAGCTTCGCAAACGCGACTTCTCCAGGCAAGTTAATCGCGAAACCGGTCAAGCAGAGTATACGGTCAATCTTAGACGCGAGATTCTCAAACGTAGTCGTACCCCACGTGCTGAAACAACCAACTATTCTGAGACGGTTCAGTTACTTGATGCGATTTTCGCTCAGATGACCGACGATCAATTGCTGTTTGGTTTTGGACATCGTATGGCAGCCAAGGCGCTTGAGCGAGCAGTTCGGATTACAAATGCAACCTGTCTTCCTGCAGGTCAAAAGGTAACGCTTAAGGATTTGCGAAGCTCGATGGCCTGCGACCTGCTTCGCAAGGGTTGGACGACTGACGAAGTCAACTACCGACTCGGTCATAAACCCAGTTCTCGGGAGATTGACAAGTACGTTAGCTGGCTCGCGCTCGATCAGCGCAAGCCAAAGAAAAGAATGTTCGATTCAAGTCTTGAAGTAGTGCAGAACGAACTAGAGGAAGCGAAACGCCGTGAGAAACTAACCGCCGACCGGCTGAAACGATTGCAGGAAGATAACGAACAAATGCAAGGCGACGTCGCGGAGACAAAGCGGCTATTCGTTGAACTCCAGGAAGCCATCGCGTCACGACCACCCGCGTGATTCGGTCGTTGGTTTTTAGGTGCCTTTGGCTAGAGTTGAGAATGGAAACGGATTTGACCACCTCACCGGGCGGCGAATGCCAGCCGGACGATGATCTATCCACTCGAATCAATAGCCTCTGCAAGAGGATACAAGACCGTCTCGAAGCAATGGAACAGCGGTTAGCCTCAGGCTTGTTTCGGTAGATTTTACGGATTGCATCGCATGGCAAAGTCCGCGAGACATTCGCCTCCCTGAAGCCCATCGCGCAGCATCCAGTGATTAGTTTTGGGCTGCTGGGATCCTTGTCCAACCAGCAGCGCGTATTGTATTTTCTTGAACACATACCCGATTGGCAAACCGCATGGATCGCACCTGGCTGGCACCGGACCCTCTAAAAAATGCGCGGCTCCGCTACGGGGCCTAGTTTGATTTTGTGCTGACTGCGTACATTTCCGGCAAATCAGTTTAAGGGTTTTATGCCCTGTAGTGCTTGAATTTGAGTAGCAGCCATAGCTGGTGTTCCGGCCTTGCCTATAAAGAGGCTGGCCGCTGTTCACAGCTGTAGTAGTGAGATCAAAACGGCATTCAAAAACCTTACGGTCACAAGAAAAAATGGAAGAAGAATATATTGACGTCCAAGGATCGCAGAAGAACTACGAGCGGACGCTGGCTCGCTTCAAGATAGATTCAAAGATCAGCGATCACAATCGAACATTAGTCTTGAAGTTCATTCGTGATGCCGCTGTAAGCAAGACCATTCTCGGAAAGTCCAAGAAGAGAATAGGTCCATCACGCCTTCGGTCCTACATGAATCACTTGCGCCATCTCATCTACCACGTCGAAAAAGACATTGATAAGCTTACTCAGGAGAACATGGAGGATTTCATCGAGGCGATGGAACAGAACCAGATTCGTTGTCGAGATGACAAACAGAAAGCTTTTTCGGCAGCCTACAAAGTCGACATCAAAATCAGCATTCGCAGATTCTACACTTGGTTGTTGGGCGACAATCGACGAATTCCTGAGATCGTGGAGTGGTTTGACATGTCGTTTGACGAGAAGGAGACGACGGCGCTGACGCCCGCGGAAGTGCAACGCCTTATCGACCACTGCCTACGAATCAAACAGAAAGCGCTCGTTCAAGTTCTCTTCGATGGTGGCCCTCGAATCGGTGAGCTCTTAAATGTCCGCCTGCGCCACGTCCGCATGTATCGAGTCGGCCATGCACAGGAACAAAGAGAGTTCTTTCTGATTCGTCTCCCGTTCTCAAAGACTCTTACACGAACGGTCGCTTTGCCGCTGAAAGAGTCGACAAAGTGGCTCAGGATTTGGCTTGAGCAACATCCGGCCCATCCGACCATACGCGATGATGGAACGCTGCACGCGGAGAATATGGAGGCACTCCTCTTTCCGATGAGGGTTGAGCGTGTTCGGACGATCTTGAGGACCGTCGGACGGCAGGCGATCCGGAAGCGAGTGTATCCACATTTGTTACGACATTCGTCGGTTACTTACTGGGCCAACCATCTGACGTTTGCGCAACTCTGTAAGAAGTACGGGTGGACGATGATCAGCAGAATGCCTCGAAAGTATATCGATCGCTCGGGCATCGACGAGATACGTTTCGCGGCAGAATTTACCGGAGAGAAGCTGGAACCAGGCGGCAACTTGGACGACTTCGTACAGCCTGCGGCCGAACATTTGAAAGTATCTCCACTTTTCATTGAATAGGTCGCGGAGGCAATCGAGGTCGTCGAACGAAAAGGGTTCACTTCTCGGCGATTTGAGTCATTTTTAAATCAGTCGTATTATCAAGAAAGCCTGCGTGCTTACAATCTGCACGACATTCAAGAGCCAATACGAAGTCGCAAAGAAGAGGCTACTTGCCGAGCCGGGCGTCTGCGAAACCACCAGGGAGGTTTTCGCTCGCTTTTTCGTGTACCTATGGTGCTAACCTAATCGCCTAGATCAGCTCGCAGAAGTAAGTGTCTCGAGCACAGTTCAGCGCATGTATGTTGTCCTCGCCGATCAGGAACAGAATATCAGTATCGTTGCGGCCCTAGTTGGTACGCATATGGCGGGTCTGCCAGTTCCCTCACGCGCTTCAGGTAGCCAACTGGCAAAAGAGACGCGTGCGACGTACTATGTGAGAGATCCAATTGACGGAACGCAGATAAAGAGGTCTTGGTTGGCTCCGGCCACATTGATGCTATGACTAATACGAGCAGACAACCGAAGTCCACTCAATATCGCTTCGGGCG
>JAJDDZ010000291.1 GCA_029260025.1 Phycisphaerae bacterium | reverse complement strand
CTTGTGTACAACTCGAAATCGTGGCGTGGGGGTAGGGGGCCGTGTGCGCCGACGTCGCCAAATCGAAGTAATCTTCAAACCAACGCTCGACAAATCACGCTCGATACAAACTCACAAAGCCTGATGAAATATGCGGGCTAGGGTCGATTCGTCGTCCCCGACCTGGAGTTGGATCGTGACGGAGCGGAGGAAAGAGTCTGAGGGCGGAGGACCGGGGTCTGGGACTACCACTTTACCATAAATGTAGTGCTGCAGCGACCTGGTGCCTCCCCAGTCCCAAATCGCCCCACCGTCGAATGACGTCCGCCATCCCGCCCCCCCGTTGTTGGCCTCCACCAAGGAGGACTTCTGGGCGACGCCTTGCAGCACGAGGCACAGGCCCTCACCGGGGGGCCGCGAAATGACGGAGCTGAAAATGAACTCCTGCCAGAGCATCGAATTTGCCAGCGTGTCCTCGATCATGATCTGCTCTTCAAGGACGGTCTCAGCGGGCGTGGTGTCCGGTTTGGCCGTGCGGAGTTGGACCAACGTCCGTCCACCTCCACCGCCGTTTTTCTTTGCCTTGAACACGACTCGCGTAACGCTCCAACCGAGGGCATCAATCGGCAGCGCCGGATTGAAGTACTGCCCCCGCCATGTCGAAGTGCCAATATCATATTTGGAGGCGCCCACTGGAATATCGAAGCTGCTGAGTAACTCCTCCGGTTGTTCGATGACGGGCGGGGCTTGGGTAACGGCGATCACATTGTAGCTGACCCGGAAGTCGTAGACGTTTTCGATGAGGGTCGCCGCGGTTCCGCCGTTGTACTCTCGGGTCAGCGGGTCGCCGGGCATACCCGACCAGGCGAATCGAAACGTCTCCTGACCGGCGGTCCCATGATTGCGGTCTGCGACGGTGAAAGTGACCGCGGCGGCAGTCTTCTCAGTAATGGTCGTTGCGTATAGGAGGTCGCCGGCGATCTGGTCCACAACCTGTCTACTCTGCGTGGTGATCTCTACCTGGCTTTTGCCATCCGGTATGGCTTGAGCCGCGATCATCATGGTAGATCCCATGGCCGTCATCAGAATCGCCATGACCGCCACGCTCGCAATCAGCTCCGCCAGTGTGAAACCGCGACGCACGGGATGCCGATTGCGTGCAAACACGTTTTTGTCACGGGAAGTTCTCATTGCGTGGTCGCCTTCCCCGTGTCCGCGTCGACCGTAATGGTCCGCACATGATTGCCCACACGGACTTCCACCGAACCGCCGCTGTCTGGGACGCCGAATAAGTCGAAGATGACGTCTAGGTCTCCACCAAAGTCCGCAGAAATCATCTCCACGCTGTAAGGCTCCTCCGCCAGGGACACTCCGTACTCCTGAGCCGCGTGGTCGGGGTCCGTCACTCCGATCAGGGTGTACACGTCGGCGGATGGATCAAAGCGCACCGTTCGACTGGCGTCTGCAGTCCTTGCCAGGCGCTGGGCAAACGCGAGGTCCACTATCACCCTTCTGGAGGCAGCCTCAACATGTTGGAGCGCGATGGAATTGCCAAAGCGAGGTGCCGCTATCGCCGCGAGCGTTCCGATAATCACCAAGACACAAACCACCTCTGCGAGACTGAATCCCCGACAGGAGCGGCACCGCGATTTTAACTGTCCGTGGTTCATCATCGTCAGGGCATCATGAACTGGCACTGAAACAAGACGCGAATTGTGCGCGGTTCTCTACCGGTATCGACTGTGACGGTGTTGGCGATTAGCTGAGATTGGGCCGGAAGGCCCCGAGCGTAGGGATATTCGCTCGTGCGAAGTCCGATAGGCAGCTTGCTCGTGCCGGGATCATCTTTTCAAGCTAAGAGGAGTACGTCACGGCATGCCTCAACCGATATAGACACGCGCGTTGGAAATACGATGTGACCCGGCCACCGGAATCGCGAACGTCCCTGCCGGTCCGAAAAACGAGTGTTACGTACAAAAAAGTCCAGAATGCCCTGGTGATTAGCCCTGGATAGCACCGGGGTCCGCGTCAGCAGATTCGCGGCAACTGCTCACCGCTGAGCATGTCTACGATGCGCGTCGAACCGATCCGAGTGGTCATTGTGACTGCCGGCCCGGCGGCATCGAACACAGTGCCAATAATTTCGGCGTTAGGGGCGCCCGCGACGGCGCTAAGAATACGAAGGGCCTGCTCCACATCCGTGGCTGGAACGAACGAAACAAACCTGCCTTCGCAAGCGACGTAAAGGGGATCGAACCCGAGGATTTCGCAGGCACTCTGTACATCATTGCGAACGGGAATGGCTTGCTCGTCGAGTTTAATCTGCATGCACGCGGCTGAGGCTATTTCATTCAAGGCGCTGGCCAATCCGCCACGCGTGAGGTCGCGCAGGCAATGAACCTCGACGCCGGCATCGAGCAACTTTTGGACACTCGCTGCAACAGAGGAGGAATCGCTTTTGATAATCGTCTCAAACTCGAGCCCTTCTCGCCGGGCCATGATCGCCATGCCGTGCCTGCCAATATCTCCACTGACGATAATGACGTCCCCGGGCCGTACGGACTTCGGTGCGATATCAAGTTCGTGCTCTACGAGTCCGATGCCCGCAGTGTTAATATAGACACCGTCGCCCTTGCCTCTTTCGACGACCTTAGTGTCTCCAGTGACGATCCGTACGTCCGTCTCACGCGCGGCCGAAGCCATCGATTCGACAATGCGAGTCAGCTTCTCAATCGCGAACCCTTCTTCTAAAACGAACCCCGAGCTGAGAAACATCGGCCTCGCGCCACTCATGGCCAGGTCGTTTACCGTCCCGTGAACGGCCAGTGAGCCAATATCACCACCGGGAAAGAACAGCGGTTGTACCACGTAGGAATCTGTGGTGAAGGCGAGCCGCCTCCCGTTCGCCTGCACGACTGCGGCGTCGTGCTGATCCGTGGCCGAGGAACTTGCGAACTTAGGGAGAAACACCTCCTCAATAAGGCGGTGCATTAGCGTTCCGCCGCCGCCGTGCGCCATGAGAATGTGGCCGGTCCCCGTTTGTGGCGCGGGACGCGTTGAAGCGGTTGAGTCATTCGATGTCATTCTTTTGATCCACTCTTTTCCGGATGTGTCTCAGAACGACGGTACCTGTAATACGCGGCGCATGCGCCCTCAGACGAAACCATCGGCGCGCCAAAAGGGCTTTCCGGTGTGCACCCGAGTCCGAACGCTGCGCATTCGCTTGGCTTCTTGACACCCTGAAGAATGAGCCCACTGATACATTCGCTTGGCTCGTCCATACCTCCCTCTACGAGATCGAATCGTCTTTCGACATCGAAGGCTTGAAACTGTTCACTCAACCCGAGACCACTACTGGCAATCTCACCAATACCCCGCCACTTACGGGGCACGACAGTGAAGACGCTGCGAATGAGCTCCTGCGCTTTCGTGTTTCCTCTGTCACATACAACCCGACTATAAGGATTTTCGACTTCGGCTCGGCCTTCTTCAAGCTGCTTTATGCACAGGTAGATCCCCTGGAGAATGTCCACCGGCTCAAAACCAGTGACAACGATTGGCACACGATAATGACTCGCGATCGGCACGTACTCTTCGCAACCCATGATCGCACACACATGGCCGGCAGCGAGGAACCCCTGAACTCTGTTGTCAGGTGATGATAGAATCGCCTCTATCGCAGGGGGGACGAGCACTTGCGAGACGAGCATCGAGAAATTTGCAACATCGCATTCCTTCGCATAATGAACAGCCATAGCATTCGCCGGCGCAGTCGTTTCAAAACCGACAGCAAAGAAGACGACCTCCTTATCCGGAGTCTTCTCGGCCAAGCGCACGGCATCGATTGGTGCGTAGACAATACGAACGTCGCCACCTTCCGACTTGACCGTGAGCAAATTCTTGCTGCTGCCGGGTACGCGCATCATGTCGCCAAACGAACAGAAGATTACATCGTGGCGACTTGCAAGTTCGACGGCTTTGTCGATCTGTTCGAGTGGTGTCACACACACCGGACATCCCGGACCGTGAATCAGTGTAATTTCTTCGGGGAGCAATTCGTCAATCCCGAACTTAACGATAGAGTGCGTTTGCCCGCCACAGATCTCCATCAACGAATGGGGCTTTGTCGTGATGCGGGCGATGGCTCGTGCGAATTCTTGTGCGGCTTTTCCGTCACGGTATTCATCGATGAACTTCACGGCGTATCCGCCTCAAACTCAGCAAGCTCGCCTATCTGATCGAGGTATTCAAATACGCGTTGAGCTTCTTTTTCATTCACGATGCTGATGGCCATACCCGCGTGCACGAGAACGTACTGACCGACCCTTGCATCTGGAACGCAAGCCAGTGACACGATCTTGACGATACCGCCAAAGTCGATCCTCCCTTGCCTGAGAAGCTCGTCATCTTCTGTGACGCTGATGACCTGTCCCGGAACGGCTAAGCACATAAGCACTCCCTCAGCCGGCGTTGAGCCACCGCTGCCTGTCCAAGCGACACGCCACCGTCGTTGGTCGGCACGCGCTGGTGCCAATATGGACGAAAGCCAGTCGATTCCAATCGCATGATGGCACCTTCAAGAAGTAGTTGATTCTGAAAACACCCCCCGGATAATACTACCCGATCCTCACCGAAACGCTTGGCTACGGCGACGATCATCTCAACAAGCGTATTATGAAACTTGCGAGCGACAATAGCCACTGACGTACCTTGTTGAACATCATCCAGAAGGCTCTTGATCAAACTGCGTGTATCGACCACCGCAGGTGCGGTTGATTCAATAATACAGGGATAGGACTCTTCTGTTTTCACGTCAGCGGCGAATTCCAATTCCATAGCCGCCTGGCCTTCATAATGCACGCGCTGTCGAATATCGAGTATTGAAGCAACCACGTCAAAGAGACGCCCCATGCTGGAGGTCATCGTACAATTTACCCCCCGGCGAAGAACAGTACGAAGGACACGCAACTCCGCCTTGTCAAAGG
>JAJDDZ010000030.1 GCA_029260025.1 Phycisphaerae bacterium | reverse complement strand
TGCCAAAGTGTGTTGAATCCACGCATCCGGTGGTAGCGAACAAGAATATCTTGCAGCGTATTATTAAGTGCATGTCCAAGATGCAGCGCACCGGTCACATTCGGGGGGGGGATAACGATCGTAAACGTCTCAGCATGCGGCCGGTCGTCGGGCGTCGAAACAAACGCGCCAGATTCTTCCCACCGGCTATAGATGCCTGGCTCTACCGCCCTCGGGTCATACAATTTATCCATCGTTTGATTGTCAACCATCGCAAATCCCCAGTCGGGTCAAAAGGCAAGAATCGAAAGATCCGAAGGTAAGAAAAGGGCGGCAAAAGTCAATAAATCTGCGAAGATTCGGCGTGGCGTTTAGACTTCAATCCCAAGCTGCTCAATCGCAGCATCAGCCGTCTGCTCAATCAAAGTTGCGATCGTCATAGGCCCGACCCCGCCAGGAACCGGCGTAATCATCCCCGCACGAAGTGACGCCGCCTCAAAATCAACATCCCCAACATTCCCCTCGTTGTACCCCGCATCCACAACGACCGCGCCCTCTTTGATCCAATCTCCCTGAACAAATTGAGGTTTCCCAACGGCCGCGATCAGAATATCCGCCTGGCGCACGATGCTAGAAAGATCGCGCGTCCGAGAGTGGCAAAGCGTAACAGTAGCATGGGCATTAATCAGCATCGACGCCATAGGCCGGCCGATGATCGGACTCCGGCCAATCACAACGGCATGCGTCCCGTCGAATTGAACATTGTGTTGCACGAGAAGGCGCATAATCCCGGCGGGCGTACAAGCAGGAAAAGCGGGCATCCCAAGAATCAACCGACCCATCGCGGCAGACGTCACCCCGTCAACATCTTTAAGTAGCGGAATCGTCTCAAACGCGACCCGTTTATCAATAGTCCGAGGAACCGGATGCTGAATCAGAATCCCATGAACCGAGGAATCCTGAGCGAGCTTAGAAACCTCCCCCACAAGCTCATCCGTCGTGGTCTCATGCGGCAGCTCAATCGTTACCGATTTCATTCCAACCGACTCGCACCGCTTGCGTTTCATGCGCACATAAACCGCAGACGACTCGTTCTCTCCAACTAGAACAGTTGCAAGACAGGGCGTGACCCCTGTTTTTTCGTGTATGCTTACAATCTTATGTCGGGTGGAATCTAGAATCTGCCAAGCAAGCGCAGACCCCTCTATGAGTTTTGCGGGGCGAGTTTCGGACATGCGCAAAAGCTTATCCGAAACCACAGACGCCGGATACATCGTACCAAGAGGCCAGCGAGAAGCCCATGAAAAAGCTCATTCTTCGTCAAACTCGATCCCGCTATGCTGAGCGACCGCACGGAGAGCCTTCTCCATATCCTCGCTTCGGCCAATCTCATTTCGCGAGTGTCCATCCGGTGTGGTAATCGTGATCGAGACCGACCCCACCGCAGGAACCCGCATATCAACCAGGAACCCAACGCTTTCGATAGCCTCGATCACCGCTTTCGTATCCGAATTGATCAGATATTTCGGCATCGGCGATCCGGCTTTGCCTGTTGGAAGCGACATGTCCACTGACTCCTTCCGATTGCCCACGTCGTTACGGACCGAGGCGAGTTCTAGCAATACTGGGTCGCACCCAGTTCTAAGTTTACGACTTCACCCCCCGCTAAGGCCAGTGATTTCCGGCACAATCCCCAAAGGGCGATAAATACACAATTGACCCCTATCGTAGGGGGCGCAAGTCGGAAGAAAGTGACTAAACTCCAACAGGCAACGGAAATAGTATCGGACCTTGCCCGAATAATGTTGCGGTTGGGCGAGCAATAAACAAAACCGGGCAAAGCTCAGGGAGACTCATGATGAAACCGATTCTAGGCACTGTTCTTTCACTCACGATGATCACTATGGCCTTCGCCGAAACGCCAATCGAAGGCAACGGCAACTCAACAAAGGAATCACGAACGCTCGCCCCATTTGATTCGGTTCGTGTACAGATCGGCGCAGACGTAACAATCACCATCGGAAAAACAGGCCCACTGACCATCGAAGCCGAGGAAAACATCCTTCCCCTGATCGAAACAACGATCGAAAAGGGCAAGCTAGTCATCAGCTCAGCCCGATCCTTCTCCTCAACCAAGCCAATCAAAATCACCGGATCAGCTCCAAACATCACAGGCATCGAGCTTCTGGGTAGTGGCGACATCAACGTCACTGCATTAAGCAGCGATAGCTTGGCAATCGACCTCAACGGCTCCGGCAACGTCATCGCAACCGGCAAGTCGACAAAGCTCAAGGTAGACCTGAAAGGCTCTGGGAATGTGCAGTGCTATGGTCTCGCCGCTGACGCCGTCACCGTAGAGATCAAAGGCTCAGGAAACGCCGAGGTAGCCGCGGAATCAACCCTGATAGCAAACGTAATCGGATCCGGCGACTGCAACTACAAGGGCTCACCAAAGGTGACCGCCAGCGCAATCGGAAGCGGCAGCATCCAAAAATACGATCAATAGATAAATCGCGTGCCACTGGCGGCTTGCACGCCAGTGGTCGCCTCTTCTTCCAAGTCGAAGAAACCTACCGACTCTTCTGACGATCCGTCGCCTCCTGCAACGTACGTTTCTCCGTATCGCTAAGGCTATGAACCCCGCCGTCATAAACCTTCTTCAATATTCGATCAACTTCAATCGCATCCACCCGCCGCCCCTGCACCTTTTCTTGAAACCCGACGGGCTCCCGCGCTGCTTTCTTAGACGTAAACCGAGGGAGTCGAATTGAAAACCCACTCCGACTCCACCACAATTCCCCGCGCCAAGCGTACCAAGCGCCAAAAAGCATCCCCGCAAGATGACAGGCATCCCCGCCCGCGTTCTGCCCGCGGGTGTAAAGATTCAGCACATAAAAACCGCCAAACAAAAGCGCAGCCGTCCGAATTTTAATCGGAAACATGAAATAGATGAGAACTTCAGCATGGGGATACCGAACCGCCGCAGCCCCAAGCAATCCTAGCACACACCCAGATGCACCAGCAGCAATTCCATCAACCGATAACCAGCCAACGAGCGTAAGTGTGACATAGAATAGATTCCCCAGCGTCCCCGCGACCATATAGACCCACAGGAACCGTTTCGATCCCCAGTCCCGTTCAAGCGACCGCCCAAGAAAGTGCAGCCCGATCATGTTCATCAAGATATGACCAAACGTCCAATGCAAGAATTGAGCGGTAAATAAACGCCAAACCTCACCATGCATGACCGACCCTGTATGAAGGGCCATGAACTCAAAAAGACCACTCGCCGGGGCGCCGCTTTGTCCGCCGCCCAGCATACAAAGAACAAACACCCCAACGTTGATCGCAATCAGCTTTGTAACAATGCTCCCGCCACCCACACCACCAGCCCCACCAAATGGAGACCTTCCGCGACCGCCGCCCCAAGTCGGACGACCTTTCGACGCACCACCTGCATAATCTCGATCCTGCCAACCCATTCGTTACTCGCTATTTGCCAAAAAAATACCCAGCGATGCTATCGTCTTTTCATCCCGTACCCCGCCAAGAAGCACTATCGGCCACATCCTCGCGCCCACCCGATCAAGCGTTCAGCCCTCACAGTGGTGGGTTTATGGGCGGCCTCACCGTCACCCCATCCGAGCGGGGAAGAATCTCGAATTTGCCGATGATTATAGATTCATCGCACGACCACGGCAATTTGTGTGAATTGGTCCGACCGTGTAACGCAAGCGTGTCGTTTTGTTGTAAACACAGCCATCTGCTCCTATGATGCCCCGCCGGGCAACTTCGAAAACTGCAACAGCGGCCCCGCTACAAACTGACATGAAAAAACGCGTCTTGTTATTAGGTTCGACCGGATCAATCGGACGAAATGCGCTCAGCGTCTTGGATGAATTGGGCGACGACTGGCAGGTCGTCGCACTCGCAGCCGGATCAAGCGCCATAGAACTCGCAGAACAAGCGAACCGTCTAAACGTCGAAGCAGTCGCGATAGCAGACGAGAATTCAGCCGCCGACCTCAACGACGTCCTCACAATCTCCCCCAAATGCTTCGTAGGCGAAAGAGCCTTGGAAGACCTCGTGAACGGTGTCGACTTCGACATCGTAATCAGCGCCGTCGTAGGCTCAGGCGGACTAAAAGCGACCATACGCGCAGTAGAACTAGGAAAACACGTCGCCCTTGCGAATAAGGAATCTTTAGTAATCGCCGGTTCGATCTTAATCCCCCTTGCCAAGAAGACCGGCGCAAAGATCATACCAATAGACAGCGAGCACTCAGCGATACTCCAGGCGATGCAAGCGGGCAACCGCAAAGACGTTGAAAAAATTTACCTTACGGCGTCCGGCGGCCCCTTCCGAACATGGTCCCCCGAAGCAATGGCCGAGATTACTGTTCAAGAAGCCCTCCGCCACCCAACCTGGGACATGGGCCCAAAGATCACGATAGACTCTGCCACCATGATGAACAAAGCCCTCGAAATCATCGAGGCGAGGTGGCTCTTCGGCATCGACCCAGACCAGATCGAAGTCATCATTCATCCCGAGTCAATCGTGCATTCGCTGGTAGAGTTTTGCGACGGCTCCCTCATCGCCCAGCTCGGCACACCAGACATGCGAACGCCGATCCAGTACGCCTTGACGTATCCCGACCGCGTCCCCTGCCCTTCGCCCAAGCTCGACTTATCTGTCGCGAGCCAACTAACTTTCGATAAACCAGACCCCGACCGATTCCCAGCCGTCAGGCTAGGTCACCAAGTCGCCAAAAAGGGCGGTACCAGCGGAGCGGTTTTCAACGCAGCCAATGAAGTCGCCGTTGAAATGTTCCGAGATGGGGCATTATCATTCGGGGATATTGCCCGGTTTTCCGAGAAGATACTTGAAGAACACACTTTCATCGCCCAGCCATCCCTAGAGCAGTTGCTCGAAGCGGACGCCTGGGCGCGACAAGAGGTAGCAAAATGCACAGCCTGCTGATCGCCAGCACCATGTTCGCCGAAAACGCCGGAGACCTTATCGCCCAGGGCGCGATCGCCGCGGTTTGGGGAAAGATTTGGCCATACCTGATGATGCTCGGCGGATTCTCCGTCATCGTCTTTATACATGAGCTAGGTCACTTCGCGGTTGCAAAGTGGGCCGGCGTGCGCGTCGACCAGTTCGCCGTCGGATTCGGCCGCGAGATTTTCGGCTTCACCAAAGGCGAGACCCGATACTCGTTTAACATTCTCCCGCTCGGCGGGTTCGTAAGAATGCTCGGGCAAGAAGACTTCGACGACAAATCAGAAGAGTTCAAATACAAAGACGACCCCGGCTCCTTCCCCAACAAACCCATAGGCCACAGAATGGCCATCGTCTCCGCAGGCGTCGTCATGAACCTGCTCTTCGCAGGGTTTGTCTTCATGATCGTGTTCTGGATTGGAATGGACGCCGAACTTCCGCGAATCGCCGCCGTCGAACCAGACTCCCCCGCAGAGCAAGCGGGTATCCTCCCAGGCGATCTAGTCAAGAAAATAAACGGGGAACGAGTACGCGAGTTTTCGGAAGTAAGATACGCAGTCCTCCTTGCCGAACCTCACGAACCGATTGAGATCATCGTCGAGCGCGATGGCGAACTCCGCCCTCCGCTTTATATGACGCCAAAATACCGAGATCCGGCATCCAACGGGGACATCAAGCGTCAACAGATCGGAATCGCCCCCGGCGTTACACGCGAAATTTTGTACGTCGGCCCAGAAATCGATCCTGATCGTCCAGACCATCCGCACGTCGGCGACGTGCTCGTAGAGGTCAATGGCCGCGAGGTCACAGACGAAAATGCAAGTATGATGCTCGCTAACCTCGTTTACACAGAGGGCGACATTTACGTCGATAGACCAGACCCAAAGAACCCAGATGCGCCCACTACGCGTGTCAAGGTTCAGATACCGCCGCTCTTACAGATTCATCCCGCAGACGGGAGAGACCCGCGTACGATTGGCGTTCTGGGTTTGACCCCTATGGCCAAATTCGCGTTCATCGACCCAACGGGAAGAGCGCACCTCGGCGGAATCAGAGAGGGCGACATCATTCTCAACTGGGACGACAAACAGTTCCCCAGTCGTGCAGACATCTCCCAATCCATCCGCGACAACGCCGAGCGAGATATTTACTACAACGTCCGTCGAGCGGACGGTTCGATGGCCAAGGGATTCGTGCGACCCAAAGCAATTCGCAACGGACCAGCCACCATCCAATCGGTTATCATTGAAGCCGAAGATGGCAGCGCCATAGTTGAAACAGTGCGCATAAATGGCGTCGCAGCCAAGGCGGGTATTGAAGCTGGCGATGTTGTGCTTCGCATCAACGACATGGACGATCCGCCAGCCGACGTGGTAAGGGACACGATTCGCTCCAATCCAGGAAGTCGTATCGAAATATCGGTACGAAAGCTTTCAGGACGGGTCGCAAAGGCAACTGTGGTGCCCCAGAAATCAGGAACCATAGGCGCAACTTATCGCGTCATTGCCGACGAACTCCTCCGTGTCGGGGCAATCGTCAAGACAGTCGATGGTCAACTCACACCCGCAGCCAAGGCAAACATCCCCGCCGGCGCGCTTATCAAGTCGGTCGATGGTCAAGATGTCACGAGATGGCGCGAATTGATTGATGCCTTTCGAGCCAAAGCAGGAACCACTGTTCAGCTTGCTTACCAAGACGTCGAAGGCGAATCGCATGTAGCGAGTTTCGTTGTTCCGCATTCGATCCGAACCCTACTTGGTCTAGGACCCGAGTCTCGCATCCTAAGGATTGCAGGCAAGGAAGCCGTTTCTGTTACCAAAGGCGGAGAAACTCGGACGTTACCGGTTCGATACCGAAGTGCGACACGAGCAGCCTTAGAGCAGGTCGTTGGGCAAAAGGGCGTGACGATCGAGTATCGCGCGAATCGGTTCGCCGAAAAGCAAGTCGCCCAGATCGACGTCACACAAGAGATGGTCGACCCCTGGGTAAGTCGCATCGCCTACACGCCGAGCGTCATAACCGGGCCGGCAATGTTCTTGCTGAAGGGCGAAGGCGTACTCGACGCCATCAGCATCGGCCTTCACAAGACCCACTACATGATCATGCAAGTCTATACCATGCTTGAACGAATGATCTTTACACGTAGTTTGGGTGTCGAAAGTATGTCCGGACCGCTCGGTATTTTCGATATGGGCGGCAAAGTCGCGCAACACTCTTTCGTGAAGTTCCTTTTCTTCTTAGGGATGCTCTCTGCCAACCTTGCCGTTATTAACTTCTTGCCGCTGCCAATCGTGGATGGTGGATTAATGATCTTCTTGATCATCGAGAAAATCAAAGGCTCGCCCGTTAGCTTGCGCGTCCAAGTCGCGACACAGATGATAGGACTGTTCTTGATCATTGGGATATTCCTATTCGTAACCTATCAAGACGTTCTCCGCATGTGGGGATAGGCGATGAAACTCAACCAATGATCTCATTCGTCATCCCAGCCCACAACGAGGAAAAGCTCCTCCCGCGCACGCTCGATGCGATCCACGTCGCGGCACAGGCGCTCGAACAACAGTATGAAATCATCGTCGCGAGCGACGCCTCGACGGACGCAACCGCTGATGTCGCTCGCGATAAGGGGGCGAATGTCGTTTCGATTGACCGTCACCACATCGCGGCCGCGAGAAACGAGGGTGCGAAAGTCGCAACCGGTGATCCGATTATTTTCGTAGACGCAGATACGGTCGTCCCAACAACCACGCTCCGCGCAGCGCTCAAGGCACTCGACGGTGGGGCGATTGGTGGCGGGATCACGGTTGGGTTTGACGAAGACCTTGCTTTTTTTGGACGTTTCTTGCTTAACTTCTGGAACACCGTCTCGCGATGGCGAGGGTGGGCGGCTGGTTGTTTCATTTTCGTCCGTCGTGAAGCGTTTGAAGCGGTTGGCGGTTTCGATGAACAATACTACGTGGGTGAAGAGATTTTCCTCAGCACGGCCCTCAAGACTCAGGGCCGTTTCGTGATCCTCCGCGACTCGGTCAGTTCTTCCGCACGGAAGACGAAGTCTCACTCCTCGTGGGAGATGGTCAAGGTTATCGGGAGACTCGTTTTCTTCGGGCGTAAGGCTTGGATGAAGCGTGACGGGCTGGATATGTGGTACGTTCGTAGAGACAGCGAATAATCCCGCACCGATAACCGTCGTCTCTTCTCTCCCGGAATCATCGTATTGTACCTTCCCAACAGAAGCGAAATGTGCGCAGTGGCGCTTACTCGCATGGATCTGATGGAGGTAACGATGACGATTACTGATGAGATTAGACCGCTTACTGAAAAGGCGGTTACTACGCTTTTGAAGAAACGCCAGGAAGAAGCTTACGGGAAAGGGAACTGTCGGCGCGAGGTTGCTCGTTGGCCGTTCCCTGGGACTGTTGAGCTTTGGGTGGCTGCAGAGAGTGGGGTCGAGGATCACCAACTTGGGACTTGCGAAGACCTGAGCGTTCAGGGGGCTGGACTGCGTAGCGATATTGCGCTTGATGTCGGTCTTGAGATGGGAATCGCTATTCATGAACCGGAAGTCAGCTTTCATGGGCGGGCGGTGGTTCGACATTGCACGGAGACCGAAGAAGGCTACTTCACGGTTGGTGTTGAGTTTCTGTTCTGAAACCGGGCGCGCCGCCTGGAAGAAACATTGAATAGAAAAAGCCCGCAGGAGCCATCCTGCGGGCTTTGTTTTTTGTCTTGATTTCTCGGGGCGACTTAACGCTTGGAGAACTGGAAGCGGCGGCGTGCACCACGCTGGCCGTACTTCTTACGCTCGACCTTGCGGGCGTCACGCGTGAGCAAGTGCTTGGCGCGCAGGAAGGATTCGTACCCCGGGTTGGCAGCCATCAAAGCACGAGCTAAGCCCAAGACGACCGCCCCGGTCTGGCCACTGGTCCCGCCGCCGCAGACGTTTACGAATACGTCTACGTCCTTGGTGGTTTCTGTTACGGAAAGCGGGAGGCGTACGCTTCTGCGGTCTCTGTCGATGCAGAAGAACACGTCAACGTCTTTCTTGTTGACAATGAACTTGCCGGTCCCTGGACGTACGCGTACGCGAGCTACGGCCGCCTTTCGACGACCGGTACCCCAGTAGTAGGGGTTCTCTTTGGGAAGGGACTTAATCTCGGAAGCGTGAGGGATGGTCTTAACGGTGGTCGCCGCTGCCGGAGCAGGCGGACCGTCGCCGAGTATGATGTCTTCTAGTGGTGCTTCTAATGAGTCTGACTTTGGTCGCGAGTCTCTCTAGCGCTGTCGATACTAAAACGTACACGCCTCTGGGTCTTGTGCCTGATGGGGATGCTCGTCGGTCGCGTAGACCTTCAGCTTCTTGAGCATGTTGCGTCCTAGCGCATTCTTTGGAAGCATACGCCGGACTGATTCTGTGATAATTCGATCTGGATGCTGTTCCATGACCTTCTCAAACGGGATTTCCTTGTACCCGCCTGGGTAGTAGGAGTACCGTGGATAGACCATTGTCGCGGCCTTGTTTCCCGAAAGA
>JAJDDZ010000290.1 GCA_029260025.1 Phycisphaerae bacterium | reverse complement strand
GACGTAGCCTTCATCGCCTGCGACCAAGCTCTCGCGACCAAGCTAACTGCCCAAACGCTACTAGATACCGACCAAAGAAGCAGCGCTCTAACGGGTGTCCCCAGAAAGAACGTCCACGCAAAGATGTTTCGCCACACCTGGGACCTAGTCTCCGGGTTAAGCGAGTCCTTAACATCTGACTGGCGAGAGGACGACGCTGGTTCAGTCTCCGATCTCAAGATGCTGATCGACCCCGCGCCAGCCAACGCGATTCGCATCGGAGAGCATGTCGCGATTCATCCAACGGTCATCATCGACGCAACCAAGGGCCCAGTTTTCATCAGCCACCACGTCGAGATAGGCCCCTACGCCATCATCGAGGGACCAACCTACATAGGCCCCGGAACGCGCATCAATCCCCATGCAAGACTCCACGGCGGCGTCGCAATAGGTCCCGTCTGCCGAATCGGCGGCGAAGTCTGCGGGTCAGTGATTATGGGCTACACGAATAAGCAGCACGACGGATTCCTGGGTCATGCGTACGTCGGTAGCTGGGTGAACATCGGCGCAGGCGCTGTGAACTCAAATCTCAAGAACACCTACGGAACCGTCCGCGCATCACTCTGCGGAAAAGAAATCGATACGGGCTTGCAGTTCTTCGGGGCTGCCATCGCCGACCACGTCAAGATCGGAATCAACGCGACGATTCCAACCGGCGCGATGATAGGTTTCGCATCGAGCGTCTCGGCAATCGGTAGCGTCGCAAAATACACGCCATCGTTTTCATGGGTCACGCGCGACGGCGTCACTGGCAACGACCCCGCCCGCGCACTCGATGTAGCCACCACCATGATGACCCGCCGCAACATCGACCTAACCGACCAAGAGGTCGAGCTTTTCTTGAGTCTTGAGAAAAGATCACGCAACCACGAAGCGCGGGCGTAGAGTTCGCAATAGGGTCATGGGTAGAGTGGTCTCTTGGCGAGACGGAGGGCCCAGTATTATCAATTTGAACTCGTCAGTCAATTTCGAGTCATCGCCGCAAAACCGTCTCGTTGGGGCAGACAATCGACTGATTGACGGACGCGGATTCTTCAGATAGCCATGAAACGAACGCTACTCATCTTGGCGATTGCAATCGGTCTAGCTTTTTGTGCGATTGGCATTGTCGCGTTGCCATACATCAATCGATTCTTCTCTGTATCTTCAGTACGCTTCGTCGTTCCAGATGGATACCGTGGGTTGTTTTGTATTCGTGAGCGGAGTGATGGAACCGAGACCAAGTATTCCGAAGACGGTATAATACTATACGAAGTACCGATTGATGGGCTGCTTGATGTGCTAGATGCTTCACCGTTGAATCTAACCACTTCCGATATCGCGATCGCGAAAAGCGGACGTGTATTCCAGGAGCTTCCGTGGCCAGCAGCGCCGCCATTCGATGCCCGACTAGGTTATTCTGGCGTCTCAACGACTTCGGAGAAAAATTATTGGTTCTTGATCGGAACCGAGAAAGAACTCTTTGACTTTTTCAACGGTCACCATAAGTTCGTCGGAGGCGTGATCGAGGATCAAATACAGATAGACCGCGATGGCGGAAAGCCTCAAGCAAGTCCTTGAGTTTGCGACGAAGAACGCCGCCGATACGCCTCGCCTGCAGTTGTTCAAAGTTCGTGATCCCGTGCCCGCGGGGCTGGCCGCTACTTCCGATGCTTCATCGCGATTTCGTCGTAGGCTGCACCGTTCCAGAGTTTGTTACTCGCCTTGTACGTTCCGCTCATTGGATCAAGAACGCCGATTGCCACTCCGTCTTCGTTTGTTTCGTAGCCTAGCGCGTCGAGCGTCATTGATTCCGCGTGCGAATCGAGAAAGACGACGCTGCCCTTGTTGCCGTGGCGCATTTCGACCGGCGAGTACTGATAGAGTGAAGGATCTTCAACGCCCGGCGAGACGTCGCTTGCACCGGGGCCAAACTTCTTCGCGTATCGTTCGACAGCGAGTCGCGGCGGATCAATTGTGTAGGAGTGTTTTCCATGCGTGCGACCTGCGCCGCGACTGTCCGCGATGAGCACCGTGCGAGCGGCGGAACGGACCGCGTTCAATCCCACGGGGAAGTTATCCCAGCGGTTTTCCTCTGAGTCCTGCCGCGAGTTGCCAAGATACTGGTAATTATATCCGTAGGCTCCGTTGCGAATGTCGAATTCGAATTCGCTCTTGAGACTTGGGCACGTGAAAAACTTGTTCGTCATTGTCAGTCCCGATTCGCCGTTCGCGCCGATCGAGCTGTCGCCGAATTTTCCGGTGCTTTCGATTTCATCGATGAACGGTTCCGTATCGATCACCGGACCGACTTCGTCCGAATCGACAAACCACTGCCATCTTGGCTTTTGGCGTCCCCACTTGTTGACGTAGGTTTCCGCGCCTGACCTCGGGTGCGGCGTCTTAAGGCGGAAGGGGGGCATCTTGTCGTCGTGCGTGTTGACATAAATAGCCATTCCCGTCCCGAGTCTCTTGACGTTCGCCAGACATATAGTCGCCTTCGCCTGTGAGCGGGCGGCTGCCAATGACGGCATGAGAATCGAAATCAATAGCGCGATGATCGCGATGACGACCAACAGTTCGATCAACGTAAAGGCGTTTTTCTTTCGGTCCATGATTTAAATCTCCTATTGGGGTCTATCAATCCCTTTTTACGTTCTGCTGTAGGCGGGATCATGTGTCGTTAGCGAATGCGTACTTGTTTAGTTGTTCCTGGCGTCGGTTCCCTGCTTGATGTCCCACGCGGATACTGCCTGGCAAACACCGGATGCTTCACACTCCGAACAAACCTCTGTGTGAATGACTGGCAGGTCGCGACGAACGGCCTTTAGATCCAGCGCCCCGGTTCGAACCATCTGCACGAGTCGTTCGAGACGGTTTACAGTGACGGGGCTGACGGTGTGTTCCATTTCGCATGCGTCGACCTCGGCGGTCTCTTCATCAAGACCCAGCACTTCGGTCAAGAAGGCTTTCATCGTTTCAAAACGCCGCACAATACATTCGGCGATGAGCAGCCCGGTCGTTGTTAACTTCACCGCGCCGTAATGGTCGTGCGCAACCAATCCGGACTTCTCGAGCTTTTTGAGTACCGCCGATACCGTTCCCGCGGTCACGCCGAGTCCCTTAGCCAGGTCGCGCACTCTGCCAATGTCGTTTTCCTTCTGGAGTCGAAAGAGAACCTTCAAGTACATCTCGTGTGTCGCTGACAGCCCGTCTGGTTGATGCATTTTCGTTCTCTCCAAAATCTGCCAATACTCGTGACCGGCGAGACCACTCTTCGTGATCATTCCGCCGAAACACTTGGCACACTCTATACCGAAAGTTTGTATCGTCAAACAAAGTTTGGCACGACAGACAAAATTGGACGGCACAAAGAAAGACGCGTTTCAGCTCTGCAATCGAGCTTTTCTGGAAAATCGGTCTTTAGGCGAGTCTAGTTGGGTCATCTGCCCAACATCCGCAGGAGTCTTGATACCGCTGATTGCTTGGAATGCGCCCGACCCGAATACGGCTCTTGCCAAGTCGCCATTCGTACGAATCGCAACGTCGGGTCGTGGACTCGACCTACGAGATTCGCGTCTTAGTAGGTAATCAGCCCTGAGTGTTTTTAACCAGTCGCTCAATTCAGACAGCCATTTCGGCTGCTTAATCAATGATCGACTTGCGTCTTTGTGTGCCACGTCGCTCACTTGCAACTGTACTGCACTCTTATAATCTCTCGATTTGTGGCATTCCCAATCGGACTACCTCTTGACAAATGTAGGGGAGGGGGGGGTAATTTCCGATGCTATGAGGTGGTGTTGTGCTGCCTGAATTGGAATTTTTGTTTTGGAGGATTCGCTATGAACTTACGCATTGGAATTTTCTTGACTGGAATTTTGTTAGTGGTTGGATCGGTTGCGGGGCAAGGGCGGTCGGGGGGTGTTGATGACTTGAAGGTTAAGATCATCAAACCCACGGGAGACAACAACATCGAGATACTCGAAGCGGATTTAGGGGACTACAGAATACGATACTACCTCCGCTCTGTTATTGAGCCAGGAGCCGAAGCCGACGAACACGGGAGAATAGCGCCAAGCCGATTGGAAGTAGTAATGGTTATCCGTTTCGATGAGGGGACGGGGGTGATTGAGAAATGGAGTCAAGAAGGAGTGATGGCGACCGAATCCGTGGACATCGGTTGCTCGGCTAATGGTTGCGGTGGCACCTGTTGTGTGATCGTCACCACGGAAGTGGCAGCGAATACCTGCTCCGTATGTACATGCTGCGAGTCAGGCAAGTGTCGGATTAGTCTGGATTCGTGCAAAACACAATAATCGTATGCGACCACTTGAAGAACTCCTATCGGGGTGATTAAGGCAGGGACAGTGGGCCCGTTGAATAAGTCGCCAATCCGCTCAGTCATCGAATGCGCGATGTCGATCGCGTTCCGCTGTGACTGGCCTTAGGTAGTGCTTGCTCTGGCCGAGAGACTTTTTCAACGGCCTCACTGTTTCCTTTTATCCCCTTTGCGGAAATGAGGAGGTTGCCGGGCTATCAGCTTTCTTACAGACGCGGCTCTGATAGGGGATGGGTTTTCCTGTCTCCTATTGGCAGGCACCTAGGACGTCAAAACGACCGGACAGGCGGGGTGATCGTCGTTAATTCTTGTGGCCCCGCTGACGACGCCTTCGTACCGCTTGCGGAACTCATCTGGGGTCATTTTCGCCTCGGCAGCGAGAGAGGCGATGACGGCGGGGGAGTCAAAATCCGATTGTTCGAGGCGGATCATGTAGGCCCGGGCGACGCTATAGCTATAGCTCAGCAGATCGACGGTGCGGATGCGGGTGCGGTTTGTTTTTGGATCGACCATGTCTGCAAAGGGAATGGGGACGAGATTCTCGTTCTGCAATGTGACCATCACGCCGTTCGGTAGTTCGCGGGACGAGTCTAGCAGGAGTCGCACGCCGCCATGCCCCAGATCGCGCGTATAGGAAAGGTCGGAGGTTTTGGGGGCGGCGCATCGAAGCTCATACCCCAGCACGTGGCCAACGATCGTCACGGAGTCCCCGCGGGCATCGAAGCGCCGTTTGAGTTCTTCTTTGAGCAGGTAAGCAAGGGGGACTTCAGATAGGCGAGGGTGACCGGCTGCGTCTGTGGGTACGGGCCTTCCCAGAAGTTTGGACAATTCGTCAACATCACCGAGCTTGAAGGCGAGACCTTCGGCTAATACTGCTACGCCGTCGCCGCGCCCCATCGCTTTGCGTTTGAGCATTGATCCTTCAATCACGTCGGCGATGTCGCGTATCGTAGTTTCTTCTGGAAACTCCTCTGGGATGAGTGTGACGGTTGCCCCGGCGGACTTGCCGATTCCTAGAGCTAGGAATCCCGCGTTTCGACCCATTGTAACGACTACATACCAGCGGTTCGTCGTGCGCGAATCTTCCATCAGGTTCGCAACGATCGAGGAGCCGACGTGTCTTGCGGTGCTGAACCCGAAGGTTGGCGTACTTCCGGGTAGAGGGAGATCGTTGTCGATAGTCTTGGGGACGTGGACAACGCGGATTCGCCCGCCCGCGTGTTCTGCGACGAAGCGAGCGCTGAGAGCGGTGTCGTCTCCGCCGATCGTTAAGAGATGCGTAACGCCAAGAGACTCTAGACGCTCGACGACGCACATCGCGCGAACAGGATCTGCTTGTACGACGTTCGATGTATCTAGCGTTTCTTTGTCCAGCAAGCTCGCCCGCGACGTACGCAGGATCGACCCGCCGCCGAAGTGTATCCGACTCATCTCGTTGATACGAAGCTCGCGTGTGTGCTCTTCGGGTTTGAATTCGCCGCTTGCGAGGTGGGAAAAGCCGTCGTAAATTCCGACGACCTTTAGCCCGTTGTTGCTAGCTTCGATCGCGGCTGCCCCGATGACGCCGTTGATCCCAGGGGCTGGTCCGCCGCCAACTACGATGCCCATCGTCGGTTGTATCATGATCGTTGTTTCCTACATCTGTTGCGTCCAGCCACGCCTTCGCCTCTCGATCGTGACTCATCACCCCGGATCCTTATCGGTTGGGTCGGACCGGTCGGTCTAGCCTGGTTTTATCGCGCTGTCGCGGGACACTCACTCGCGCCCACCTCTTGTATTATAGGCTCCTTCAAGGGCCGATATCTTGTTACGCGACCGTTGTTTGCCCGTTGCCGAGAACGTAGGTAGGCTTGGGCGGGCTTCGGGAACGGCTAAACCATTTATGAAGGGCAGAGGCCTAAGGGATTTTCGTTGACGTATCGCAGTTATTCAGTAGCACTCGTCCTGGTCCTTGCGGGAATGTCTAACATTTCTCTCTCGACTTCCGCTTTCGCACAAGCTCAGGCAGCGCAAGATGTGGCTGCGACCCAGTCCGAGCGACCGGACTATTTCGATAAGCCTGTCACGGATGACGAATTCCGCCTCACGATGGATAAAGAAACCGCCAAGCAGGTGGATTCGCTCATCTTGGGACTGGCTGACCCGGTTTACAAGGCTCGGCAAGAGGCGCACGACGCACTCATCCAAATTGGGGCGGCTGCGATGTCGAAGCTTCGCGAGGCGTATCTTACAGCTGAGGATCTTGAGACGAAATTGCGGATCGAGCAGGTCGCACATAGTGCCTATGTGAATCATCATGTTCTCGACAAGCACGGTTTCCTCGGGATCAGCATGCGTTACTACGATCCTACCGAGAAGGGCGTCAAACAGCTAGGCGTTCAAAACGGAAAGCAGCGGTCAAGTATGTCGCCGCCGGTCTTGCCTGTTGGGCGTGTCTGTGTCTTCGTTTCGCAAGTGATTGCGGATACAGGCGCGGATCGGGCAGGGGTTTTGGCGGGCGACGCAATTATCGCGATGGACGGGGAGCCGGTTACCGGAAAAGGACAGGCGATTCGAAACGCGTTCAGCGCTCGGATTCGCAAACGCCGACCGGGTGAGTCGATCGAGCTGACGATCGTTCGCGGCGCTGAAACACTTACGTTGACCCCATCGCTCACACGAGCACCGCAGGGATCGCTGACAAACGTGATTGTCATATCCGTACTCTACAAAGAAGCGAGCAACCGCTTTGAAATCTGGTGGGAAAAGTTTTTCCTCCATCCACCCGGCGCTTCCGACTCGCGTGGTTAGCGACTTTTCATTTCACGAATCATCGCAATCCTGATCGATGTGACACCTTCGAATGTGGGTGTTACCATGTTCGTACTAGTGTTCGCGGCGTTTTGAGTTTGTCGGGATGGTTGGGGCGGTCGGGGTCGGGAGCTTTTCGATATGAAGATTCAACTGCATTATCAGATCTTTATCGCTATGTTCATCGGAGCCGGGATCGGTCTACCGCTTAATATGATGGCAGAGCAGGGGATGATCTCCGAAGACATCCCTCGCACCATCGCCAAGTACGGCAAAGGGGTCGGCGATGTTTTTCTGAGATTGCTTTCGATGATCGTCGCGCCGTTGATTTTTACATCGCTTATTTCCGGCGTGACTTCTTCGGGAAATCTGTCGGGGCTGGGGCGACTTGGCGGGCGGACGCTGGCGTATTACATCAGCACGAGCATGATTGCGATCATGACCGGCGTCGTCATGTTCAACATCATTCAGCCAGGCGCTCACACGGACGTTGCACTCTTAGAGAAAACGCGGGAGGTGGTGACGCTCGATGTGGTTGAAAGCGGAGCTGGGCTTCTCGATACGCTTTGGAATCAGGTATTTAATCTGATCCCGTCGAATCCATTCGCGGCCCTCGCCGATCCGAGCAACAAGTCGATCCTCGGTGTGATCTTTTTCGCGTTGATGTTTGGGGCGTTCATCGTGGTCGTCGGGGGTGAAACCGCTAAGTCACTGCGCAAGGTCTTCGATGGAGCGTTCGCCGTCATGATGCGCATGACGATGTTTATCATCCGTTTCGCGCCAATCGGAGTGCTCGGGTTTATGCTCTATGCTTCTGCGGGAAAGGGGCTGGGTGTTTTTGTCGCGTTGGGTTGGTACATGCTGACCGTCGCGCTGGCGCTTTCGATCCACGCTTTTATCACGCTGCCGTTGATCTGCGTTATTCTGGCGAAGCGTTCGCCGTGGAAGTTTTTCCAGTCGATGTCCCCCGCACTCTTGACCGCCTTTAGTACCGCAAGCAGTAACGGAACGCTCCCGCTCACGATTAGCTGCGTCGAAAAGAGGGCGAAGATCGGCAATCGGATAAGTTCGTTCGTTCTTCCGCTGGGTGCAACGATTAACATGGACGGAACCGCGCTCTACGAAGCTGTGGCGGTTCTTTTCATTGCACAGGTCACCCCCGGGGTCGATCTGACAATTGGTCAGCAGGTCATCGTGGCGATCACCGCTCTTTTCGCCAGCATCGGTGCGGCCGGGATACCTCACGCCGGAACGGTGATGCTCGTCGTGGTGCTCGGGGCGGTCGGTCTTCCGCTAGAGGGAATCGGTTTGATTCTTGCGGTCGATCGCGTGCTGGACATGTTCCGCACTTCGGTCAACGTCTGGAGTGACTCGACCGCGTGTGCCGTCATGGCCCGCTTCGAATCGGGTCACGACGAGAACTCTTCGTAGTTCGTTCGATGCCCAATCGATTGATGTCACATAGTTTTCGCTACGCATCGCTCGCGCAGATATTCTTCTTGATCTTAGAAGAGGGGCAAAGTTCAGCTTGGGTGGTGACTGTCAATCGCGCTTTCGATGGCGCGGCGAATTTCAGTATGAACCACGTCCGGTTCGGCGATGGTTCGCCAGTGGTGGGGGGGCTTGGTTTCGTCGGCGGTGACGTAGGTGATGGTGCCGAGTTTCCCAGCTTTTTCGATGGGTGTGGTATTGACATATGTGTTTCGGACGTCCACGAGTGAACACGAGGTAATGTCGGGTGTGCGTACGCCGTGGATTTCGATGAGTCGGCGGTTTGTCAGAACGTACCAGCTTGGAATCCAGGCGACGATGGCGAGTCCCAGTCGAAGCATGCCCAGAAGAAAAATCACCTGAGCGCTAACCCCAACCGACAGTCCCGGAAGAGCAAGTCGCCAAACCAAAGACGCCACCGCCAGAAGAGATAGCGTCGCAATCCACGCACCCGAATCAAACAGCGGTCGCCACATCGACGGCTTCACTGCCAGGAGGATGACCTCCCCGCCGTCGACTAGACCCTGCGGAAGGCTCGTCAGTCGCGAGGCGACGTCGCCGACGGTTGAGGCGGAGTCAGTCTCCGCTGCGGCGAAGGGGCTGGCGTTCGTGCTTGTTGGGGCGATAACCATCTTGTCCCGTTTATCGACCATCGTGGCGGGGCGGTTTCGTTGTGGCGACAAAACAGTCATCGTGGCCCTTATTTCACGGCTACCGGGACGGGGGAGACGTTTTCGAGCATCCGCTCCAGGGCGATTCTCGCGAGCCGCCTAGTCTCCGGAGCGACCCGAATCGGGTTCGCCGGGCGACCGGCTGCGAGTTCATCGAGACACCAACAGAGGTGTTTGAGATCAACGCGGTACATGGTCGTGCAGAGACATTGGATCCCCGCGAGTAAACGAATCGATTTGTCGGGGTAGTCCGCGATGAGTCGATTGACCAGGTGGACTTCCGTTCCGATCGCCCATTTCGATCCCGCCGGCGCTTCGCGAATCGTCTTGATGATGAATTCGGTACTCCCCGCCATGTCCGCTTGCTGAAGCACCTCCCACGAACATTCCGGATGAACGATGATGTTGTAGTCCGGATCGATCGCACGAATCTCGTCGCACTGCTGCGGCGTAAAAAGCGCGTGAACGCTGCAGTGTCCCTTCCACAGGAACACCTTCGCGTCTCGTACTTGGTCCGCGGTTAGTCCGCCGTGGCGCTCGCGCGGATCGTAGATAACCATCTGTTCCAGCGGGATCCCCATCGCATAGGCCGTGTTTCTTCCCAGATGTTGATCGGGAAGGAAGATCACTTTTTCACCCTGAGCGTAGGCCCATTTCAAGACCTGAGCCGCGTTGCTACTTGTGCAGCACGCACCGCCATGCTCGCCGCAAAACGCTTTGATCGTGGCAGCAGAATTGACGTAGGTGATGGGGACGAGACTTTGTCCGCACTCGTCGACGATGTACTCCCACGCTTCTTCAAGATCGTCGATGTCCGCCATGTCCGCCATGCTGCACCCAGCCGAGAGATCCGGCAGCACGACCGAAACGCCGTCGTCGGTCAAGATATCCGCCGACTCCGCCATGAAGTGAACACCGCAAAAGACGACGAACTCCGCCCCAACTTGCTCCCCGCCGATTTGTGAGAGTTTCAAGCTATCGCCCGTGAAGTCGGCGAACTGAATCACTTCGTCCTGTTGATAATGATGACCCAAGATGACAAGGCGCGACCCAAGTTCGTTCTTACGGCGAACGATCGACTCACGAAGTTCCGCTTGAGACATAGCAGCGTATTTCGGAGGAAGTGGCGGTTGAAAAAGCATATCAAAGCTCGCTCGTTCCAAAGTTCGAATCGACTACCTGATTATAGCTATCGGCAATCGCCGAGCCAAGTTGCGATGCGCGAATACCGTTGAGGGGTCCTACCCCGGTGCAAGAGGCGCAATACAATCCTCGTCGTCGTTCGACGGCGCGTTGACACGCGTCGAAACTGGGTAGTGTTTCATGGCGTCTGACGGAAAGGATTGCAGGAGCGTTTGAAGCGATTGCGTATCCTCGTTCTTCGGGTTTAGCCACTCCCCAAACCGGTCCCGCGTGAGGATTACCGGCATCCGATTGTGGATGCCGGCCAGAAGCTCGTTCGGTTCGGTGGTGATGACTGTGCACGAGTCGATTTGCGATCCGTCCGGCGACGACCACCTCTCCCAGAGACCAGCCATCGCAAAAACCCCATCGTCCGACATGCGGATGCAAAATGGCTGTTTTCCGCTCTCGGTTTTCTTCCACTCGTAAAACCCGTCAGTCGCAATCAAGCATCGCCGCCGCTTGAAGGCCGTTCGATACGAAGGTTTTTCGGACAGCGTCTCCGCGCGAGCATTGATCATCCGCGACCCGATCGATGAATCCTTGGCCCACGAAGGAATCAAGCCCCAGTGAAGCTCGCGATGTACACGTTCGCGACCGGACTCGCCGATCAAGATTGCCGGGGCAGATTGTGTCGGTGCAATGTTGTAACGATTTGTAATGTCGGGCAACGCAGCAAGCTCAAAGAACTCAGCCAACAGCTCAGGTGGATTCGCTAGTGTGAACCTTCCGCACATGGCGGATTATTGTACCTGAAAACGCGCAAGGGAAAACGAAGCCTGGATTCGGCGGCGTTGTCATCGCCGCCCGCATCCCGTACGATCCGCCGCTCACGCGTACGGACGGGCTGGTCCGGCGCAATAGCAAGCGATGACAAGCTTCCCCCTCTTTGACCGTTGGAGGTGCACGTTGCAGAGACTTTCTCTATTCGCATTTGGATTTGTTTGGATGGCTGGTTGCGCGGTTCACGCGCAGGACGGTCCGCGGGCGTTCATCGGCGCGAAAATCATCCCGATCGAAGGCGATGAGATCGCCGATGGCGTACTCATCGTCGATGGCGGCAAGATCGTCGCGGTCGGAGCGACAGGTGCGGTCATGATCCCAGCGGGTGCGACTCGGATCGATGCCTCGGGAAAAACCATCATGCCCGGACTCGTCGATACCCACAGTCATATCGGTGGTATTGGTGGTGCGGATTCTTCCGGACCGATTCAACCCGACGTACGGATATACGACTCACTCAACCCCAAAAGCTCCGGTTTTCGCAGGGCGGTCGCGGGCGGTCTAACAACGCTCAACATCATGCCCGGTTCCGGACACCTGCTTTCCGGTCAAACCGTTTACGTCAAGCTCCGCAAAGCGAACACCGTCGAAGACCTGATGATTCATGACAAGACGGGTTGGGCGATGGGCGGGATCAAGATGGCCAACGGAACCAACTCGATTAGAGACAAACCGTTCCCCGGTACCCGAGGGAAATCAGCCGCCCTCGTTCGCACCCAATATATCAAAGCCCAGGAATACAAGAAGAAACTCGAAGCGGGGAAAGACGATCCCGAAAAGATGCCAGACCGTGACATCGGTCTCGAAGCACTCGTCGAAGTGCTCGACGGAAAGCGCATCGTCCATCACCACACCCATCGACAAGACGACATCATGACGGTCCTGCGAATCGCGAAAGAATTCGGATTCCGTGTGGTGCTTCATCATGTAAGTGAGGGATGGAAGGTCGCGGAGGAAATCGCGAAAGCCGGCGTTCCCTGTTCCATCATCATGATCGACAGCCCCGGCGGAAAAACTCGAAGCGGTCAATTTGGTCTATAAAACAGGCGGTATTCTTGAAAAAGCAGGCGTGACGGTTGCGTATCACACCGACGACTGGATCACCGACTCGCGCGTCTTTTTCAGGTCGGCAGCCCTCGGCGTTCGAGCTGGGTTATCACGCAAGGGCGCACTCGCGTCGCTTACGCTCAGCGGCGCGAAGATGTTGGACTTGCAAGATCGCGTAGGCTCACTCAAGGCGGGCAAAGACGCTGACTTTATCATCATGGACGGCGACCCTCTGAGCGTCTACTCGAAAGTCCTCGAGACCTGGGTCGAAGGAACAAAAGTTTTCGACCGAAGTGACCCCGACGATTACCTTCACGCCGTCGGCGGCGACGGCGCGGGCAACGATGTGACACCCTACCTTTGCTGCTACGACCACGGGAGCGAGCAATAATGAGACACGCAAAGACCCTATCGATTCTTTTCTCGCTCTTGGCGACAGCGGCGATGCAAGACGACGCTCACGCGCAGGTCGCAGTTCGCGGCAAGACCGTCTACACAATGGCGGGCACGGCGATCACAGACGGCGTCGTCGTTATTCAAAACGGCAAAATTACCGCCATCGGATCAGCTGCTACAACGCCAATCCCTTCGGGCATGAAAGTCATCGAGGGAGAAGTCGTCACCCCAGGGTTGGTCGATGCCCATGCGACGGTCGGATTGACAGGAATCTACAATTCCAAAAAACACGACCAGGATCAACTCGAACACTCCTCGCCAATGCAACCAGAGCTTCGGGCGATCGATGCTTACAATCCGCATGAGCAGCTGATCGACTGGGTCCGAGGCTTCGGTATCACCACCATTCACACCGGTCATGCTCCCGGCGAGTTGATTTCAGGGCAGACGTGCATTGTCAAAACAACCGGCAACACGGTCGAGGCCGCCATGATGGTTAAAACTGCCACCGTCGCCGCGACCCTCGCCCAGTCCGCCAGAAAGAGCGGGAAGGGGGCGTCCCCCGGGTCGCGTGGAAAGATGATGGCTGTCCTTCGGGCCAAGCTGATCAAAGCCCAAGAATACAAGAAGAAGATCGAAAACGCGGAGGAAGGCAAGGAGCCCCCTCGAGACCTCGCTTTTGAGACACTTGTCAGGGTTCTGGATCGTGAGATTCCGATGATGGTCACCGCCCACAAAGCCCAAGATATCGCGAGCACCCTTCGTCTGGCGAAGGAGTTCGATTTCAAGCTCATCCTGGACGGAGCCGCCGAGAGTTACATGCTGATCGACGAAATCAAGGAGGCTGGCGTGCCCGTAATCGTCCACCCGCTGATGATCCGAGCCTACGGAGACGTCAAGAACTTCAGTTTTGAGACCCCCGCCAAGCTCCGCGAGGCGGGCATCCCCGTCGCCCTGCAAAGCGGGTTCGAGGGCTACGTCCCCAAGGTACGGGTCGCCCTTTACGAGGCCGCCATCGCTGCAGCCAACGGAATGACCTTCCAGCAGGCGCTGGGGACCATCACGATCGAGGCTGCCAGAATTCTCGGAATCGCCGATCGGGTTGGATCGCTGGAGGTGGGCAAGGACGGCGACGCCGCGATCTATGACGGTGATCCGTTTGAATATACATCTCACTGCACCGGGGTTGTGATCAATGGACAGGTCGTCAGCGATACGCCGAGGTAGACAGTGCCCACCGACCGGATCGCAGCAACATTTTCTTGGGGTTTTCAATTGGTGTTATCGGTCCTTTCTTCGCGCGTAAGTTGTTTCGTAGAAAGCTACTTACGATGATCGGACCTGGCGCGCAGCGTCTCCGCGTCGTGGTTGCGCAAAATCGACCTTGACCCGCCCGATTTCCCTTCCTAGAACCTGTTAAGAGGCTTTGCGCGAAGGGTGCCTAGGTTGACACTTTTCGTCGCAACCGCTATCCTAATTTGTCAGCGGAGGTTATGGGAACGGTGTCATGGGATGTCGAACCGTCTTCGTTCGCAGCGCGGGTGGGTGCTGTCGAAGCGTGCAAGAGGGGTTCTCAAAAGACGATTCATGCCCGCCGCTATGTTATGCGAAACGGGAGAGATCAAGGGGGTATGGTTGTTTGGCGCGTCGAGGGCGTCGCGACCTGTTTTGGTCTTTTCCGGTAATTAGTTTTTCATTAAAACCGATCAACCGCTGAAAAGTGGTGGATTGCGTCCCGTCGGAGGGGAACGCGTCCCGAGAAGTTTGTGATATTGGCTGTTTAGTAAGCAGCGGTGGTCTACCCGCACAATTACGGCGGTATGGCTCGCTGGATAAGGTTGTCCATAGGAAGGGTGAGTTTGATGCACGAAAGAATGCTCCGGGTACTTGGCGGGACGTTGGTCGCGGTGACGTTCGCGCTTGGTAGCGTAAGTTTGAACGCTCAAGAAATAGTGTCCGTCGATAGAAGCACGGATACCTCGACGCTTGTCGGCGACACCGGTTTCGTTCGCTCCGCGTCGATTGTCGTACCGCCGGGAATGTCGAACTTGCGGGAGCTTCCCGCAGGAACGAAAACTCGTCGTATGGCCAAGGGCGACGCGGCGATCGGTGGTTCGATCTCGGGCGTCACTGAAACGCTCATTTATAGCAACACGCGTGGTCGCGTCATCATTCCTTATCCGCCTTTTTTCAACGTTGCGGATGACATCGCCACGATCGCCCCAGACGCTTGTGGACTGACTCGGTTCACGTTCCAGGTCTTTGGGAATGAGAACCTCAGCATCACCGAGGCCCGTCCCTATACGGTAAATTACGCACTTTGGGACACCTGTCCGGAGGCCTTCCCGGTCGGTGCGTCACCATCGCGTCTGATCGCGGGAACCCAAGGCTCCGTGACCATAACGGACTTCGTCCAAGATGTTACCGAGGTCGAGGTTGATCTCACCGGACTAGGTGTCAGCGCCAAGACATCTATGTGGCTATCGATCACTTTCACTCGCGACAACTGTGCGGTCATCGGTGGCGCTCCCGCCCTCGAAGGCTTCTCGGGCGACCTCATCAGCTTCCCGGCGCTAGGTTGTAGTCCAAACCTTGGTAACTTCCCGAACTCGCCCCACGCGAGCTTCAATCTCGAAATCTATGGCGACTCAACCTCCTGCCCAACTAGGCACATTCAGTATCGAAACACGCGCGAGGATGGTGGCCCGATTAACTTTGGACCGAACAAGGTCATCGTAGACGATCTTACCCTCATCACAGGCGATTGCCTGCTAACCGGGTATGAAGTCGCCCTTCGAGGTAGTGCCGCGTACGACATCGAACTTCGTAACGGGTGTTCTGGTTCTCCGCCCGCTGACTGGGCCCAGGGCTCGATCAGCAATAACGGAATTCCAGGGACCTACAAGTTTCAGATCGTCGGAAGCAGCAGTACCGGTACGCGAATCATTCGAGTCCCGGTCAATCCACCCATCACGGTTTCAGGAACAATCTTCCTCGCCGTCCGGGCCAACAACTCCGCGGGCGGTCCAATCCTCACAACGATTCAGGCCAAAATTGGTTCGACGGAAGTAGAGATCGAATTGATGGATGATTTCGGTGGGTGCGATGTCGCGCCGCTTTCACCCGGGAGTGGCCAGGGCGCAATTCAGGCGACGTTGATTTGCGACGGGCCGTCTACACCGGGCGCTTGCTGCGACATGTTCATCAAAGAGTGCGAAGGGGGTGCCGACGACGGCGAGCCTTGTAGCCGCGATGCCGATTGCGAACTGCCGGGATTGTGCAACGCACCGTGCCGCGAGGTTCCACAAATCAACTGCCCGTTCCCACAAAGAGCAAGTCTGCAGTTGCCAGCCTGGGTTCCCGGCGGCGTTTGCGATGGCGAGAGTGATCCGTTCGCCGACCAAATCAACGTTCCAAACAAGGTTTGCGGTGTATCTGCATGCTGCTTCAAAGACACCGATGAAATCGAAAAGTGTAGAAACCTCGTTGAAAGAGAATGCGATATCGAGGGCGATGTCAGTACGCCTCGTCAGTGGCAACTCGGGAGGCTTTGTGGTCAAAACAACCAATCCTGCCCGCTCATCGCCTGCCTAGAACGCGAGGGCGACTGCAAAGTACCTCACTTCACGCCTGGTTGCAACGATTCAACTTGTTGTTCCACGGTGTGTCGTGTTGATTTCGACGACTTTTGCTGCCGCGTCGAGTGGGATTCAGTTTGCGTGGACGTGGCGGCTAACCAGCCAGCCTGCAATGATGTCCCTCCCAACGACAGTTGCGAAGGAGCGGTTACAGTTCCCACTTTCGCCGTGGACACTGTGATAGTCGGCGCAGACAATGCAGAGGCCACATTCGGAGACACGGATCCGCCTGTTTGCTGCCATGACGGCTTTCCTCTTGAGTGTACAGGTGGAGGGTCCAACGGTGACCTCTGTGATGACAACTTGAACCCCTGCCCATTTGGAACCTGTGGGCCCGGTGCACCGATTGGTAGAAACACCATCTGGTACGAGTTCGTAGCCGACACGACTTCGGTGAGCATTGATACTTGCCTGAGTGTCTCCCCCGCAAGGGATTCAATGTTGAGCGTCTTCAGAGCGGGCGATCCAGAAACGGAAGTCACCAGCTGCCAAACGCTCGGTCTAGTCGGGTGCAACGACAACGGTTGTGCTGGCGAACCCGGAAGCTTCTTCGATGAAAACTCGAAGCTATGCGTCCGAGACTTGGTCATCGGCGACCGATACTATGTCATGCTCTCAAACAAGCGGACCGATCTGAACTTCGTTAATCCCGAAGGTAAGTACGATCTTCGGTTCCGGTCTCCCTGTCCGGACGAGCGGCCGCTTTCCAACGACTTCTGCGACTTTGCAGAACCGGTCACAGACACCGACTGCGTGGGTTGTGATCCCGTCATAACGGATCTGACAGACGCCACGCTTCAGTGTCCTTCTCCCGCATCCATTCAAGGAATGGATTCGGATCAGTGGTTCGAATACACAGCCACCTGCACCGGAACGGTCACGATGAGCACGTGTGGAAGTACGTTCGACACGAGCTTGCTCGTTTACGAGGGATGCGACCTCTGTCCAAACTTTGAGACCGAGCCGATCGCCTCTAACGATAACGCCGATCCACTAGACGCCTTCCCCGATTGTGGCCCAGGGTCATTGCAGTCGATGTTAACGTTCGAAGGCGTGGCGGGTGACTGCTATCGCGTCCGCGTCGGCGATCAGTCTGGAACTGGGACGACTGGTGACCTGAACATTAGCTGTTCCGGACAGTGCCCAAGTGGTGCGGTCAGTTGGATCGATCCTCCCCTCAATACGGTCGACGCGGGTCGTCCGTGGTTATCGTCGGACGCAAATCACACGCAGGTCGGTATCGAAACGATCGTCGTCGAGGTTGTCTCGGACGGCGGGCAGCCGGGTACCTCCGCGACGCTACCTGCTTGCTGGAGCATCTGCGAAAACCTCGCACTAGACAGTATCCCAATAGAGATCCTGAGCATCACCGCGCTTCCGTCTGAACAGTATGAAATCACGTTGAGCAGGCCTCTGACCCAGGGGGCCGCGACAACGATCGAATACCTCGGGAACTCGGGGGTCCAGGATTTCTCGCGGATCACCACCCATCCGGCCAATAGCGACGGCGATTTTAGCGCGACGCCGGGAAGTGACATCTTTACATCCAATGAGCTGTCAAACATGGTCACACGGTTGAAGTTCCTCTACCCGGGGGAAGACGATCCGTTTAACATAGATTCCCCGATGCAGGGCGAGCCATATAGTCTCGACATTGACAGGTCAGGCATGTTCATTCCGCTCGACCTGTTGGACGCGGTGGACTTGATGAACGGTGCGGGCGAATACCCTAGCCAGAATTTGTCAACGCTTCCCGCTTCGCCGCTCTGTCCGAACTAGCGAACGAATCGCCGAATAAGAGTCAAACATACGCCCCTGTCCGCTCCCTGCGGGCGGGGGCTTTTTTTCATGCCCGTCCGCGTCGCCAATGTCACACCTCAGGCCCATTTCCAACAGCTGAATTGCCGCAATCCCGTCAAAGCGGTACGATCGTCACTGGCAGAGCGAGAGGACGCGAAATGGATTCGGTCCCGTACACGCCGCAGTGTGATTTTCCCCCATGACAGAGCAAGAAAGACTCAAAGAACAAAGAATCAAGAGGCGAGATGCCCTTCGCGAACTCGGCGTAGACCCCTATGGCGGACGATTCGCCGATATCACCGCCACGGAGACCCTTAGAGAACGCGCAACAAGCCTGGATATCGAACCCGGAGGAAGATCGGAAGTCAAGGCGCGCGTCGCGGGGCGCATCATGCTCCAACGCGTCATGGGTAAACTCGCCTTCCTAACGGTTCACGATTCCCTCGGAAAGCTCCAGCTCGGTCTTAGCAAGGCGGACCTCGGCGACGATCAGTGGAAAATTCTCAAACAGCTCGAACTCGGCGACACCATCGGCGTCGAGGGCGTCCTCGGTCGCACCAAGACCGCAGAGCTAACCCTCTGGTGTAACAAGCTGACCGTTCTCTCGAAAGCGGTCATCGCACCCCCCGAAAAATGGCACGGGCTCACCGACGTCGATCTTCGCTACCGAAGACGCTACGTCGATCTGTTCACCAACCCCGATGTGCGAAGCGTCTTTCGAATGCGAAGCGCGATCATTCACGCAGTTCGAGACTATCTTGTCAACGAGAGTTACTACGAAGTTGAAACGCCCGTCCTGCAACCCATCTATGGCGGGGCAGCCGCCCGTCCATTCACCACGCATCACAACACGCTCGACATGGACCTCTTTCTCCGCATCAGCCCAGAGCTGTACCTCAAACGATTGTTAGTCGGAGGAATGGAACGCGTCTTCGAGATCAGTCGCAATTTCCGAAACGAGGGAATCAGCACCAAGCACAATCCCGAGTTCACCATGGTCGAGCTCTACGAAGCCTACGCAGATTACAACGTTATGATGGAACGCGTAGAGGGCATGGTCTCCGCCGGGTTCGGCGCTGCCACCAAGGATTTCATCCCGGCGCGCGCCGCCGCTATCGAAAAAGAATGTGCCCGACTCACCGAAGAAGATCGCCCAGACGACGCCAAGACCTTCGCCGAGGAGAATCATCTCGACGCCTACCAAGAAGCAGCCAAAGGGGTGACCGCCGGGCGACTGACGACCGTTTATCACGGCGCAGTCATCGACTTCACCCCGCCCTGGACCCGAAGCAAATACGCAGACCTTCTTCGCGAGCACGCCGGGGTCGAAATGAACGACATCGACGCCGTACGCAAGAAGGCCGACCAACTCGGCATCGATCACAAGGGCAAAGACGACGCGGTCGTTGTCAACGCGGTCTTCGAGGAATCCGTCGAGCACCATCTTGTGCAACCAACGTTCGTCTACGACTATCCAGCGCCGATTTGCCCGCTCACAAGACGCCATCCCGAAGACGACGCCATCGCCCTTCGTTTCGAGGCCTTCATTTCAGGGATGGAGCTAGGCAACGCCTATACCGAGCTTAATGATCCAGCCATCCAAAAAGAAAACTTCGAGTGCAAGCTTCAAGGGGAAGGCGACGAAACGATGGCGGTCATGGATGAAGATTTTATCACCGCCTTAGAATACGGCATGCCCCCCGCCGGGGGTCTCGGAGTCGGAATCGACCGTCTCGTCATGTTACTTACCGATAGCCCCAGCATCCGCGATGTCATTCTCTTCCCTCTTCAAAGACCCGCCAAGAAAGACAACCCCCACAATCCCGACCACCAGGAACTAAGCGACGTCAAACTCGGCAAGGACGCATAACCCATGTACAAGTGGTTTCTCGCATGGCGGTATCTTCACACGAAGATGATTGCGTTCTTCGGAATCGCGAGCGTTATGCTTTGCGTTGCGATGGTCCTCGTCGTACTCAGCGTCATGGGTGGGTTTCTCGATACCGTGCGCAACCGTTCGCGTGGACTGCATAGCGAGATTGTCATGAACAGTCATTCCATGCAGGGATTCCCGTATTATGATGAGTTTTCGCAGTATTTGGCCAAGAAACTTCCCGACGTGATTCGTGCGACCACGCCGGTTCTATCGACGTACGGACTCTACCGCGATCCGGCATACCAGCAGACCGGGCCAACCCAGGTCTTGGGGATCCAACTTGACGACTACGTGAAGGTAAACAGTTTCGGCGACGGACTTCATTATCAGAAGTATTTTCCCGGCACCACGCACCTGGGTCCACAGCAAATGCCCGTCGCTGGGATGGCAATGGATCATACCTTGACGCTTCCTCCCGATTTGGAAGAAGCGAACATGCGCTGGCGAAAAAGCGAGACAGACCAGTCGTTAATCGATCGTTTCGAAAGTGCACCTTTTGAGATTACGAGTCCCGAATTTCCGGTCTTCGCCGTCAAGGGTGAACGTCAGTTCGCAACACGCGTTGGTCTTCCCGGCTACGTTGGCCCAGAACGAAACGGGATCATCATGGGATGCGACATCATAAACATCCGTCGCCCCGATGGGAATTTCGATCGCACAATAGCGCGCGGCGCAAACATCGTGCTTACCCTGATGCCCCTTGGACCCACGGGCAATCCAACAGGCGAGCCGGCCGCCAAGCTTCACCTTCGCTACGCTGACGATTCGCGAACCGGCATCTACGATATCGACAGAATGATGGTCTACGTGGATTTCGACTTACTCCAAAGCGTTCTCGGGATGGATTCACGACAGCTAGTCGACGGAAACTTCACCAAGCCGCGCGCGAATCAGTTGCTCATCGACCTTGACGATGGCGTGGACATGGACGTCGCCAAAGACCAGATTGCCCTCGCTTGGATTGACTTTCAGGAAAATGAGATTCCACTCGATTTAGATAGCTCTGAGCAAATGAGTCTCTACAAAGTCCAAGTACTCACCTGGGAAGACATGCAACGCGATTTCATCCAGGCAGTCGAAAAAGAAAAAGTCCTCGTCACCATTCTCTTTAGCTTAATTAGTCTAGTCGCCGTCGTGCTCGTGGGCTGCATTTTCTACATGATCGTGGAAAAGAAAACCAAAGACATTGGCATCCTCAAAGCGGTCGGTGCATCAGGTCGCGGTATCGCCGGTCTCTTCATCGCCTACGCCGCCGCCGTCGGTGTCTTCGGCTCGATTCTAGGGCTTGCTGTCGGGTGCGCGTTCGTCTGGAATATTAACGACATTCAAGATTGGCTTGCGTGGTTGAATCCGAACCTGCGCGTCTGGAGTCCCGACATCTACTCGTTCGACAAAATCCCGGAAACCGTGAAACAAGCGGACGCCGCTTGGGTCGGCGTCATCGCAATCATTAGCTCCATGATCGGTTCGTTGATACCCGCGTACGCCGCCGCCAAAGTGTGGCCTGTCAAAGCATTGCGTTACGAATAAATGTCCACCGCGATCCTAAATGCAAAAGGTATCCACAAAGCGTACAAGATGGGACGCGGCGAGGTATCGGTCTTGAGAGGCGCATCGCTGCGCGTCGAAGAGGGCGAGTTCGTGGTCATCATGGGCTCGAGCGGTTCGGGAAAGAGCACCTTGCTCCACATGCTCGGCGCGCTCGACAAGCCCGACCGCGGCCAAGTCGAATTTCGAGGCCAAAGCGTTTTTGACCAATCCAAACCAATTCGCAACCATTACCGTAATCAAGACGTTGGTTTTGTCTTCCAGTTTTATCATTTGCTGCCTGAATTGAATGTTCTAGAGAACATCGCGATTCCGCGCCTTGTTTACCATAGCTTCTTCGGTTGGCGAGCGGCCAAGCGAAAATCCTTCGCCGAGGCACGAGAAATGCTAGAAAGGGTAGGGCTTGCAGAACGAGAAAAGCACCGGCCCAGCGAACTATCCGGCGGTGAAATGCAGCGTGTAGCCATCGCTAGAGCGCTTCTGAACCGCCCAGCGCTCTTGCTCGCCGACGAACCTACAGGTAATCTGGACGCGAAGATCGGCACCGAAGTCCTCGCAATGTTGCAGGAGTTTAACGACGCCGGCCAGACAATTGTCATGGTCACTCACGACGGATGTGTCGCCGAAAAGGCTCATCGAACCGTCCGACTCACCGACGGCGTGATTCAGGCGGACTCGGGGACTCGATCGGGTTCAAAGTCAAAGTCAGGTTCGGAGGCGGGTGATCATCGCCGGGGAGATTCCGGCGATAAACCAAAGACGGAGGTCGTCTAATATGTCAGTTGCATCCATTGAGGTGAATCCGATGACGGAAAATCCATTTGCGCCAAACCCAGACCTGATGATCTGGATGGGTACTCAGCTCGTCCCGGTTGCCGAGGCGAACATCAGCGTCTTCGACCACGGAATCCTCTACGGCGATGGCGTCTTCGAGGGCATCCGCATCTACAACGGAAAGATCTTCAAAGAAGAAGAGCACATTGAACGCGTCTTCGATTCTGCCAAGGCGATACGTCTTGAGATTCCCATGACGTATGATCAAGTGGCAGACGCCATGCACCAAACCCTCGCCGCAAATGGCATTACCGGCGACGGTTACATTCGCCTTGTCGTAACTCGCGGAGTCGGATCGCTTGGGATTTCAGTTCTCAAAACCGCCTGTCCGATGGTCTTCATCATCGCCGACAAGATCGCCCTTTATCCCCCCGAAGTCTACCAGACCGGCATGAAGGTGATTATCTCGAGCAT
>JAJDDZ010000289.1 GCA_029260025.1 Phycisphaerae bacterium | reverse complement strand
ATCGGTCACCGCATCGACCACATGCTCTCCGGTACACGCGCAAACATCGCAGTCAAGATCTTCGGTGCAGACTTACGAACCCTAAGAACACTCGCAAAGCGCGCCGAGTCCATCATGAAAGAAATCCCCGGCATCGCCGACCTCGCAGTCGAACAACAAATGGAGATCCCCATCCTCCGAATCGACTTCGACAGACAAGCAATATCCCGCTACGGAATAAAAATCGCCGAAGTCGCCGAAGCGGTCGAAACCGCCTTCCAGGGACACGTCGCAACACAAGTCCTCGAAGGCAAGAACGCCTACGAACTCATCCTCCGCGTCGGCGATCCCGAGCAAGCATCAAACTGGATGGAAGCAACACCACACGACGTCGGAGAAGTCCTCGTCGACACCCCCACCGGAATAAAAATCCCGCTCAAAGCGCTAGCAAGCATCACCGAAGAGCGAGGTCCAAACATGGTCATGCGAGAAAACGCACAACGAAGAATCGTCGTTCAGTGTAATACCACCGGTCGGGACTTAGGCAGCGTTGTTGACGAAATTCGCGAACGAATCGCAGCAGACCTCAAATTCCCGCAAGGCTACTACGTCGAATACGGCGGACAATTCGAAAACGCCGAAAAAACCAGAACCCGACTCGCCCTCTTAGGTAGCGTCGCCATCCTCGGCATCGTTTTCCTCCTGCAAGTCGCTTTCGGTTCAATGCGCGACGCACTCTTCATCATGGTAAACCTCCCCCTCGCACTCATCGGCGGCGTCGCGGGCGTCTACCTCTCAGGCGGAACCCTCTCGGTGGCGTCATTGATTGGCTTCATCAGCGTATTCGGAATCGCCGCAAGAAACGGAATCATGATGGTCTCCCACATCCGACACCTCCAAAGACACGAAGGCGTCACAAACTTCGCCGAAGCAGTCCGCCGCGGAGCAATGGAAAGACTCTCGCCAATTCTCATGACCGCCCTCAGCGCAGGTTTCGCGCTAATCCCACTCGCCCTGGGTCAAGACGAACCAGGAAAAGAAATCCTGAGTCCAATGGCTTTCGTCATCCTATCAGGACTTCTATCCGCAACTTTCCTGAACATGATCGTCGTACCCGCCCTATTCTTAAAATATGGCCAAGAGAATCCACCCGAACTGGTCGAAAATGAAATTGAAACGCACCCAACTCCAGCGATAACGGCAGGATCATAACCATGACCATTAAAACGATACCAACGAAACAAGCCCCACCGCGAACCGCAGCATTCTTGGTCGCCGCAGGCTGCGCACTCACCGCTCTTTCCGGATGCGCACACGTCCACCCAGAAAAAGACTTCGCCAGAACCCGCGACCTCATCGCGAAAACAACCGGCGTCCAGGACACCTACAACGTCGAAGACCCCGCCATGACCGATGAGCAACTAAACGAAATCCTCGCCGACGGACTCACCGCCGACGAAGCAGTCCGCATCGCCCTGTTAAACAACCGCCGCATCCAATCAGGATTCATGGCCATCGGCGTCGCAAAAGCAGACTGGGTACAGTCAGGTTTATTCTCAAACCCAACGCTATCAATCGCAGCCCGCCTCCCCGAGGGCGGCGGACGCGCCAACATAGACGCTGCCATCTCCCAAAGCATCGTTGAAATCTGGCAAATCCCCGAACGAAAAAGAATCGCACAAGCAAACCTGGACCGCACCGTCCTAAAAATCGCCCACGACGCCGCCACCATCGCAACCGACACAATGAAGGCTTACTATCAAGCACTCGCAGCCGCCAAACTCCTCGAAGTCGCAAACCAAAACGAAGAAATCGTCACCCGCTCATTCGTCGTAGTCCAAACACTACGCGAAGCAGGAACCGCAAGCGCCCTAGACGAAAGTCTCGCCAAAGGACAATCGCTCAGCGCCGAACTCGGCGTACGCCAGGCGACACTCACCGCTACAACCGCAAAACGAAACTTAGCAAAATACTTATCCCTTAAACGCGACCTAGCAGGTGTCCCCCTCACCGACAAAATCCACGCACACGCCACCATCCCCGACAACGACGAAGAATTCATCAAACAAGCAGGTAACAACCGCCTCGACCTCCAGGCAGCCGCCATGCAAGTCACCGCAAGACTCCGCGAGATCGGACTCGAAAAAATTAGCGTCATCCCCGAACTCTCACTCGGACTCGCCTTCGAAAGACTCGAAGGACGCGCCAAAGGCGACCGTGACATCCTCGCCAACACCATCCGAAGCTCAATCCCCGCCGGACGGCTCACCGCACCCCCAGTCGAATCAAGACGAGCCCGTCGCGACGGAGAAAGCGCAACCATCGACTCCATCACAGGCCCGTCCCTCTCAATCACCCTCCCCATCTACGACCAAAACCAAGCCCAAATCGCCCGCGCAAAGTACGTCTACGAAAGCGAAGTTCGCATCTACGAAGCACTCATCATCGATATCGCACAAGAGATTAGAATCGCCGCCGACACCGCCCGCACCGCAACCGAAAACGCGACCTACTACGACGACCAGGTCGTACCCCAAGCAGAACAAAACCTACAATTCGCCTCCGACTCATTCGAAGCAGGACAAACCGGTATCCTCATCCTACTAGAAGCACAAAGAACTGCCCTCGAAGCCCACCGAGGAGGCATCGCAGCCCACCAACAAGCTGCCACAGCAATCGCCCACCTATCACAAACAATAGGCACCCCCCTGGAACACAAAGGCCACTAGGAACAAGACAACCCCGAGCCGCGCGGCTTTAGCCCGCGCGGACGTTCAATCTCCAAGGACCGCGCATAGTCTTTCTACCAACCACGCACGACACCGGGGTGCCACTGACAGCTAGCCCGCCAGTGCCCCCAACTGACACAAAAACTAAGACCCAACCAAATTCCCGTAAATATCCAACTCAACAGGCGTCGGAACAACCCCCTTCACCTGCT
>JAJDDZ010000288.1 GCA_029260025.1 Phycisphaerae bacterium | reverse complement strand
GGAGCGCGTGTACGACGACAGTACGCCCGTCGTCGTCTACCTTTGGGATACCCGCAAGCTTTGAGTCGCGGTTGAGTATCTTTACGAGTTCGGCAGGCACGCGAAACAGCTTCGCTTTACCGTCAACCTTGCCGAGATCGGCTTGCCACGCTGTCAGCTCTTCAACGAAGTCAGCCCGTATCGGCAACGGTTCGGCCTTGCCGTTCTTGGAGTCGCCCGCCGCAACAGTGAGCCACCTCCGGGCAAGTCCACGTCACGCCACCGCAGGGCTTCGAGTTGGCCACGTCGATGCCCAGTAAGCACCAGCGTCATGTAAATAAGCCGCCGCTCTCGCCCGAGCCGTTCAAGTTGCTCGCGCACTTCGGGGCTGGCGTTTGCCGCAAGTTCACCCTTACGCGGTCCGCGTCTTATCGTAAGTGCGTCACGCAATGGGCGTCGCTCAGCAGCGTCGAGTAGCCGAACCCAGGATGTGGCCCGCGTCATGGAACGTGACCGTCACGTGCTCGTTGAGTCGCTTCGGATCGCCGTATTGCACGGTCTTGAAGAGCTTGAGCGAGGCTTGGGCGTCGCACGTTGTGTACAATGGTGCGACGGGATGGGGTCCTTTGCGTCGCTCGCGCCTATGGCGACGCTTCTTGAACTCGGCGTCCTCCTCTTGAATGTGTGCGGCATCCATCAAAATGACCTCGGCGAGATCCCTTGAGGCGGGCGTCGATAGAATTCGCTTTGCGAACCCGTCGCGAACGAGTTTCGGAATCAGCCCGGAGTTGTCGAGATGGGCGTGTGTCAACAATAGATAGTCGATGCTGCTCGCAGCCACCGGCATGGAGTCCCAATTGCGCGCGAGAAAGGACCGTTCCTGAAACATTCCGCAGTCGATGAGCAACCGAAGTCCGCCGGTCTCCAGAAGGTAGCAGGAGCCAGTGACTTGTCGCGCGGCGCCGAGAAAAGTCAGTTTCATGATCGCCAACATCCTATCGATGATCTAACGATTCCGCCGCCTCAAACACGTCAAACGAAATGGGCATGGTCTCCGCGGCGCTCGTGACTCCGTCGTTGTCGCCCGGAGGCGGTGTGGCGTTCGACCCGCCTTGGAAGAACAGTGTACCCTCGGAGGCGATGGACGCGCGCTCGGAGCCGTCAGTTTCGGCTAACGTGCCAGGTCTTCGTAATGAACATTTGGGTCGGGCCTGCGGGGTGCACGGCCCGTTAAGGTTCCCTCGGCCGTGAGCTCCGAGCCGATCACGCCGTCATCTCCGCGCGCTTCAAGAGTCTCCTTGTAAGCGTCGGCTATGTGTCTCGCGGCCTGTGCGACGTCGTCGGTCACCATGCAAAGCCCAAGGTCGGCTTCCGCGATATAGCCGTGCCGCTCGAGCTGATGCTGCCGCATCCAGTCGAGCAGAGGTGACCAGAACTCGCTTCCGATCAGGACGACCGGAAAGGGCTCGGTCTTTCCAGTTTGGATCAGCGTCATCGACTCGAAGAATTCGTCCAGGGTTCCGAAACCGCCGGGGAAGCAGACGAATGCCACCGCGTACTTGACGAACATGACTTTACGACAAAAAAAGTAACGGAAATCGAGCGACACGGTCTGGTACTTGTTCGCTTCCTGTTCAACGGGCAGGGTAATGTTGAGGCCGATGCTCTCACCCTTAGCTTCCGTGGCACCCCTGTTGGCGGCTTCCATGATCCCGGGACCGCCTCCGGTCATGACCGCAAAGCCATGTCCAACGAGTTCGCGCCCGAGCTGCTGGGCCAAAGCGTAGTAGGGATCATCCGCCGTTGTCCGCGCGGATCCGAAGACCGAGACCGCCGGAGAAACGCGAGAAAGAGTTTCGAAGCCCTCCACGAACTCGGACATGATGCGGAAGACGCGCCACGTTTCGTCCGCCGCACTCCACTGGGTACGAGTATGATTGCTCATGCTATCGATTGATTGTATCGTGAAAGACCTCATTTGTGAAATAGGGTCGGGCAGATTGGTGATCATGAATGCTTTCTCCAACCCGTGGGTTCTCTGCGGTGCGGTTACGGTCTGGTTGATCCTCGGCGGAGTCGCCGCCGTTCACGCGATCAATGCGGCCCTGGAGGTGGACATGAACGTCTCGATAGAAAAGGCTACGGTTCTGAGCCTGACAGAGCTCGCCAGATGAAAGGTCAAAAGAAGAGAATGACGCCCAATTGGAACCCGATTGATTTGATTCGCCAAGGCTTGTTCGGCGCCGGCCGCCGTCACGAAGGGGAACGGCGCACCGAGGAGCCGCTCCGGTCTGAGTTGCTTAGCGTCGACCAACTCAGAAAGCACGCCCACGCTCTCGCCAAATCGCACGAGATCGAAACGCACCGCGTGCCCGGCCGATTGTTGCCGCGCCTGGCCGAAAACGAGGTCGCGCTCCTCAGTGCCTACGAAGTGGTTACGGATGCGGTGAGAAGGAGTGAGCGGATTGCACCGGCCGCTGACTGGCTGCTTGACAATTTCCACCTCATCGAGGAGCAGATCCGAACGGCACGACAACATCTTCCCCGAACATATAGCCGCGAGCTTCCACGGCTCGCAGGTGGCCCGATGTCCGGCTACCCGCGCGTCTACGCCATCGCCTTGGAGTTGATTTCGCACGGGGACGGGCGCGTGGACGCCGAGAATCTCAGCGGCTTCGTCGCGTCCTATCAGACGATCACCAGCCTGAAGCTCGGCGAACTGTGGGCCATTCCGACCATGTTGCGTTTGGCCCTGGTCGAAAACCTGCGGCGCATCGCCGTGCGAATCGCGGTCTGCCGGGCGGATCATGACGCCGCGGTGCAGTGGGCAAACCGGATGTTGGATGTCGCCGACAAGGAGCCGAGGAAGTTGGTCCTAGCCCTGGCCGACCTGGTCCGCGCGGACCCGCCGCTCACCAGCGCGTTCGTCGCGGAATTCACGCGCCGGCTCCGAGGCCAGAATCCGGGCCTGGTACTTCCCATGGGCTGGCTCGAGCATCACTTGGCCGAAACGAATCACACGATCGAAGAACTCATCCAGTTGGAAAGCCAAAACCAAGCGGCTGACCAAGTCTCGATGAGCAACAGCATCGGCAGCCTGCGGTTCCTCTCGGCTATGGATTGGCCTGACTTCGTAGAGGCGATGAGCGTCGTTGAGCGCGCACTGCGCAGCGACCCGGCCGATGTCTATGGCACCATGGACTTCGTCACTCGCGATCGCTATCGCCACGTCGTGGAAGAGCTCGGCAGACGAAGCCGTGTTTCGGAAGAAGAGGTCGTCCGGAGGGCAATTCAACTTGCCCGTAAGCGAATCGCTCCGTCTGCGGGTGATGATCGTGAGGCCCATGTCGGGTACTATCTGGTTGACCAGGGTCGTTCGCTCCTTGAGCACGCGATCGGCAATCGGCGCTCGGTCCACACTATCGTCAAACAAGCCGCGCTCCGTCACCCGCTGGTTCTCTATGGAGGTGCCATCGTCTCGCTCACGGCGGCGCTGATGACTGCGGCCTTGATCATGGCCTATGGGTACGGCGTCGGATCATGGGGTCTGTTGTCCTTGAGCATCCCGTTGCTCATTTGCGCCAGTCAGCTGAGCGTGTCTGTAGTCAGCTGGGTGGCAACTTTGTTGGTGGCACCGCGGACACTCCCAAGGATGGATTTCTCCAAGGGGGTTCCGAAGGAGGCCCGTACTTTGGTGGTCGTGCCCACCATGCTCACGAGTGCCGAGGGGGTTCGGGATCTGCTCGACTCGCTCGAGCTTTGTTTCCTTGCAAATCACGACGCCCACTTGCACTTCGGATTGCTGACGGACTTGCGCGATTCGTCTCAGGAGACGTTGCCGAGCGATTCGGAACTTGTACGGCTTGCAAGCGATGGAATTCGCGCCCTTAACAAGCAGTATTCGGCCAAACGTGACGACGCCTTCTTTCTTTTCAACCGCGCCCGGCGGTGGAATGCATCGGAAGGCGTGTGGATGGGCTGGGAACGCAAGCGCGGTAAGCTCGCCGAATTCAATTCACTCTTGCGCGGGGGTGCGGAAGACAGATTCGATGCGGTCGTGGGGCGGTGTGAAATCCTCCCCAGCATCAGATTCGTCATTACGCTCGACACCGATACGCAGCTACCGCGCGACGCGGCGCGCCAACTTGTTGGCACGATGGCTCACCCACTCAACCGCCCGCGGTTCGACACGCACCTAGGACGAGTTGTTGAAGGCTATGGGATTCTGCAGCCACGGGTGGGTGTCAGTTTATCCAGCGCCGGTCGATCTTGGTTCGCCAAACTCTTCACCAACGAGCCTGGTATCGATCCTTATACGCGCGCCGTTTCGGATGTGTACCAGGATCTCTTCGGGGAGGGCTCGTACATCGGCAAGGGGATCTACGATGTCGATGCGTTTGAGCAAGCGGTTGGCGCTTGTTTTCCAGAGAACCGCATCCTCAGTCACGACCTCTTGGAGGGTTCTCACGCACGAGCCGGACTGGTCAGCGATGTTGTGCTGCTCGAAGAGCACCCCTCGCGTTACACCGACGATGCCGGGCGCCGTCATCGCTGGATTCGCGGCGACTGGCAGATCGCGCCGTGGATGCTCCCACGTGTTCCCGGCCCTGACGCCAGGCGTGTTACCAACCGCATTTCGGGGCTTTCGCGGTGGAAAATCTTCGATAACCTGCGACGTAGTCTGGCGCCCGTGGGGCTTGCTGCTCTCCTGCTGATCGGGTGGTACCTGCCCGGCCCGGCCCACTTCTATAGCCTCATCGTCATCGGAATCATCATCAGCCCGGTACTCTTCGCGGGCATCGGCGAACTTCTGCGCAAAGCACCGGACATTCCAACAACACTGCACCTCGAAGGTGTTGCGTCTTCATTGGGCCGGCAGTCGGGGCAGGCGGCTGTTGGACTCATCTGCTTGCCCTACGACGCATTCATCAGCCTCGACGCTATTGTCCGCGCCACGGTGCGTGTGTTCTTTACGCGTCGAAGACTCTTGGAGTGGAAAACTGCGCACGACGCCGAAAGGCACGCCCACGCTGGTCTGCGGGCTTTCTGCACGTCGATGTGGATCGGGCCGACGTGCGCGCTCATCTCAGCGGCGATGCTTGCGATCGAGCGGCCTACGAGCCTATATGCGGCGGGGCCTATCTTGGGGCTTTGGCTACTATCTCCTCTCGTGGCGTGGTGGCTAAGCCGCCCCATTGAAACACGCCATCCGAGTCTGCGGACAGAGGACCGTGCGTTTCTCCACATGGTTGCACGCCGCACCTGGAGTTTCTTTGAGACATTCGTCGGTCCAGAGGACCATGACCTTCCGCCAGATAACTTCCAAGAGTTCCCCAAGGAGGCTGTGGCTCATCGAACATCGCCGACCAATATTGGTTTATCGCTACTTGCGAATCTCGCTGCGTATGACTTCGGGTACGTCTCCGGCAAGGAGCTAATCGACCGTACGTCCAGAGCTTTCGCAACGATGGGAAGGCTCGAACGGCATCGCGGACACTTCTACAACTGGTACGATACATGCACGCTTCGTCCCCTCCCTCCACTGTACGTCTCGTTGGTGGACAGCGGCAATCTCGCCGCCAATCTGCTTACGTTGGGTCCGGGACTGCGGGAGCTGGCCGACGCGAAGATCGTTTCACAACAGTGCATTGCCGGACTCATGGACACGTTGAGCGTCATCCAAGATGTGGTTCGCGGACCGTCTGCGTTTTCTGAGATGCCACCCTCCACAGCACCAACACCTGAAATCGTTCCTCATTTGGAGCAGCTACAGAGTGAATTGCGCGTTCGGCCACCAACGCTGAACGCCTTGCGGATGCTCCTGGAAAGCTCGGCCGCTGCCGGAAGGGAGCTGGTGGTAGCAGTGAGCACCGCTCCTGACGAGGAACTGACATACTGGGCTCAGGCCTTTGTGCGCCAATGCGGCGCCGTCCTCGACGACCTACTTTTCCTCGCTCCATGGTGCCAGCTCCAATCTCCGAACGAACCCATGTGGCAATGTGGATCGGCCGAAAAGGTCGAGTGTCTGAGCAAACTTCGGCAAAGGCTCCAAGGATTGGATGAAGTTCCAACGCTTTGCGGCGTGGCGGAACTCGACCCCACACTTCTTCAGTCGATTGATGAAATCCTGACCCACATGCACGCGGAAGGCCCAAGCTCACCCTCCGCGGATTATGAGTGGTTGTCGCAGCTTCGTCACTCGATCGCCGAAGGGAGTCGGCGCGCCAGAGGGCGTCTTGCAGAGCTAGGGACGCTCTCGTTGCGTTGCCAGGAAATGGCGGACGTCAACTATGAGTTTCTGTATGACAAGGGGCGGAAGCTCTTGTCGATAGGTTACAACGTCGATCATCATCGCCTCGATCCAGGCTTCTACGACCTGTTGGCCTCCGAGGCGCGCCTCGCGAGCTTCGTTGCAATTGCCCAAGGGAAGCTCCCTCAGGAGCACTGGTTCAGCCTCGGACGCCTTCTGACGGCTGCCGGTGGCGAACATCCCTTGCTATCTTGGGGCGGCTCCATGTTCGAGTATCTCATGCCGCTTCTGATTATGCCCACTTTCGAGCACACCCTGTTGGATCGAACATGCCGTGCCGTTGTCTCACGTCAGATCGAGTACGGCCGGCGGCGTGGAGCGCCATGGGGAATTTCCGAATCCGGGTACAACGCCACCGATGTCCACCTCAACTACCAGTACCGATCATTCGGGGTGCCGGGACTGGGGCTGAAGCGCGGGTTGGCTGACGATCTAGTCGTCGCCCCGTATGCCAGCGCCCTGGCTCTGATGATTGCGCCCCAGCCGGCATGCGACAATCTGCGTCGTTTGGCAAGTGATGGGCTACTCGGAGCGCATGGATTCTACGAAGCCGTGGATTTTACGCCCGCGCGCGTACCGCGCGGCCAACGCAGCGCGGTCGTGCGCTCATTGATGGCCCACCACCAAGGGATGAGCCTACTGTCACTGGCGTACCTCCTGCTCGATCGCCCCATGCAGCGCCGCTTTCAGTCCGACCGGCTGTTGCGCTCCGCAGAGCTCTTGCTGCAGGAACGCGTCCCCAAGGCGACCCCGTTCTATCCACATGATGGAGACATCAGGGAATCCCAGCCGGTTCTCGAAGGAGCCGAAGCAACGCTCCGCGTGATTACCAGTCCCCAGTCCGCGCCCCCCGAGACCCATCTCCTGTCGAACGGGCGGTACCACGTCATGGTGAGCGCCGCCGGTGGCGGCTACACGCATTGGAAAAACTTGGCCGTTACGCGCTGGCATGAAGACCCCACCCGGGATTGCTGGGGGGCATTCTGCTACCTTCGTGACGTGGAGCAAGGAACGTATTGGTCGGTGGCCTATCAGCCAACGCTGAAGCGAGGCTCGGCCTATGAAGCCGTTTTCTCCCAGGCCCAAGCCGAGTTTCGTCGCCGCGACGACGACATTGAAACGCATACTGAAATCACCGTGTCGCCCGAGGATGATATTGAGCTGCGTCGAGTCAGCCTCACGAACTTTGGGTCCAACGCGCGCGAGATCGAACTCACGAGTTACGCTGAGCCGGTGTTGGCCGATCCTGCTTCGGATGCGGCGCACCCGGTCTTCAGCAAGTTGTTTGTCCAGACTGAGGTCTTGCGTTCACAGCAAGCCGTACTTTGCTCACGTCGCCCGCGTTCGAGCGGGGAGCACCCGCCATGGATGTTTCATCAGGCTGTGATCCAGGGCGCATCGCCGGGTGCGTTTTCGTTTGAGACCGATCGTTGCGAATTCGTTGGACATGGACGCACCCTCGCAGACCCAGCGGCGATGCACGTGGCGAAGCTGTCGAATCGTGACGGATCTGTTCTTGATCCCATTGTCGCGATTCGCTGCCGGGTTGAGGTCAAGCCAGGCGAGACGATCCGCATCGACTTCATCACAGGCGTAGCGGAGACCCGTGATGCGGTGATGTCTCTGGTCGAGAAGTATCAGGACAACAAGATGGCAGATCGCGTTTTCGAACTCGCGTGGACGCACAGCCGGGTCGTCTTGCGCCAGCTCGGCGCCACCGAAGCTGATGCCCAACTATACGGACGGCTGGCGGGGGCCGTACTTTACGCCGATCCCGACCGCCGCGCCCGACGCAGCGTTATTTCCCGCAACCTCCGTGGGCAGTCCGGTCTTTGGGGGTACGGACTCTCCGGGGACCTTCCAATCGTGGTTCTGCGCATCAGCGATCAGGCCAATATCGAGCTAGCGCGTCAGCTTGCACAAGCCCATGCCTATTGGCGGACGAAGGGTCTCATGGTCGACCTGGTAATCTTGAACGAAGATCTATCCGGATACCGTCAAGTGCTGCAAGATCAAATCACGTCCATCATCTCGACCGGCACCGAAGCCCACCCCATTGAGGGCCCGGGAGGCATTTTCCTGCGGCGCGGCGAGCAGATCTCTGACGAGGACAAAACGCTCATACAAGCCGTCGCCCGAGTAGTCCTTACCGATGCCGCGGGCACCCTCACGGAACAGATTGAAAATCGCGATCGAGCAGGAATTGTCGCCGACAAGTTTGTCCCAACGAATGCAAGCCGCTCGAAAATCGCGAACAACCAACAACTGTCCGAGCGAGTCTTGGCGTTCTTTAACGGCCTAGGTGGGTTCACGCAGGACGGACGCGAATACGTCATCACTACCAGCGCCGCAAACGTAACCCCTGCGCCATGGGTTAACGTGCTGGCCAACCCCGAGTTTGGCACAGTCGTGTCGGAAAATGGATGTGCTTATACTTGGGCTGAAAACGCCCACGAGTTTCGCCTAACACCATGGCACAACGACCCTGTCATCGACATCAGCGGCGAAGCGTTCTACATCCGTGACGAAGAAACCGGTCAATTCTGGTCGCCCGCGCCTTTCCCGACCCGCGGGACCAATCCATACGTCACTCGACACGGGTTCGGTTACAGCGTTTTTGAGTACGCGCAGTCCGGCCTTTCGTCCGAGCTATGCACGTTCGTGGCCTCCGACGCTCCTGTAAAACTCATTCGAGTGAAGATCCGCAACTCCTCCGGTCGCCCCCGCCGCGTGTCGTTGACGGGACTCGTTGAGTGGGTCTTGGGCGAACAGCAGTGGAAAAACGCTATGCACGTTGTCACTGAGCTTGATCCGCAAACCGGAGCGGTCCTGGCACGGAATCACTTCAATAGCGAGTTTCCAGATCGCATAGCGTTTCTTGCCGTCAGCGAGTCGCACCATACCGTCACCGCTGACCGCACGGAGTTTCTTGGTCGGAATGGCACGCTCGTTGATCCGGAGGCCATGAGGCGCACCGCACTCTCGGGGAAGGTCGGCCCGGCACTTGACCCATGCGCGGCCATGCAGACCGTGATCGAGCTGGGCAGCGATCAGGAGCACGAAGTGGTTTTCATCCTCGGGGCGGCCCGCGACGCCGTCACCGTGCGGACTCTCATCGGTCGGTTTTGTAACCCCGACGGGGCGCGCATGGCTCTGGAGGCTGTACGGGAATACTGGAATCGTACGCTCGGCGCGATCCGCGTAGACACCCCGGATCCGGCGGTGAACTTCCTGGTCAATGGCTGGTTGCTCTATCAGACTCTTGCTTGTCGCATGTGGGCCCGGAGCGGTTTCGACCAGTCCGGCGGTGCATTTGGTTTTCGCGACCAGCTCCAAGATGCCATGGCCCTTGTCCACGCTGAACCAGGCGTAGTCCGTGCGCACCTTCTTCTCTGTGCTGCACACCAGTTCGGCGAAGGAGATGTACAACACTGGTGGCACCCACCCCTCGATCGAGGTGTACGCACGAGAATATCGGACGACTACTTGTGGCTGCCCTACGCCGTCTGTCGGTATGTTTCATGCGTTGGAGATACCGGCGTGCTCGATGAGCGTGTCCATTTTCTGGAAGGTCGCCCGGTAAGGCCCGAGGAGGAGAGCTACTACGACCGGCCTGTGCGTTCCGAGGAATCCGCGACTCTGTACGACCATTG
>JAJDDZ010000287.1 GCA_029260025.1 Phycisphaerae bacterium | reverse complement strand
TGAGCTTGACGGCATTGACAAGTTCTTTTCGACTGGCAAAAATCTCACGTGCTTCAACCTCGAATCTGTTGATCCACTGTTCCGGCTTGAGATCCTCAGCCAAGAAACTAGCGTTAATGTTTTCGGGAACGCGGCCAGGGTCGATCCTCTTTTCCGAAACGCAAGCTGATAAGGCCCCGACGAAAAGAAATCCTACTACGGCTAGAATCCTAAGTTTCATTTCTTGGCTCCTTGATACTACCGATGCGAAAACAAATCTCAACAAGGTGAATCGCGTATCATCGCGTCGTATTTGTGAACTGCCCAACACATAATGCCAACCAGCATGATAGTTTCTCACCATCAAGAATACCAGCAAGCGGACAATAAAGCACTTCCCGACCTGGTCCACATGCAGAACCTAATGGTCGGCGTGGCAGGTGGCTCATGGTTCGTCAGACTCGACTCTGTCTGCCTATGTGCAAAAGCGATCTGGTCCTCTGTGAATCTGTAGTCCTTCATTATCGTCGAAGGTAGCTACGTCGGTACAGACCCCGGTGGGTTGAATGACGATTAGAAACGAGAAAAACGGCGTCCTGATCACCGCGTTCTTCGGGAACAACGTCCTCTCAGGAAACCTCCTCCGCGGAATTTTGATCTGGGCGGACCAACGAACTCTTCCTGAAATCGCCTCTTCGGCAATCTAATCGGAATGAGTGCAACCAATGCCATAGGAGGAGGATTTCATCCGGCGGCGGGATGCTCAGTAGTTCTGGCCGTCCAAACGTGACGGACAGCTTGTTTGGCGGGACTGTAGCCTTCGAAGGGGGCGGAATGGCAAACTGCTCCTCTTCACTCAGCCCGCCAGATAAACGCGGAGCAGTTTCCATACATGGGATGCAATCATTCGGCCAATTCTACAACGAAATCGGCAACCCATAAGCCGCTTGAGCGCCGTTAGTTCGGCGCGGTTGTGTTCTTGGAAACTACCGGGTCAAGGTAGTTCAACAGAACCTACTTCAGGAGTTGGCACCTGCCTTGAAGATCGTCGAACTATACGGACGTGCTGCGCATTGGGCGAAAGGGAAAAACAACGAAAAATGCGGACGGTATCGCCGTTCCGAGGAGAGTTTCGGGCCGCGCGGGCTAGGGCGATTTTGGTTCTTGCTGGAATAGCGACGCAAACGCCCCCCAATCATTCTGATTGATCTCATCGTCGGCATTAAAGTCACCACCGACGCACAACGGCTGCGTGATCTTCACGCCCGCATCTCGCTGGCAGTTGGACCATAGCGCGTAATCATGTAGATCTATCTCGTCGTCGCCATCTAGGTCGCCGAGGGTTCGTTCGTGGACCAAAATACTCTGCCTGGCGTCTACATTTTGCAAGATCGTTTCGATTCCGCTCGCCGGCCACAAAACGCGAACCTCAGAGATCATTCCTTCATGCGCGCCAAGACCGAAGTGTGCGGTTGTCTCGTTTTGGGACATGTAGTTGCTGTTTCCGTTAACCTCGTGCATCATCGAAGGTCCGTCCGCCAGCGGCTTAACATAGATTCGCGCACCGAACCCTTGCGTATTGCTTTGGTTGCCACGTAGATCGACACGGAGCCACGAGTTCGTATTCCCGCCGACATTCTGGAGTAAGACCGGGTAGTCTGCGTTGTTGACGATTAGCACATCGAGATCGCCATCTTGCTCCAAGTCAAAGACCGACAGGCCCTTGCCAGATCGGTCATCAACAAATCCCAACTCCGCACTTACTTCGACCATTGGCGCCGTACCGTCGTTTCGCCACAATCGCAATTCGTCATGGTTATACGACGCCTCAAGAGGGGTATCGGGCAGCGTAATGCCATTGGTCATCGCGAGATCCAAGTCCCCATCGTTGTCGTAATCTAGAAACGATGCGCCCCAACCCCAGCCGCCCTCACGCACCCCGTATTCGTCCGTCGCGTCGCGAAAGTGCGTGCCGCCTTCGTTGATGTACAGGCGATTGCCGGAGGCTCCCCAATGACATGGGAAGCTCGCGCATGTGTCTGCCGGATCGAATATCGAAGTCACAAACCAGTCGAGATCGCCGTCGCCATCGATATCGCCGATGGCTGAGCCCATTCCGTTTTCGTCGGTACCCGCCTTCCAGTCGGCGGTTACATCCTCGAAGGATTCGCCTGAATTGTTGAGAAAGACTTTGCTCATCCCAAAGTCTGCGACAATCAGCATGTCGATCCAACCGTCGTTGTTGATGTCAGCGAACCCGCCCGTGAATCCCCAAGTTACTGAGGCGTCAAGATTCAAGTCGGATGTTGCATCGGTGAACCCTCCGGTTCCATTGTTTTCAAAGAAAACAAGACCGTTGGATGAACTCCACTGAAGAATCACCATATCGAGATCGCCGTCGTTGTCGTAATCGCCCAAGAAAGAGCTGGTCATATTTCCAGCTGGTCCGCCTTCAACAAGGTTTCGTTCGAACGAAACGCTGCCAAGCGGTCCGGTTGCCCTGAAAACATCGACTCCATTTCTAACTGCAAGTAGTGCGAGGTCTGGACGTCCGTCTCGATCAATATCCCCTGCGGCGCAACCAGAATTGGAAAGTGATGAGTCAAGCTGACCGACGACGGGAATCGAAGGCTGGTCTGAGGAAACGTTTAAGATCAAGGGAGGGGCGGAAGCCCGGGTCAAGACCAATCTTGCATCTGGCCCGACGCCGATTTGGCAAACGCCTCCCAGCATGAACGGTATTTCGTCTCCCAGCGGGCTAATCAAAAGATCATCCCAAGTCGCGTGCAGTAGACGACTATCGGGCTTATCGAGTATTGATTGAAAGGCCGTTTGTGAAAGTGCTGGCGTTGCTATCAGAAGTAGAGCAATCAGAGTGGTTAGTGATTTGAACGAACTCATTGGGTTGAACCCCCACGTCGCACGGTCTTCGAGGTGAGCTACCCGCACATTCCCCCGGAACACGTTTCCCCGTCCTCACATGGCGAGTCACATTCGCCGCAGTGCTCATCGCTGGCATCCGTGTCGACACAGTCATCGCCGCAGCAGGTCTCACCATCTGGGCATGTGTCGTCATTATTGACGCAGCCGAGTGAGGTGTCGCACATCCAATCGCCACAATCCGAGTCAGCTGGACAGTTCGAATCGTCGGCGACAAAGATGCAATCAAGTTCGTCGTCGCACACGTTATTTGTGCAACTCACGCCGTCGTCGCACTTGCCGTCGTTTTCTGTGAAGACGCAGCCTTGTGTCTCATCGCAACGATTGTCCGTACAATCGATCCTATCATCGCAAGCAGAATCGAAGGCCTCTACTTGGCAGTCATTCTCTTTATCGCAGATGTTGACCGTACATTCGAAGGTATCGTCGCACTGAGAATCCTCGGGCGTCGACTCACAACCGTTGGTTAGATCGCACCGGTCCTCGGTACACCCAACACCGTCATCGCAGCGGCCATCGTTTGTCGTGAAGATGCAGCCTCGCCCTGTGTCGCAGGTGTTGTCTGTGCAATCAACCATGTCATCGCAGCGGTCGTCGCGGGTGATGTATTTGCAGCCCTCGGTGGCTGAGCACCGATCGAGCGTGCAGGCGATCTGGTCATCGCACTCGGAGTCCTGTGGTTCGAACTTGCATCCTGAACGAATGTCGCAGGTGTCCTTGGTGCAATCGACGTCATCATCGCAGAGATTGTCGGCGGCCTCGTGGCGACATCCGCTTTCATTGTTGCAGATGTCGATCGTGCATTCAATCCCATCGTCGCAGCATTCCCCCTTGCAACAGCCAGCGCCTTGGCAAACGGCGGCACACCCGCCGCAACCGTCATCGAGTTTCGCGTTGGGACGGCATACTCCCGCGCAGCACGCACCCTCGCACTTTTGGTCGCACTTTCCACAATGCTTCGTACTTGTGCTTACGTCGATACAATAATCGTCGCAGCAGCGTTTGCCGCCCTTACAATCCTTGTCGGCGCTGCACATTTTCTCGGGCTCACCGTCAGCGTCATCGTCGTCATCGGAAATATCGGGAATCCCGTCACCGTCGTCATCCGGATCGATCGTGTTGAGTAGCCCGTCGCCATCAATGTCGATATCGATAAAATTGCTGATACCATCCCCGTCAACGTCGTAGTCGCTACCGTTGGGCAGCCCGTCACCGTCGATATCCGGTCCATCAGTGGGGTCGTCCGGATCATTTCCAGCTGCGAGCTCTTCAAGGTCAGAACTGCCGTCATTATCGCTGTCGAGCGCGGCGAGGATTGCCACGCAATTGGATTCGGGACATGAGGATGCGACGCCTTGGAACCTACCGCGTCGTGCGACACAATCCTCGCGGGTCGTACCTTCGCACATAACTGACAAGCAGCATGCACCGATAAATGACGGAGAGATCTCAGAATCAGCCGACGCCAGCGGCAAATTGGCTGGAGAGTCAACATCGATATTGATTTGGGGAAGTGGCGCACTGCTCTCAATGCCCGGACAACCCGCGGACAGGAGAGGGATGAGCACAACCCAAATGCCAATAGCATGTCTCATTTAACGCCCTTCGTGGATGATGACACAAGAACTCGCGCGACCCGGACTAACCGGGCCGCGCAAGTGGTTCGCTGATTACGCGCCAGAGACTGAAACGGTCATGGTGATATTGGCACCATCGTAGCACCCGTTTGCACTACCCGATCCAGCAGAACTCGGCGCGATGCTTATAGTACTGACGCCGTCGGACAACCCACCCTCAGGAAAGACGATCGTTCCGAGGTTCCAATTCTCGTCGGAGCTACCCCCTTCGTCCTGCTCATTGACCAAGCCACTGATCGAGAACGATTCGCCCGGACGGAGAATGAATGTTGTCTGATTGGTACCGAAACTGAAGAGCGCGTTTGAGCCCATGTTGGCCGAACCAGAAACAGTCGATGTTCCCGTTGGTCCGTTGACATTGACGGTGAAGACGAAATCGCCGTCGCCGCGGAATGCGCCATCGCAGTCGCTGCCGCCAGTCATGAAGCTGTTGATGCTCACCGAAACGGTCTTTCCACAGCCATCAGGCTGTGGGTCGATTGCAGGATTGTCGACTTTCCCGTCGCCATCCGTATCTGCGTTCTTGGGATCGGTTCCCTGCAACTTCTCTGCTCCGTCGAGAATTCCATCTCGGTCGGCATCAGCTGAGAATGGGCTGGACGAGACCACGATTGGCAGCTGCTCGCCATCGATGCAGGGCACGATGACAAACGTGTCGAAAATCTCGCTGCGATCGCTCAAACCGTCGCCATCAGTATCCCAAAGCACAACACTGGTTCCAAAGGGCTCTTCGATCGGAGCAAACGTACATCGCTCCGCCCCTGCACAGAGTCGGGTAAACTCGCGGAAGGTTCCGACGTTGACACTGAACGGAGAACCGGAATCAAATTCGTCTAGATCAAGAAGCCCGTCCCCGTCGGTATCTTCACTGGTCGGGTCGGAGCGGATCAACTTCTCCAAGAGGTCGGGCAACCCGTCAAAATCCGTATCGGGTTCAAATCGGTCCGACACAACGATCTCACATTGAGCTGGCGGATTAAACTCATCGTTAACTCGAACGAAACCTCCCAAAGCGTTACGACAGAAGAGCCCGTTAGCGTTAGAGAAGCCGACGAACCATCCTTCGATTTCCTCAATGTTGACGAGCCCATCCAAATCGTTATCCCGGAACTTGGAGGCGTCCGTTGCATCGTTGGGGTTAGCACCAAGGGCCGCCTCGGCACCATCGAACAAGCCATCGCCATCCGTATCGCGGTTGAGTGGATTGGTAGCATACAAAGTCAAATGCGGAGCCCCGATCACGTCGTCACCCATCGGTGTCGTTTCTAAGACTCCATCGGAGCCCGGACGAATGAGTACTGACCCCGGTTCCACGCCGGCACCGAGTAGCTCGTCAAGCTGGACGGTAAGAATACTGGAGTCGAAGCAGCCAGTGAACAGATTTCCGATCGTATAGAAGGTTGGAATCGAAGTCCCTCCAGGACCCGGGACCGACCCAGAGAATATCGCCGCGTTTCGAATCGGCAAGTTGGTCGGAAGAAAGCCCAGCTGACCAATATCGAAGTCCATGCTGAACGTCACCTCATCAAAGGGTCCGCTCACACAGCTTCCGCATGGGCAGATGCCATCCTCACATAGATCGCCAGAATTTCGTATGAACAATACATCATCACCGACGCACGCTCCTGAATTACAAAGAGTGCAGTCGGCGACGCACACGCCGGTCGGGCAAAGTGCACAGTCTAGACCGCTTGGTACAAAAGCGGGTAATAACTCGTCCTCTGCAGAAGTGATCACATCATCATTTGTCGTGACGGAGTCCAGGATTCCGTTGGCCCCAGGGAAAATCTTCGAGCCGACAATCACGTCGTCACCAGAAACCGTCGAGTCGAGGAAGCTATCAGGTCCCGCCTCGATGATGGAGGTCGCGACCAGACTATCGATGACCTCATTCTGGCCTGGATCAATGACCACCGCCCCGGCAACAGCGGGGTCGCCGACGTTGATGACTTGTAGGTCGTCGCCGCTGGCGGTTGTTTCGGCGATCCCGGCACCGCTGGTCGGTTGCCGAATCACCGCGACACAAGCATCTGGGCGCCTGACAGGATCTCCGCCCGAGGCTGCACAGATACCGGGTGATGCAGCAGCCATCATCGCATCAGGTTCTCCGTTGGGGCCGCAAGCTACAATGAATTGCCCTGGACTAGTTCCTTGAGCGAGCCCAACAAGTTGCTGGTCGTCACCAAGGGCTAACGTATCACCGTATCCGTTTGGAATCGGAATGATGTCGTCACCAGATAGAGCGGTATCTAGGATGCCGTTTGGTCCAGGGCTGATAATGACTTGTCCCGGCAAGACCGCGTTATTGACGGGGACTTCTTGGACATCGTCGTTGAGTGGATTCCCATTGGAATCCTGAGGAACCGCAGAGTTAGCCAACGAATCACCGGCGCCGTGTGGTTCAACAATATACGCGCCGCGGATTGCATCATGAGCGAACGGAACCGTATCGAGAACACCATCCGGACCGGCCACAATGATCGCTTGGCCCGGCAAGACCGGATCGCCAAACTCAACAAGCTGTACGTCATCGCCGGTGGCAATCGTGTTCACAATGCTGTCGTCGAGATCAACGATGTAAGCGAGGGGCTCTGCAATGCCACGACGTGTTGCCACGTCACATTGCGGATCGCTTTCGCGGATTGTCACGAAGAGTGTCATCGTCTCAGCTGGCGATAGGAATACAGGAATGTCATTACTAGCGAAGATATGCGGCGTATTCCTCAGAACAACGGTGTCCTCAGAAAATGTCCCAACCACTCCGGAACCGGTTGTAAGCCTAAAGTCGAACTCATATTCTCCTGGCAGCAACTCATCGCAAGCGTCCCCGCCAGCATCGAACTGGAGGAATGAAACACCGACCGTCGTTGATGAAGACGGCGCCGCCCCAATCTGTTGATCGTTTGGATGAGCCGTTGTTTCTGAAACTCCATTACCGCCATCGAGGATCAACATCGTGGTCTCGATAACATCATCCCCCTCGGGAATGCTGTCGATAACGCCATTAAGTCCTGGAACAACGAAAGAAGTATTCGTGCCAAGTTCGTCGTCGCCAATAAGCGACGTATCCCGAGTATTGTCCGCACCGGGACTAATGATCGCCGATTGATAGGGAACAACGTTTCGAATCAGGACGCCATCACGGCGAATGATCTGGTAGCCCCGAACCTCAGCCTCATCGCCCAAGTCGTCGTCATCAGTATCCCGCTTTCCAGGATCGGTTCCGAGATTCTGTTCTTCGTCATCGAACAGACGATCGGAATCGCTGTCCGGAAGAACTGGGTTAGGGAATGAGGAGTAGTTGCGAACTCCTGCAACATCGATCTCCCAACCCTTGCGGACTTCGTCGAAGTCAGTTACGGAGTCGAAATCGAATACGAGCGGGTCGCAACCAGGCTGACCATCGCCAAACGGGCAACCGTCCGTGTTGTCGTCCAGGTCTGAACTCCCGAAAAGGAACTCCTCGCGTGCGATGAGACCGTCCCCATCGCGATCTTGTACGTAAGCAAGTGAAACTTCGTTACCCGATTGCAAACGAATGTCGTCGAAATCCGCATCTGGAGGAATGTCCATTGGGGAAAGCAGAACCCAGAAACGTCTCTCTGCTAAATTATTCTTAACACCCTTAACGCGTACGAGACGCTCGACAGCCTTGCACTCTCCGCCTGGGCAATCTGAGTCCAGATTACAACCGAGTCCAGGTCCCTGAAGAACGTCGTCGCCCGCAGGTGTCGTTTCGAGAACTCCGTTTCCGCCAGGGAGTATTTGTGTTCCGATGATGGTGTCGTCGCCCTGGGCAGGGGACGTATCCAAAACGCCGTTTCCTCCGGCAGCAATGAGTACGTTTGTATTGCCGTTACACGCGCCGCTGACAGCAGTTTCATAGCCGGTCACAGTGGCGAATTCGTCATCGCCAGCCAGGGGCGTATCAAATACGCCGTTGGGGCCTGGGAGCACCATGACGCCGTTCGGGAATGCGCGCTCGCATTGACCAGGTACCACTTGAATATCGTCGCGCGATGCCCGAGTATGGGCACATCCATCACCGCCATCGACAATCTTTGTCCCGGTTGGATCCTTTGTGTCGTCACCGACAGGAATGGTATCCAGCACGCCGTTGGGTCCTGGAAGGAC
>JAJDDZ010000286.1 GCA_029260025.1 Phycisphaerae bacterium | reverse complement strand
TCTTGAAGGGGTCGCTGGGGCAATTGTCGCCGCAGGCGGCGTCAAGGTTGTCGTCGTCTGGGTCGTTGTCGCAGAAGGTGTTAGCTGAAGCTACTGATCCGCCTGACAGTTCACAGCAAGTCGAGGCGAGGTTGAGGCAGTTCCCGCCCTCATAGCAGCATCCGCGAGTGGATTCGCAGGATGAGCCGGGGCTGAATGCACCGCCGTCGGTGCTGCACTGAGATTCTTCGGACTCTAGGCATGTCCCGTTGTCGAAACAGCATGCCCCTAGTGAAAGGTAGGTGTAGGTTACAACATTGGTCGCTACGTCGTCGTTGAATCTGAATGTTGTTGTTTCGCCGGTTGCGAGCGGCCGATCGAGGACAACTTCAACGATGTCGGCGGGACCGTTGTCGAGTCGGCGAGTCTGGAGGACTTGCGGGGCTGCGCCACCTGATACAGAAACTGCAACATCATCGATATAGAAATAGCCTGGCTGATCTAACGTGATGGTGAATCGGTCGAGGTTGGGCGTAGTATTTGAATCGACGATCCCCTCCGGCGGATCGGAGGCGACGATCAATTCTCCGTCAGTGATTGTTCCATAGCGAACAAAGTCCCATGCATTTTCTTGAACTTCCACGCCAAAATCTCGGTTGCAACGGCCGTCGCCCTGAAACTGCCAAAATGGAAGTTCATCGTCAGCGTTATCTGGCAAATCCTGAAATATGAGTCCATCGACGGCGATCGTATATCGAACTCCGCGAACGTGCTCAACACGAAACGTATGGAATGCGTTCAGCTCAAGCCCCGAAACAAAGGCATCTGCACCTTGGGTCATCACGAGATCGCCGTGAAGTAGTATTATGTCGTGCGCAGCACCAACCGTGAAGCTTCCGTCGCAGCCCGGACTCGTTGGGGGGAACGCCAAATTGGAACGAAAACGCCATTCGACCCAAGAAACAAACGGTCGATCTACCAGAGGAATTGTCAAATGGTAGTTGACGAAATCCCCTCCGCCGTGCCATCGCAAGACGTAGTGGCCATTCTCGACTGAGCTTTCGCAGCCCTTTTCGGGTTCACAGCCATTTGCAATTTGCCAACCTGCAGACTCATCGAACGGTGGCACGTTCGCATCGTAGGAATACAACGTTTGGTCCGCGTTCGCGAAGGCACAGGGCAAAAGAAAGATTACGGAAAGAGCTGCTCCTTTGCGGCGGAAGGTGATCTTGGCCATGATTGCGAGAAGGAGCGTCAGAACAACATGACCCCAGATCGAAACGGTTGGAATCGGAAAGAACTCGATACAATCAGGGATATCATTGTTGTCGAAGTCACGGGTGTCGTCTTGACCATCGCATTGGTCATTACAATCAGGAACCGTATCGCCATCCCTGTCAGTGTCAGAAATTCCACAACCGCAAAGACCCGGTTCGGTTTTGAAGGGGTCGCTAGGGCAGTTGTCGCCACATGATCCGTCCAGAACATCGCCGTCCGTATCACCCTCGCAGAATGTATCGGCGGGTAGTGTTGTACCGTTCAATAGTTCGCAGCAAATCGGCGATAGGTCGATGCAAGTCCCATTTTCAAGACAGCAACCGCGAGAGATTTCGCACGATGAACCGGGACTGAAAGCTCCGCCTTGTTGTTGACAGTCGGATTTTTCAGTCGTGTCGGCACATGATCCGTCATCGAAACAACACGCGCCGAAAGACAAATATGTGTAACTGATGACTTGCGGTTCACCGCCGGTATCAAGTGTAAAGGTCGTGGTCGTTCCCAAAGTCAGAGGTCGGTCGAGCACAATTTGCACCCGATCAGCTGTGTCGTTGTCCATCCGCTTGGTCCATAGCACAACCGGCGGATCGGATCCGTCCGAGACGGATACAGCAACATCTGCCACGCGTACAAAACCGGGCGTGTCAAATGTAACGGTAAAACTATCCAGGTTAGGATATGTATTGAGATCTACTTCACCAGCAGGCGGATCCGAAGCAACGATCACCTCGCCAACAGAAACCGTCCCATAGCGTATGAAGTCCCACTCGTCGCGAAGAACGTCGGTCGGCCCGCGCGGGACGCCGCCGATTCCGGAAAAATTGATCACGGCGCCAACACCAGGATTGATTCCGGTTGCGGCCCTCAGAACGCGCCCATTTACTGTCCATTCGTAGTTCAGTCCGTCGGCTGTCTCAAAACGTACGGTGTAGAACTCGTCCAGCGCCAGCCCAAAAATCGCTTGTCCTCCTCCTCCGCCTTCGACATGGTCGCCGTTGAGACTAATGAAGTCCGAGATGTTACCAAACTGGGCGAGGATCTGGGCATTGCTTGTCGGAAAAAAAGGCGAGACCGGCATGTTTGATCGGAATCGCCACTCGATCCATAGACTTGCGGAGGAGCTCGGAATGACATGCACATACACAATGAACGGGGACGATAAGTTAGTCCATCGAATCACAAAATGCCCGTCAATGATCTCCTCCGAGCAAGCTTCGGGATCCTCGCACTTCAGGAATCCGGGAAAGCCAGCACCTTCTTCGAAGGGAAGTACGTCGGCTGCATACTCAAACAACACATCGTCGGCATGTGCAGCCGTGACCAACGAAAAAAACACTAAACTGGCTATGAAGGTTCGCGACATGATTACTGTTTTCCATCCCACTTTGAACGGTTGGCGCGGACTGGCCGACCTGAACCCAGTATAGCAGGATGGGGTCTTGGGTTTTGGGAATATGGTTTTGGTCCGGTAATGTCGGGTTGTGGGGTATCGTCCGCGAAAATGCTTTCTCATCTTGTCTGAGGGGGGTGTTGACCTCAACTGGGGGGTTGTAGCGTCCGAAAAACATGCAGCGCCTGCGGTTTGTTGATGTGGGCGGTGGATGCTGAAAAGGCACGCTAACGGGACTGAAGCGGAGATCGAAATCGCTATGAGAAACGACGAACGACATTACGGGAAATCTGGTGGTATGCGTCCTGGTTCTCCGAGCACGCCGGGGCTGCCAATTTCTTCTGGACTTCCTGGTTCGCCGGGGTCGCCCGGTGCTAGTGGCCGTGGAGATCAGCAGCAGGGCGGTGATGATGAGCGACCGTTTTCTGAGATTCGGCGAACGATTTTTGATGCGCTACGCCTGTTGTCTGTGCATCGTTGGAGTTTCTTTGTTCCGTTTTGCCTTGTTTGCTGTGGGGCTTTTGTATCTAGTCTCTATCTGCCGCGTTCTTACAAGGCGACGACGTCTCTTAGTATTGAGAACGATCCGGTCATGATCAATGGGCCGATGTCCGCCGGTCTGGAGTCGTATCGCTATTTTCGTAAGTCGATGTCTCGTGACCTCGTCTCGGTAGGGACGATGGGCCCAATCGTGGAGGCGCTTGGTCTTGCTGGGGAACTTTATTACGACGCTGATGGAACACTGACATCTGAGTCTTTGCAGCGGCGTGACTCGATGGCGCGTTCTATCTCTGGGACTGTGGCTGTGAATACGTCTTCTGCGAGTGAGCTTACTGACGTGGTTTCGATCACTTATACCGGTCCTGATTCTACGATTGGGCGGAAATTGGTTGACGCGACGAAGGAAGCTTACAAGGAGCGTGCTGGGGAGTGGATGCTTAGCTTCCTGACTCGTCGTAGTGACTATTTTAAGAATGAGGTGCTTGAGGCGCGGGCTGAAATGCTTGCGGCGCAGCGTGAAGAAGCGATTCTTCGGATGGAGAATCCTCTGGTTGATCCGGGTAATCCTAGTGCGATTTCTGAGAAACTTTCGCAACTGCGTCTTGAACGCCGGGGGTTGGACCTTCGGCGGCGCGAATATGAATCGGAACTTGTTTCGCAACAGCAATTGCTTGCGTCAACGTCCGCGATTTCTCCTATGACGGAGAATTCTGGGAACGGTGAGCGTTTGATGAGTGCGGCGGCGATGTCTTTGGCGAGCGAGCTGCAGAAAATTGACCAAGAGATGATCGCATTGCGGCGAGATCATGGCGTTCGGGATGCGCATCCGGAAATGGTCGCCCTTCGGGGAGATGCGGAGAGAGTGACTGCGATGCTAGAGACGCAGCAGGCCTCTGATGCTGAGCGACTTCTTCTTGTTGAAGAGGGGCGAGACGATGAGCTTGCCCTTTTGGGACCTCCTCTTGTTGGTAAGGTCTGGTCGCCGGAGACGGCGCAGATTAATACTCAGATCACGGCCTCGACGAACAAGATTCGCGAGGTTGATCTTAGCCTTGCGTCTAATCAGAGGGAGATGGTGGCGATCGAAGACGCGAAGTCGAAGGTTTTTGACCATCAGGACGAGTTCTCGCAGATTGAATCTCGTGCTTCGCGTGCTCGGAAGCGGATGGAGCAGGCGGAGTTGACGGTGGGTAGTGTTGCTCCTTCGATCAAAGGATTGGAGCAGAACCGGATGATTCATTTTACCGACAACGGTCCGGCGCGAGGTGGGAGTATTCCGATCTCTCCGAAGGCGACGACGATTGTGCTATTGTCGCTCTTGGCTGGACTTGCGGCGGGCGGTGTGTTTGTGATCCTGGCGGAGGTTTTGGATCACGTTTACCGCAGCTCTTGGCAGGTGGCTCGTAGTTTGGGTCTGCCGCTTCTTGAAGCGATTGATGAGATCGTTACTGCGCAGGATCGCCGTCGCGCTCTTGTACAAAAGGCGGTCGTGATGCCCGCGATAATTCTTGTTTGCCTAGGGATTACTGGTCTTACAGGGTCCATGGCATACTTGAGTATCAAGCAGCCTTGGACGTACGAACGACTGCGACATATTCCGGACGCCGCGATCAATTTGTTTATTGATCGAGATACTGTGACGGCTGACGCCTCGACGGAAGAGGGGTAAGGTCGGCGATTGTCGGTCGAGTTGCGGTTGTGTTGGCAGACGAGAGTTTATCGCGATAGGAGTCGGGCGGTTTGATGACGCTTTCTACATCGATCCGGTTTTCGGATTTGTCTCGCTTTCAGCAGCTTCTCTGGAGTCTGACGTGGCGTGATGTTCGGATTCGCTATAAGCAGTCGGTTTTGGGGATCGGGTGGGCGATTCTGCTTCCGGTGTCGATGATGCTGGTTTTTACGTTCGTGTTTACGCGGGCGCTTGATGCGAAGAGTCTGCTTCCTACTTCCATGCCTTATGCGCTTTATGCGTACCTGGGATTGGTTCCTTGGACGTTTTTTAGCGCGAGCCTATCCGGGTGCGTCAATTCTCTGGTGGCGAATCGTAACCTGGTTACGAAGATCTACTTTCCACGCGAAGTGTTCCCGCTGTCGAGCATCGGGGCTGCGTTTGTGGATTTTTTGATTGCGCTTGGGGTTCTTTGTGCCTTGATGGCGTATTTTCATGTTCGTGGGGAGTGGCATTTCGTTGCGCATCCGACGCTGTTGTTCTTGCCGGTCGTGATTGGTGTTCAGGTGATGCTGACGATTGGTTTGGGGATGCTTCTGGCGATGGCGAATCTGTTTTACCGGGATGTTCGGCAGGTATATGGTGTGGTGATTCAGCTATTGATGTTTGTATCGGCGGTTGTTGTGCCTGTTCCTTCGGATGGTTCGACACTTGCTCGGTTGATTTCGCTTAATCCGCTCGTGCCGATTATTGGCGCTTATCGGGATTGCGTTGTTGAGGGTCAATTGCCTGATGGGGCTCCGTTTGTTTATGCGACATTGCTCGCTTTCGTTTTGATGACTGGCGGGTGGATTTGTTTTCGCAAGGCCTCTTACCGATTCGCGGAGTGTATTTGATGAGCGAATCGGTGATTTCATTTGATGGTGTTTCTAAGCGATTTCGCCTTGGGGCGACGCATGACTCGTTGCGCGATTTGGCGGGTGCGGTTTTGGGGTCGATCTTTGGACGGGGGACGAAGAAAAGTTGCGACGAGACTTTTTGGGCGCTCAGGGATGTTGGCTTTGACGTTCGACGGGGTGAGGTCTTGGGGATCATTGGCCCTAACGGTGCGGGGAAAAGCACTGCGCTGAAGCTTTTGGCGGGGATTCTTCGACCTGATCGTGGTTGTGTTCGGGTGACGGGTCGATTGGCGGCGCTGATTGAGGTTGGGGCTGGGTTTCATGGGGATCTTTCTGGTCGGGAGAACATTTTTCTCAATGGGACGATTCTGGGGATGAGTCGGCGCGAGATTTCTTCAAAACTTGATGCGATCGTCGAGTTTGCTGGGTTGGAGAAATTCTTGGACATGCCGGTGAAGCGGTATAGCTCTGGAATGTATGCGCGTCTTGGTTTTTCGATTGCGGCGCACGTTGAACCTGATGTATTGCTTATTGATGAGGTGCTATCGGTTGGCGATGCGGTTTTTCGTCTCCGGTGCATTGAACGGATGCAGGAGCTTGTTCGCAACGGGACGACGCTTGTTTTTGTAACGCATGACCTGGATCAGATGCAGAAAGTCTGTACGCGGACGATTGTGCTGGATGAGGGGAAGATCGCCTTCGAGGGAGCGCCGGTTGATGCGGTTGATCGTTATCTCTCGGCTGTGTCGGGGGCGACAGCTCATCGTCCGACTGATGATCTGGTTGCTTGCGATCAGAAGTTGGTGACGTTGACGGATCTGTCGGTCTGCGATGCTTCTGGCAAGCGGATTTCGACTGTGGATGCGGGTAAGCCTTCGATGATCGAGGCGACGCTTGAATTAAAGTGTCGGATTGAGCGACTCGTTGTTGAGGTGAACGTTCGGCGGGCGCTTGGGGAATCGGTTGTTAGTTTGAATTCTGGGCGGTCGGATCGATTCTACTCGGCCGCGCCTGGGAGGCACCGAATTGGGATCCATTTGCCTTCGCTGCCGCTCGCTGGGGGTCAGTATTTTTGCAACGTTCGGGTTTGGGATGCGAATCGAGGGACAACAGTCTTGGATACGCCGTATCGGTATCCGTTGGTTGTGAACGATGGCGGGCATGCGACTGGGATGTTCTGCCTAGCCCACGAATGGTCTTTTTGTAGCGAGCCGCAGGATAAACTCGCTATTGAAACGGTGATTGAGGTCTCGCAAACAACCGCAGGAGAGGCGCATGAGAGTCTGCCTGTTCGCTGACGCTCAGTCGGTTCATATTCAGCAGCTCGGGCCGGGACTCGCCGCGCGCGGGGTCGAGGTCCACGTTCTTACGCATAAACCTGCGGAGGTTCGCGGGTGTACGGTTGAGCGGTTTTCTATTCCTGCTGCTGGGCTGAATAATTTGCGCCGATGGGAGGGTCGACGGCGGGCTTATCTGTCGTCGTTTCTCCGTGAATTTGATGTTGTGAATATTCACTTCTTGCAGGATTGGGGATTCTTCTCCGGGGATCGTGCGAGCGATGGGTTTGGCGATGATGGGTGTGTTGTTGCGACTGCCTGGGGATCGGATGTTGTTGATCCGCCGGGCGAGACGGCTGCTTCGCAGTCGTTGATTGATTCTCGGGTTGCGATGCTTCGATGTGCGGCAGCGGTGACGACCTGTGGACCGACCTTTGCGCGAACGGTTGAGACATTCGGTGGATTGGATGCTGGGTCTGTGATGGTGGCTGGGTTTGGGGTTGATGCTAACATTTTTTCTCGATGTGGGACGAGTGAAACCGTGTCGCGAGAGATTGCGCGTGTAGGTTTTTTCAAAGGATTTCGCTCTGTCTATGGGGCGGATCGACTCATTCGTTCGATTCCGCTTGTTGTTGACCAAGTTGCGGATGTTCGATTTGAGATGGTGGGGGATGGGGCTGAGCTTCTGGAATGTCAGGCGCTTGCTGCGTCGTTGGGGGTTTCCGATCGGATTACCTGGCACGGTCGTCATCCATTGTCGGCGCTACCGAAGTTGATTGAGACTTGGGATGTTTCGGTGATTCCTTCTGTGCATGAGGCGTTTGGGGTGGCTGCTTTGGAATCTTCTGCGATGGGGGTCCCGGTTGTTGCTTCGGATGTATGCGGGTTGCGCGATACGGTTCGAGACGGGGAGACCGGGTTGCTTGTTGATTCGACTGATGCGGGTGAACTCGCTGGGGGAATTGTGAAGATTTTGGGCGATGCGTCTCTTCGTCGACGAATGGGATGGGCGGGGCAGTCGATGGTTGAGCGTGAATACCGGTGGTCGAAGTTGATCGATCGGTGGGTTGAGGTTTACGAGACGGCGCGCGAGCTTCGATGCGCGATGGTGTAGTGGGGTTTGTTCGAAGAAACGAGAGCGCACTTGGATATGACGACTAATCGACGGAGAGACGAAGAGGACGGGAGCACGCGGAAGCTCTTGATGGTTTGTCACGCTTTTCCCCCGACGGGGGGGTCGGGGGTTCAGCGTTCCGCGAAGTTTGCTAAGTATCTTGGTGAGCTGGGATGGTCGCCTGTTGTTTGGGCGAGTAACCGTGCGAATGGTCTTCCGGTGGATGAGTCGCTGGAGTCTGACATACCCGTAGATGTACGGGTGGTTCGGACGGGCGACGTCCCGCGGATTCCGCGTGTGGGATTGACGCTGCGCGGAGTGACCAACGCTCGTAGTCTTGGCGGACTCGGTCGGGCGGCTGCTCGTTTTGCGACGGCGGTGGATTGGCGATTGAAAGCTTATCGAGATGCTCGTGTGTTTCCGGATGACTGTGCGACGTGGGCGCGGGCGAGCGTCGAACCTGCGCTGCGATTGATCGAGACGGAATGCGTAGAGGCTATTTACTCGACGTATAGCCCGGTATCGAATCATACGCTTGCAATGGAATTGAAACATGCGACGAGCTTGCCGTGGGTCGCTGATTTTCGGGATCTGTGGACTGACGATCCTCGGTATGTTGAGTCGTCTCCAAAACGAAAAGAAGAAGCGCGACGACTGGAGCAGCAAATTCTTGAGGCTGCGGATGTTGTGGTTGCGGTTTCGCCGATGCAGCGGGACATCCTTGCCGCGCGAGTCGGCGGGTGTGATGCGAAGTTTGTGACGATTACGAACGGGTATGATCCGAGTGATTTTGTTGACCTTGACGACGAGGCCCATGCGGATCGGTTTGTGTTGGCGCATGTTGGGCGACTAGATACTGCGCGGACGAAACCGGCGCTCTTTGAGGCGCTGGCAGCTCTTAGCGGTCGTCTCGGCGAGCAGCGGGGGCGGTTTGTCTTGCGTGTGGTTGGTCATTGCAATAGCGAGACCCGGGCGAAGCTGGAATCGGCGGGGATTGCGGTTGAGGTCGTTGGGTATGTATCGCACGCGGAAGCCATCGCTGAGATGATGCGGGCGAACGCGCTTCTTGCGCTTCTTCCAACCGGTCGCAACGCTGAGTCGATTATTTGTGGGAAACTTTTTGAATACCTCGCTACTGGTAAGCCCATTTTGGTGGTCGGGCCGAGTGGTGGTGAGTGTGAGCGTATTGTGCGGGAATGTGAGGCTGGGATCGCTGTGGAGTATTCATCGGAGGCGATTGTTGATGCGATACGGAAGCTGATAGTTGGCTGGGCGTCTCGGAAGACAATGGTTGGTTGCGACGCGCGTTTGCTGCGTCCGTACTCGCGCGTCACGACGACTGGGCAGCTGGCGGATGTGCTCGACGGGTTGTCACCGAAGGCGAACGCTGTCCGTGAAGGGGCAGGTTTGGAGGCTGCGGGCGTATGATTCAATCTCCGAAGGTATCGGTCATTATTCCTACTTTCAACCGAGCGGGGACTCTGCCTCGGGCGATTGACTCTGTGATTGCGCAGACGGTTGACTTGTGGGAGATCATCTTGGTTGATGACGGTTCTACGGATGACACGTGCAAGGTGATCAAGACGTATGAACGAAAGCTCGGTGATCGTCTTCGGGTTATTTCGCAGGCGAATCGCGGTGCGAGCGCTGCGCGAAATGCGGGAATTGACGCCGCGAGTTTGACATACGTTGCGTTTCTTGATTCGGACGACGAGTACCTCCCGACGAAGCTCGAGCGGCAGCTTGCCCTGTTCGGGGAGGTTCCGGACTTGGGGCTTGCGTATTGCGATTACGCCTTTATCGATCTTGACGGAAAGTATCACGCGAGCGCGTTTGATGAAAAGTTGCTTCTTGCTCGTGCGGTTCCCTCGCAGGAGGTCTCGGCTGGGCATCGCGTTTGCGATGCGCGACTCTTTGAAACTCTGCTGCGGGGATACTTTATCGCGACGATCGCGGGGATGGTTCGGCGAGATGTCCTTGGGTCGAAGATTCGGTTTGACGAGCGGATCAACTATGCTGAGGAGTGGCTATTCTACTTGCAGGTTGCGCAGGCGACGCGGGGGGGATTCGTTAATGAGTCGCTTTGCCTTCATCACTTTACCGACGGGAGTCTTGCTCGGACGGACCGGGCTCAGAACTCGATCGGATTGTGCAAGGTGCTCGAAAAGATCCTGTGGACGTTTCCGAAGCTTGCTCGGAGCCAGCGGAAGATCACTCTTGGTATTTTGAGTCGCGCTCACCGGCAGGTTGCGTTTGACTCGAACGAGGCTGGGGATTGCGGCGAGTCTGCTCGGCGGTTTTTGCGCTCGTTTCGCTGCGAACCGAAGGGGGCGACGCTTCGCAGTGCTGTTGGGGCGATTGTACGGGCGTGGTTTGGTGTTCATCCGGGGAGATTCAGTTCGGCGAAGACTGGTGGGGGCTTGACGCATTCAAGGGTGTCTTAAGCGAGCCCCGATAGTTATCTTGTCTCCCTGTTCGTGAAGGTTAACGATACGACATGGCTATTGAACCTGCGATAAATAAAATGCCTCATCCTTCATTGGCTGCGCAGGGTTCGCGCGTGTGGGATCGACTTTGGCGGCATGTACCGTCTATTGAGAAAGACGATACGCTGCTTGCACGCGAGCGTGATGGTCATCGGTGGGGCGAACTTTCTCGACAGATTAAGGGGACTTTTGGGTCTCTTGCGGGACTGCGAACGATCGAGCTTGGTGCGGGTCGCGGGGATCTTTCGGTTTTGCTGGCGCAGGAGGGGGCGAAGGTCACGCTTTTGGATGCCAGCGCGAAAGCTCACGATCAAGCTAGGAAGAGATTTGATCGTTTGGGACTTGAGGCGGAGTATGTGACGGGGGATATGCTTGGTTCGCTTGAGGGTCAGGCGGGCCGATTCGATATTGCGATTTCATCTGGCGTTGTCGAGCACTTCGAGGAGGATCAGAGAACGCGAACGCTTGCTGCGCATCATACGGTTCTTCGTCCGGGCGGGATGGCCATTGTTAGCGTACCTCATGCCTGGTGTTTTTCGTATCGACTCTGGAAGCTTTATCTTGAGACTCGCGGGTGGTGGCCTTATGGGATGGAGATTCCGTACTCGAAGAAGGAACTAGCTCGGCGGGCGCTTGATGCGGGTTTTGGGCGGGTTGAAACTTCTGCGTATGGTTTTTGGCAGTCGGTAGGGGATCACTGGGTTAAGAATATTCTTCATCGATCAGTTGACCTTAGCGGGAAGCGCTCGGTTCTGGACAACATGTTTGGGATGACGGCACTCTGCTTTGGATGGCGCACGCGATCGGAATTGGTGGGGAGGTAACATGTCAGGTGCAGCTTCCGGTCTTGTTGGCGCGATGTTAGGGAAGCTTGCTGACCGCAAGCGTCGCGACACAGTTGCGCTCCACTTTCTACGCCGTGGTTATGGTTTGGAGTTCGAGATGGAGGCGCGGTGGATTCGCTCGCAGCTTCCGGCGGGGTGTGATCGGATCGCTGATGTTGGTTGCGGTAACGGTGCACTTTTTTCTTGGCTCGGGTCGGCGAAGGTTGTTGGGTTCGATTTTGCTTCGGAAGGTTTGCAGCATACCCGGGGGCGGTTCTCTGGGGTTCCTCTCGTCGCGGGTTGTGCAGAGCATCTACCGGTCGGTCCGGCGTCGTTCGATGCGATTGTTATGCAACATGTGATTGAGCATCTTGGTGATGTTGACGTGGCTGCGCGTGGGTGGTGTCGGGCGCTGCGAGTAGGGGGGCGGTTGATCGTCGTCACGCCGAATGCGGAGTTTGTTGATCCTTCGGTCTATGATGACCCTACGCATACGCGCATTTTTAATTCTCGAGAGCTATGCGGTGTTCTTGAGGGGGGTGGGTTTGAGATTTGTGATCTGCGGACACTTGGGTTGCCTTTTTTTCGAAATTATGGACGTTTGCCTGGCGGCTGGCGACTTCGGCGCGGTTTGATACGAGGGGCCAAGTTGCTTTCGCGAGTTCCGGGGTTTTCTGGGTCTGGGCAGTCGCTTTGTTGTGTTGCTCGAAAGGTTGGGCATCGGAATTGAAGCCAATGCGTGTATTGATCGATGGGCGGATGCTGATGGGGCGTTTCTCCGGTGTTGCTCGTGTCGTCACGGAGCTAGTGGCGCATCTTGCGAAGCGGGACGATACCGTACCGGTCGTTCTGTGTGGAAATGAACCGTACCTGCCCTGGGTTGATCGCGACGACGTTGAATTGTTGGTTACGAACTTTCGACGTCGGGATCGAACGCCTCTTCGACGGCATTACTGGGAAGAAACTAAGCTTGGGGGATGGATTTCGCGCAGCAATGCGGATGTCTATCACGCGACTTGGAACAGCGGGGTGCCTGGTGGAGTTTCTATTCCGACGATTCTAACAATTCACGATTTGATTCCTTGGGCGAAGCCTGCGGGCGGTTTGCGTGGGTGGATTGGTCGTTCTTGCTATCGACGGAGCGTGTCGAGATCAGCCAGGCGCGCTTCGGTGGTGACTGCGGTGAGCGATTTTTCTCGTGGCGAGATTTGCCGAACGCTTGGGCTGGAGAAGCCCGCCGTGCTGACGGTTCGCAACGGTGTTTCGCTACCGACGGAGCACGCCGGTTCTGGGTCAAAAGCGGCAATCTCAGAATTGGGGTTTTCGGGGTCGTTTGTCTTGTATGTGGGGGGGCATGAGCCTCGTAAGAATCTTGCGGGGGTTTTTCGGGCGATGCGCGTCTATTGGCGCGATCATTCTAAAGACTTGACGCTTGCTCTTACTGGGACGAGCGACGCTCTTTGCGTAGATGCGCGTGCGGAGTATGAATCGCTCCCACAGGGGTCGCGGGTGCGGTTTCTGGGTTTTCCTTCTGATGATGAACTTGGGTTGCTGTACCGGCGTGCTCGGGCTCTCTTGATGCTTTCGACGAATGAGGGGTTTGGACTGCCGGTTCTTGAGGCGATGGCTTATGGCTGTCCGGTGATCGCTGCGAACCGGGCTTCGCTGCCTGAGGTCGTTGGGGAGGCTGGTATTTTGGTCGAACCTACTGATGCAGGTGACGTGGCTAGCTGGATTCACGGGTTGAGCGACGAGAGGGGTTGTCGGTCGTCGTTCGTGGTTTCTGGGCTGGAGAGGGCCAATCGCTTCAGCTGGGAGGCCACATGCGAGGGGATGGTTCGTGCCTATCAAGCTGCTCGCGAATGTGCCTTGCCGGGAATTCCTGAGTGTTCACAGCTCTCGCTGGCAACTCACAACCCCACCTAATCTGTCCTGATCGCCGTTTTTTCTACCGCCCGACTCGACAAGAGGGGATTTGCGCGCGATACTGCCCTGCTCGGCGTAGCGCGACTTCTGAGTGGACGGAGAATGACCTTGACCGAATTGATAAGTGCAAGAGAGTTGATGCAGCTGGCGAACGGTGGAAACACCAACGCCGTCGAAGAAGCCTGGATGCAAATAGCGGAATCCTCGGGCGCGACGCCCGCGAAACTCTGCGAATATGCGCCGATCGTTGGCACCCTCGCCAAGTCTCAATACAAGACTCTCGCGGAGACGCTGACGGCGACGTTGGTTGAAGGGGTTAAGGAACGACTCGCCGCGGACGAGGTCATTCGTGTGGCCGGTGCTTGCTTGCAAGCGATCGGCGATAGCGATGAGCTTCGTAATCAGGTTTCCGAACTTTACCGGGGTCACTTCGGTTCGCGTGATGGGTTTGAAGCGCTTCTGAGCGAGGCTGGTCTTCCTAGCGGGCGTCCTGTTCGCCGTGCGCTTCGCACGCTTGATGTTTGTCTCTCTCTTGAGCCCGGTAGTTTTCTTGCTGGTCGCGATGACGATGAAGCTGGAAAAGTCGAGTCGGTCGATATCTCCGATTGGACGTTTATGGTTAAGACCGCAGATGGCGAAGAAGAGTTGGGTGCGGTGCATCTTGCTGACCGGTTCCGTCCTGCGGGCGAGGAAGAGTTCGCTGTTCAGAAACAATTCGACGCTACGGGTCTTGCCGAACGAATGAACAAGCAACCTGACACGGTTGTGGTCGCGTTGTGCCGCGAGAATGGTAATACGCTGGACAGCGATCAACTGATGGATCTTCTGTGTCCTTCGGTCATTGCTGAAGACGATTTTAAGAAGTGGTGGACCAAAGCGCGGGCCGCGGTGAAAAAGTGTCCGCAGATTCGCGTCGAGGGTCGGTCGCCCTACACCATTACGTACGACGATGCCCCAGTGTCGGCTGAGCAGATGATGCTTGAAGACTTTAACCGCCACCGCGATCCGCTGGATCGCTATGGGATTGCGACGAAGTATGTTCAAGGTTGTCCGGGTCGGGGCGATGACGTATGCCAAGAAACTGTATTGGACTGCTATGAAACGCTCTCGAAACAAGCCCAAAAGCTGATCGATGGGAAGGCGACCTCCGCTTGTGTCGTGGCTGCGATGGCTTCTCATCTGGGCGAGATCGCCGGGGCGGATGACCCTTTCGCGTTGCCACGCGTTGCGGTCGGTGGGTGCGAGGACCTGAACGCCGCCGCCGCGCAAACGTTGGACGCGGGCCTGCTGGAGCGAATCGTCGATGCCATCGTCGCGTCGCGCGGGGATACTTGGAAAGAGGATCTTCTCGAATTGGTTCCGATCCTTCCTCAGTCCTATCTGGATCGTGTCGTGGCGCGTTTGACCGAGGCTGATGTAACATTGGCTGACCTTGCGCCGAGGATTCAGCAGATTCTCAAGGCCCCAAGTGATCACTTTGAGGCGATGCTTTGGCTTTGGAATGGTCCGGTCGAGGGGTCATTACTTGAGG
>JAJDDZ010000285.1 GCA_029260025.1 Phycisphaerae bacterium | reverse complement strand
TGTCCATCACGGGCGCGCCCTTTTTTCGTGCGCTGTGCTTGGACTTTGTTGTTTCGCGAGGACAGCGCAAAAAAGAGGCCCGGTGGGGTGGACCGGGCCTTGGGGAACCGACCCATGGGGGGGACGGGTCGGTAAGTGGACTTATTGAATACGAAGTAGTATCCTCGAAATCGGATCGGTTGGCAAGAGAATTCTCATTTTTAATTTTGCGACAGTGTCACTACGTGGCAAGGCGAGGGAAGTTCCTCGCGTTCAATACTCGGTTGGCAAAAACTGCGCGTAAGATGCGGTGATTACAAAGTTTGGAAAAGCCGTTGCGGGGTAATTGGAGAATAATTGATGTTACGATGCGAAGACTGTGAATTCTTTCGTAGGCAATCTGATGGGTCCCCGGAGCTTCTTTGCGATCCGTTTTCGAACATCAAAGAGTCCGCGTGTTTGAGTAAGTGGCAGATTGCACAGTTGGGCGTGATCGCTCAGTCGCACAAGGCGACACTCGCGATGTATCGCCGGCTCGCGCCCCTTCAAGAGAAGATGTTTCAGCACATGGAACGCGAGATTGATGAAGCGGAAGAAGCAGATAGTTGGAAGCTTCAAGATGACGACCCCGACCACCCTGACCCCGACCACCCCGACCACCCCGACCACCCGGATCAATTTTGGCGATGAGGCGGACTAGCTAGTAATTCAAGCTCATGATGATCGTGTCGCCAAAGGTTCCGTCGTTGCGTCGGAAGTCTTGTCTAAGACGAGCTTCGATCTTGAAACCAAGTGAGTCGTATATCGCGATCGCCCGATCGTTTCCGTCGAAGGTCTTCAAGTACATCTTGCGAAGTCCGCGGTCGCGACCCCATTGGACGAGCAATTCCATCAGCTTCCGCCCTAGACCCTGGCCCCAATAGTCCTTGAGAATTGCGAGTCCTACCTCGGCGTGGTGAGCGTATCGTTTGTACTCGAGCGACCCCGCGCCACCGGTGGCGATGATTTTCCCGCCCACCTCGACCACGATCATGATCGCCGTGGGTTTTGCGATCTGTTCACGAATAAAGTTCCGTTCCCACCGCTCGTCCTTGTCGAACTCCCCTGGCATGTAGTTTAGCCACTCCGATTCGTCGTGCATTCGTGGAAGTATCGAACAAAGCTCCCGGGCGTCGTCTTCGGTAGTGGGGCGAATTCTAGATTCGCGCCCGTCCTTGAGCGAGAATGATACGGGGAGTTGGATGCGGGAATCGTACGTCATGACACGGGTAGCTTACAACGAACTTCGGGACGTCGCGACCGTGCGCTCGAGTTTGGTGGGATGCGTGATGAGAAAACCCGCCCGACGCTTGTCAAAGCTAGCGGCGGACGGGTTCGGTGTCGATTTGCTTTATCAGGCCTAGCGCCTAGCGCTTGCTGCTGCGAATCTGCTCGGTCATCACCTGGGCGAGCATCTTGCGTGACGCGTCGTCGAGCGACAGGAGCGCTTCTTCGAACTTCTGGACGCGAAGTTTCTCGGCGTAGAAGTTGCGAATGTCTGGGACGACTCGGATGGTGTCCTTGAGGACGCCTCGGAAGTCGGCGATCGTATCTCGATCAATGTTGTTTGCGCGTTTCTCTAGATCGGTGACCAGGCGTTTGAATTCGCTGATCCAGTTGTTGAAATCGTTTTCGTGTTCGAGGTAGGCCTGTGCGTCGGAGATCATGAAGGCTCGGATCACGTCATGATCGTCCGCTGTCAGTGGCTTGCCTGCCTTGAGATGTGAAATGGCAGTGCGCGCTTCGTCGCCCCACATGGATTGTTGAAGCTCGCGAGCATATGCTTCAACTTCGTTGACGAATCTCTCGAAGGATGCGAAGTCGTCCGCGGTTCCGCTGTTCAGGGCGGAGTCGGCTGCGTTTCGCAAGTCTTGAATCGTGTCGCCTAGTTGGTCGGTCTGCGTGGTCATTGCTGAGTACTCCTGAACTTTTGCTTGAAACTTCGCGTACGGTTATCGGTCGAACCCCAAACGGGTCAGCTTTTTAGGGCTTCCCCGCGTAGAAGATCGACGCTCGCGAAAGGTTGGTTGAGCACCGACCTCGGATTGGAGGGCGTGATTCGTCCTGAGTCGATAGGTGCGGTATGATCGGACGAAACTCGCCCGCAAGCAATCGGGTACTGCCCGGACTTTACGAAAGGTGACGACACCAATGATCTATCTCGACTACAACGCTTCGACGCCCATGGATCCTGGCGTGCGTGCCGCGATGCTTCCGTATCTCGGCGAGTATTTCGGCAACCCGACCAGTTCGCATGGGGTTGGTGTTCCGTTGCGTAAGGCTATCGACACTGCACGAGCCCAGGTTGCGTCGCTACTGGGCGTCTCGGCGGATGAAGTCGTTTTCACCTCCGGCGGGACAGAGTCTAACAATCATGTGATTAAGGGAGTCGCGTTCGCGCTGGCGGACAAGGGCAAGCACATTATTACCTCGAGCATCGAGCACCCGGCGATCAAGAACCCTTGTAAGTTTCTCGAGAAGCTCGGGTATGAGATTAGCTACGTCGGCGTCGACTCGAAGGGGCGTGTTGACCCCGACGAGGTTGCCAGCGAAATTCGACCGACAACAATTCTGATTTCGATTATGCACGCAAACAATGAGGTCGGAACGATTCAGGATGTCCCAGAGATTTCGTCGATTGGGCGGGAGGCGGGGGTCTTGGTCCATACCGACGCTGCCCAGTCATGCGGGAAGATTGAAACGCGTGTGGATAAACTTGGCGTTGATTTTCTCACGATCGCTGGGCACAAGTTCTATGGTCCGCAGGGAGTTGGCGCGCTCTTCATTAAAAAGGGTGTGACGCTCGACCCGCTGCATCATGGGGCTGGTCATCAGGGCGGGATTCGTGCGGGAACCGAACCGGTCGCGCTGATCGTCGGACTTGGGAAGGCGGCTGAGCTTGCGGAGAAGGACTCGGATCATTCGCACGTCGCGAACTTACGCGACAGACTTCATGCGGGTCTTTCGGAAGGATTGGGGGACGACGTTGTATTGCTCGGTCACCGAACGGATCGTCTGTCGAATACGCTTTGTGTTGGTTTTCGCGGGCGAATCGGGGGCGAGGTGATGGCGGGATGCCCCGACGTACTCGCGAGCACGGGTGCTGCGTGTCATTCAGGAAAAGCGCAACGCTCAGCCACTCTCGCCGCGATGGATATTCCTGAAGAGGTCGCGTTCGGTGCGGTTCGATTGAGTGTTGGTCGTTTTTCGACTGAAGCCGAGATCGACGAGGCGATTGGGAAGCTTGTTAAAGCAGCGAAGGCAACTCCTGTCATCGGTTAGGCCGAGCCGAGGGAGCAATCGGTCAAGCGAGTGTTGAGTGTGGTGATTTTAGTCGACGAATTGCATCAAAGCGGAGCTTCGTAGATGTCATCGAATGAACGTAAACCCGAGGGATCGCCGTCAGCCCGGTCGCTGCACGAACTGCGGGCAATGATTGACACCGTCGATCGCGACATCATTGGGCTTCTCGCGCGGCGGAACGGGTATATTGGCGAAGTCGCTCGGTTCAAGCGTGAGCATCAAATCGGAATCCGAGATATCGCGCGTGAACGTTCCATTCTCGAAGACCGCCGCCAGCGTGCGGGATCTGTTGGCGTTTCGACAGAGCTAGCGGAGAGTTTGTTTCGTTTGATTCTGTGGGGAAGTCGCGACCGCCAAGCTGCGCTGAAGGCCGAGGTTCCGCTCGACATCACGCCGCGTACCGTCGCCGTGATCGGTGGTCGTGGCGGCATGGGGCGTTGCATGGCGGAACTGTTCGGTGACCTCGGACACGCGATCATGATATCGGATGTCGATACGGACCTTCGTCCTGAGGTTGCGGCTGCCACTGCGGATATTGTGATTGTAAGTGTACCTATCGAAAAGACGTGCGACGTGATTCGTGAGATCGGACCGATGGTTCGAAAGGACGCTCTGCTGTTGGATGTTACTTCCGTCAAGTGTGAACCGTTGTCGGTAATGCTCGACGCATGTAGCGGATCCGTCATCGGAACGCATCCGCTCTTCGCCCCAAGCGTTCACTCGCTACAGGGGCAGCGGGTGGTGCTTTGTCCTGGTCGCGGAGATGAATGGCTGAGTTGGTTGAAGCAGATGCTGGGAGCGAGAGGGTTGGTGCTGATGGAGTGCACGCCTGAGTCGCATGATAAAGCAATGGCGGTCGTCCAGGTATTAACGCATTTTGCGACTGAGGTGACAGGTCGGACGTTGTCAGATCTTGGGGTTTCGGTCGAGGAAACGCTTCAGTTTACGTCACCGGTATATCTTATGGAGCTGCTGATGACGGCGAGACACTTTGCTCAATCTCCTGACCTGTATGCGTCGATTCAAATGTCCAATCCGGATACGCAGCGGGTGATGGAGTCGTTCGTTTCCTCCGCGAAGCACTTACAACAAGTAGTACGTTGCGGCGATCGCGAGAGCTTTGCGGAAAACTTTGAGAGTGTCCGGTCTTTTTTCGGTACTTTCACGGACCAGGCTCTGGAGCGCTCGAGCTTCTTGATCGATCGCCTCGTGGAGCGGATGTAGTCGAGCCTCTTGGTCGAAACAAACCGCGATGCCTACTTGGTTGACCGGCGAAGCACGCTACGTCTTTGGCTTGGCGAAACGTGCAGTTTCGAGCGTACCGTCGGCGCGTTCTTGTAATTTTTGGATCTTCATTTCCGCTTTGGACAGAATATCTCGACACTGTTTGACTAGGCCCATTCCTTCCTCGTACTTTTCAATCGACTCTTCCAGTCCAATCTTTCCCTGCTCGATTTGTTCGGCGATCGTCTCGAGTTGATCGAGCGCTTGTTCAAAAGATAGTTTTTTCTTGCTCATGATTAGTCGAATAGCTCCATTTGATTGATGTTAACGGTTTCGGTCTCGACGTCGCCGTCGGCGAGGTGCGTGATGAGACGTTGACGGTCGGTCAGGTCTTTGACAGAGCGTAGAACCTTCCCGCCTTTTTTGATCCGGGTGATCGAGAATCCCCGACCCAGGACGCTCTTGTGACTAACCGCGCCCAGGACAGTCTCAGCCGTGCGAACTTTCTCCCTCGAGAGGTCGAAACGATGGGATGTTGTCGCGGGAAGTGTAAGAGCGAGGTGGCGAAGTTTTTGAAACGCATCGCGCATACGCCCATCGATCGCCCATCGCAAACGGTAGCTAGCGTCGCGCAATGCGCCGCCGGTCTTTGCGAGGTATGCGTGCGGGGCGATTCGCTGCACCGTCGTTTCTACATTCTCTATTCGCTTTCGCAAGTCGTGGAGTTGGGTGCTTTCGGTTCGCGTCATTCGATGTTCGAGTTCGTCCAGGATTTGCTCCCGACGACGAATGAGGTCGAGTGGGTTCTTAAGAGGGGCTTTTTGGGCTGCGCCGTTGACGCGGGTGGTCGCAAGTTCTGCGTGCGTCTGTGTTGCGCGGGCTATACGCCTCGCTAGACCGGTTAGTCCAGCAGCGACTTCTTCCAATTCTGGAACGGCGAGTTCTGCGGCTGCGGTTGGCGTTGCAGCCCGGACATCCGCGACGAGGTCCGCCACCGAAAAGTCAACCTCGTGACCTACGGCACTGATGACGGGGATGTGGCTCGCGAAGATCGCTCGGGCGACGACTTCTTCGTTAAACGCCCAGAGATCCTCGATCGACCCGCCGCCGCGTCCCACGATCATCAAGTCGATTCCACCAAGGTTTTTGCTGTTTCGGTTGATTGAGCGGATCGCGCTCGCGATTTCCCCCGCAGCCGTTTCACCCTGAACGCGAACGGCGTGGACCAGCACATGGACGCAGGGGTATCGCCGCTGAATCGTTCGGATCATGTCGGCGATCGCTGCGCCGGTGGGGCTGGTGACGATGGCGATTCGCGTCGGAAAGGGCGGTAGCGGCTTCTTGGTGTTGTGATCAAATAGTCCTTCTTGCTTCAGCTTTTCGCAAAGTTGCCGGAAGGCGAGATCGAGGGCGCCCACCCCCTTGGGTTCGAGCTTGCGCGTGTAGAGCTGATAGCGACCCGCACGCTCGAAGACCTCGACCGCTCCGGACGCGATGACTTCTAGCCCGTTCTCGGGATCGAATTTGAGGCGGGCTGCGTCCGATCGCCACATGACACACGAAAGTTCGCTGCTGTTGTCCTTGAGCGTAAAATAGAGATGCCCGCTGCTATGTCTTTTAAAGTTGCTGACCTCGCCGACGACGTGGATCGTCGCTGGGACCGCGTCTAGGATCGCTCGCTGAACGATCGCGGTGACCTGTGAAACGGTGAGCGGCCCCTTTAGGGGAGTCTTCTTCTTGGCTTCAGGAGCTTTCACGAGGTCTGGGTTAAACGCCGGGCGTTGCGATGACATGTCGCTATCAATAGCACGAACCTTGCTTCGTGCAACCGCCACCCGTTCTCTAGCGGCGAGATGAGGGCGTGGCTATGTTTCGCGCGGCGCACCGCTTGTGCTTGTCGCTGCGCGGCGGACCCAAGTCGATATTCAGCGAGGCGGCGTCGTAGCTCGGAACTTTGACGCAGCGTTGCCCGGTCGCCCCGCTACCAGGTCCGAGTTCACACGACATAATTTGGCTCGGTAGGACGGTCGCAATTGCGCGGAACCCATCGCCTTCGAGTTCGACGAGGGTAGGTTGAGTCGCCGTCGAAGAAAGATGCTTTGATTCGGTCTGAATTGGCCAAGACGCGAATGCGACTTGGTTTCCGTCCGTTTCGAGCGAGGCTCGGTAGGAAAATAGCTTTGCTTCGACTCGAAACGTAGCTCGCTTACACCCTTCGCGGCGGGTGATCGTTCTGACAGATCGGTGCCCGCCCAAGAATCTTCGAGCGACTAACCCCGCGTGTCGGAACGTTCGCGCGATGACGAGTCTTGACCGGTCAATCAATCGATTCTCCGGCTCTTCGGCGTCGGTCGGCTCATCGAGGTCTAATGAGTCAGCGCGGTCCATGAAAGTTACGCCCACCGAGTATTTCTTGCCTCGACGGGCGGTTCGTGCGACAGCGGCGAATCCGAAAATAGGTTCGCCTCCTTCGTCCGCCAGTGCGAAACGAACAATCGCCCCTACGGGGATCGGTTTCGCCATCAGAACGCACAGCCCGTCGGCGGAAACGTCGATTAGTTCCGCCCGAACACCGACGTGCTTCTCTTCCTGCTCGTGCGTGTAGGAGACAACCCAAAGCGGTTTGGCGAAATCCACCTGGATGCGCGGTGTCTGCCGCCCTCCCAGGTGGTCGGCGGCGTCTGGAGCGTTCAGCGAAGCGAAGGTGCATTCGATCATCTCCGAAAACTCGGTGACGGTCACACATCCTTCGACATCGTCGCGGGTAGGTTCATGAAGAACCGGCTTCTTGGATTCGATCTTACTTTTCGGTCTGCGAGACTTGGTAGCCACTGCGTTGGTCTTGGTATGGTGGGTCTTTTCCACGGGCGAGGACTTCGTTTTCTTATTCCCAACTTTGGATGGCATGGTCCAATATCCTTGTGTCAATTGTAGAAAGCGTAACTAGTTCAAGCGTCGCATACGGCATCGGCGTACGCAAGCAACGCGCGCAAGCGTATCGCCTTGCTCCGGTAATCACCTCATTCGGCTCGTTCTCGGAGCTCCGCACCATCAAATAAGCCCGCGGGTCGCACCCACGGGCTTCGCAAGAGTTGTTGCAAAGGAGCAGTTCGAAACTCCGGTCGCCAGATCACGGCTAGCGAATAAGCTCGACGGGGCGAAGCATGAATCCGCCGCCCGCTCCGGATCCACCGGGACCGAACGTACCCGTCCCGTCTTCGACGAACGCGGGCTGGACAATGACGTACTTGCTGGCCTTCGAACCAGTCAGTTTGACGTCCATGATCCGTACCCCGGCGAAGTCGGTGATGTTGTACATCGCATTGTTACCGTTGCCGCTAACGGAGTCGAAGAGGACGATCGTGCGCGGAACACCGATGATGCTTGCAAGTTCGTCCTTGATGCCCGCACTAATGCCCGTATCGCCGTTCAGCAAGAATGGTCCATCCTCAAGAGTAACTTCGAAGCCAAGATCAATGATGTCATCTTCGCTGACGCCATCAGTGATTTGTCTGGCGAGATCAGCTGTGCTGTTCCCCGCAGAACCAATATCCACGGTCCCATAGTTTCCAGGAGGAAGCGGAACAGGACCAGCGCCTGGGTACATGTTTACCTCAAGGATTCCGTCTGAACCCGGGCTGACGGTTCCGGTGTCAGGGTCGAACGAATAGTTGTCGCCGGTTGTGAATGTGCCCGCGAGGAGTTGTTGCCAGATCCCTTCATCGAGTGCGAAGGGCAACAGGGATGCATTTCCTGCTTCCCCGCCGGGCGCGAACCCGTTCGGGCTGCCCAACTGCATGGTCGCGTAGGCCTCCGCTTCGACGGTGGTTTCGGTTTTGCCGAAGATGCCCGCGAAGAAGAAGGGAACAGTGTCGTTTTGAGATCCGTCAAGTGTCACCCGAACGCGAACCGTATTGAACTGGTTCGGGTCAGCAAACGAAAGCACTTCGGTCGGGTCGTGTGGATCGGCGAGATACCCGATGACAACATCGCCCGTTGCTGAGTTCCCCCCATTGGTATCGACCGATGCGTTGCTGCCGAGAACGTCGTTCATTCCCGCGTACTGGGCTGCGACGAGTCGTGCGGTGGCGATTGCCGCGGGCATGTCCGCGACGCTACCCCCAGCAAGCTCCATCGCCGCGGCAAGCGCCGCCGCGTCCGCCGCAGCCTGGGCTTCCGCGCGAGCGCGGTACATCATTCCGACGTCAATCGTCAGCGATGTCATTCCGATCAGCACCACGAGACAGACCATCACCATCGCGGCGACAGCGCCCCGGCGCCTATTCGGCGTCTTATGTGAACAGATCATCTTCTTCATCACGCCCCCTCTCTCTTTCTTCCCGTTGCTGACTGCACATCGCCGGGTGACTACGCAAAGTTAGCCATCGGTATGTATCATGTCGATACGGCGGGAACGACTTCCTCAACCACCGCGCAAACGCTGACGCGTAACGAACGGTCTCCCCCCCTGTGCGATCGATGTCAAAAACGCGACGTCGTCAGCGAGTGAACCCCGTCGTGTCGGTTCCGGCGTCCGCCTCCACCGTGTCATCACCATGCAGGCGGATTCATACTCATGAGAAACGTACGATATTTCCCCTGCATCAAGCAAGGTCCGTATCATCACTTCGAAGAAATTCGCGGTGGTCCGAGAAGGGAGGCGTTAGCGTATCGAAATCCGACTCGTGCTCATTAGGTTGTATTCGTTGTCGTCGCAGGGAAGAGGGGCGCGATGTCTATCGCGATACACCATCTGCAACGATCGCGATTTGCGAAAGAGCCTCGCTCACACGAGCGATTTGATCGGACGTCGTAAACGGTCCCGGAGCGATCCGAACAGCCCCGTCCGGAAACGTTCCTAGCGCTCGGTGCATGTAAGGCGCACAGTGAAGACCGGGTCTAACGGCGACATCAAATGACTCATCGAGAATAGCGGCGACTTCCTGCGGCGAATATCCGTCGACGTTCACACACATAACGCCGACGCGCTGGCGATGGTCCGGGTTCCCGACGAGATGAATACCCTCAACGTTTGCTATGGAGTCGGTCAACTGAGAAAGCAGGCCTCGCTCGTGTTCCAGGGTCTTTTCGGGTTCAAGTTGCGCCATCGCGGCGCACAATCCAGCCCACCCCGCGACGTTGGTACTTCCTGCTTCCAAACGTGTCGGTAACTCACTTGGTTGAACCGGGTTCTCTGAGTCAGCTCCTGTTCCGCCCTCGCGGAAAGGGCGAAGGTTCGTACGCGGACCGGCGTACAACGCCCCAAGTCCCGGTGGTCCTAGGAGTGACTTGTGACAAGGAAACGCGACAAGGTCAGCCTTGCATTCTTCCACATTCAGCGAAAGCACACCGGCGGTCTGGGCTGCATCAACAAGAAAGAAAGCTTCGTGTTCGCGGACAATCTTCCCGACTTCGACGACTGGCTGAATCACTCCGGTCACGTTGCTGGCATGGCAGACCGTGACGAGTTTCGTGGCGGGTGTCATCGCGCTGCCAACGTCCGCCGAATCGATGCATCCGTTTTCGCCGACCGGGATTCGTGTCAGTGTGATGAATCCACGCTCCGCCATCGCTTCAAGCGGGCGCGATACGCTGTTGTGATCGATGGCTGTGCATACGACGTGATCGCCTTCGCTGAGCGTACCTTTGATCGCGATGTTCAGCGCATCGGTTCCGTTAAAACATGCCGCGACGCGGTGTGGATCGTCGACGCCGAGCATTTTCGCGATGTGCGTTCGCGCCGTGAAAACAATCTGCTCCGCGTCGCGCGACGCCCGGTGCCCTGCCCGCCCAGAGCTTCCGCCGCAATAGACGAGAAACCGCGTGACCGCTTCAACGACTGCCAGCGGTTTAGGCCAACTCGTCGCGGCGTTGTCGAGGTAGATGGTCTTGGTATTTGTGTCCGGTCCGGTCATCGCGATTCGATTTTCCTTTGGCTCTTGCTTTGCGAACGGGTAATAGGCCTGCCCCCGCGCGGTTTCAACATGCCGATAGTTTCTACGTTCCCAATAGTTTCTACGTTCCGATGTACTTTGCGTAAAGGGATCGGGCACGCTTTGAGTCGGATGTGCCCTTGATGATCGCTCGCCCGTCAGGAAAAAGCGTCATCTCGCACGTTTCGACAGTTGCTCGCAGCATGAATCGGTTGAAACGAATTTGGCCCCCAGACAGCGGTTCGAGCTTCCTGGCGATCGAAGCGAAATCAACGGTCAACGCTCCACCGGGCTGCACCTGCACAGCATCCCGCCCGCAAAGTGTCGTCGTCGTCGAGGAAAGCTCGCCGCTCAAATAGGGAAACTCGCCTCGCTTGCAGCATGGGCAGTTACCCGCCTCACGGGCGGATTGGACTTTCATTTGCGATACCCGACCGGCCCATGCGTCGATGTGCATCAGACTCCTGTTGATCTGGTTATTTTGCCCGGTGAGCAGTTTGATTGCTTCTGTCGCCTGAAAACTCGCCACAAGATTGACCGCCGGACCGAGTACGCCAGCCGTGTCGCACGTCGGGCTCATCTCTGGCGGCGGGGCGTCTTCAAACACGCACCGAAGGCAAGGCGTATCATGCGGAACGATTGCCATGCAAAGGCCCGTCGTCCCGATCACGGCACCATACACCCAGGGTTTGCCATTTTTCACGCAGTAATCGTTAATCAAAAAGCGCGTCTCGAAATTGTCGGTCCCATCGAGTATGAGGGACACGTCACCCGCGAGACGTTCGAAATTTGTTGCGTTCACGTCATCAACGACCGCTTCGACCGTGACATCGCTATTAATCTTTGCAAGCTTCTTCGTCGCTGCCACAGCCTTGGGTAAATTAGCGGCGATGTCGTCCTCATCAAAGAGAATTTGCCGCTGCAAGTTATTCGGCTCAATGAAATCCCGGTCACAAAGGCGGACGAACCCCACGCCAGAGCGAACCAGCGTGCTAGCGAGGACAGTCCCCAATGCACCACACCCAACCAGCAATACCCGGGACTCAGCCAATTTACGCTGTCCCGCCATGCCAATTTTTTCAAGGAGAATTTGCCGCGAGTAACGTGCTAGTTCAGGTGGGATCGTGGGCGTGTCGTGGGTTGGGTCCATGGATTGTATCGCTTGGTCGGCGGTGCGATCTGGTTACGCGTCTTTATTCGGGTCTTTCTTTGCGAACGAAGCGAGATACCCGCCCGTTGGCGGCTTTGAATCGGGGACGGACTCAGGTTCGACGACCGGTTTCAGTTTTGGGGTACGTATCTCGGGATCGCGTGCTTCGATTCGCGGAGCAGGTGCGGTCGGTTCTGGTACAAAGATCTCGCGTAACGTCGTTTCATGTTTGACATTCGCTATAGTTTGTCCTCGAGCATCGTTCACGGTTAGCGCGTCTGCATTCTTTGTGAGACGAAAGTAATCCCGCCCATTTTGCACACCAGATGAATAAAACATGTACCCACAAAAGAAGTTGATCAGCGTCTGAAACAACCCCCCGCCATCGACGCCCATGCCAAGTCCGGTGACAACCAGAAGCACGCCAATTAGAGTCGCGATGACACCGTCGGCGAGCATCGCTACAACATGTCCAGACCACAGCCAAAGCGCAATCCCCGCCATCAGCACGCCACCCCATCGAGCGGTGTGATAGAGGATCAGCCAAGACGTTGAAAACAAGTCAGTCGCGTTGGGTTCCAAGAGACGAGCGAAACCAAAATAAAGCAGACACGCAGCCCCGATTGCGGCTGACATTCCACAAGCCCGTACGCGTTCTGCAACGTGAGCGTTCGTGTCATGTCTTGGGTGCGTGTCCATGCTTGTTGTCTGCTGGGTTGGCGCTTGGTTCCGTTGCGAGCCTATCACAACGCGCGGCATGCGTCACCTTATTTTCGACGGCGTCGGCGTGGGCAGGGCGTAAGGGTCGCTAGGGCATAGTGAACGGTTCATCGCCCGTTCGAATCGTTAGGACCGCACAGGCAGATTTTCGCACGACCTTCTCCGTGGTACTCCCTAGCAGCATGTGCGCGATCGCGCCGCGCCCGTGCGTCCCCATGACGATCAGGTCGATCGCATGTCCTCGTGCGTACCCGATAATTTCGGCAAACGGTCTGCCGTAGGCGACGTGCATCGTCGGTTTGGTGCTCAGGTCGTCAAAGGCTTCGGCGCAGAACTTCGACATTCGCGTCCGACCAAGCTCCAGCATTTCCTCGGGAGGCGGACCCATGGGCAGACTTTCCGGTCCGATCGCACTCCACGATTGATAGGCGTCGTCAACGACGTGGATGCAGTGTAGTTGCGCGTCGAAGGTTTGGGCGAGTTCGCGCGCGTAGCACGTCGCCGGTTCGCCGACCTTGGAGAAATCAGTCGGCAGCAAGATATTTGAAAAGCGAATTGCCATCGTCAGTCTCCAAGAAAAACCGCAGCGATAACCTTTCCCAGCACTATTTTACAAAACCATCGGCCGCGAGTCAACGAAAATCAGTACGGAGCATTTTTCGTTCCAAGAGGTTCTGGTTTCCGGATGCCAGGACGCTAGAATGACCCCCTTGATGCACCAAATAACACCATATTGGAAAGCCAGGACATGTTCCCATTCTTTGTAGAAGCGTATCCTTGGGATGTAGTCTCGCCCGCCGGAGAGAAACGCCTAGAATGTCTGCACGGCGAAGTCGGAATTACCGGTGTCGCACTCTGGGCGTCCACGCCGCCATTTTCAGCGATGAATCGGTTCGGCGAGACAGCGGGGATGGTCCGATCGTCCGGGGGGCTTCTATACAAGCCGAAGGATTCAGATTTCGAGTCCTCGGATTGCAAACCCGTCATCGCCGACCTCGCAAGAGAAAACGATTCGATGCGACGGGCGATTGACGTGTGCGATCATCACGGACTGGGCGTGCGCTTCATCGGCTCGGCGCTACGAGGCGGTGGGATGGCGAATCGCTACCCTGAGTTCGCCGCGATTAATGCGCTGGGCGCGAAGTCTCAAGATTGCGTCTGCCCCTCAAACGTCGATGTGCAAACCTACGTCGGTGGCCTCGCCGCCTCCCTGCAGGAACTCAAAAGCGACGCGGAGCTCGTTGTCTCGGATATGGTCGCCGGTTGCGATGATCTTCTCTGTACGCCGCGAAGCTACGACGCAGCCCTGCTCGATACCGTCGAGCAAGCTCTTCTGACATGGTGTTTCTGTGACGCATGCGCAGCGAAGGCGGGTCGCGAGGGAATCGATGTTGCTGCGGTCAATATTGATGTTCGGCGAGCGGTGGGCGAAGCGATCGACCGAGGTCCGCGAGACGAATGTGCCCACGACGCAATGCCGAATATGGATGCGGCGATGCAGGCGTATTGGTCAACGCATCTTGAGACGGTTGCGGACCTGTTCGAGATCGTCGAAGCAAAGAGCGGCGGGGAGGTGATTTTCGCAGAAGAGAACATGTGCGACATCGCCGCTTCTTCCTCGACAACCCTGCAGGTGTTCGTCGGGTCGCTCGAGGAGTTTCAGGACGTTTCCGAAGAGAACGAGAACTCGGTGGAGATTGCGTTTCCAGCGGCGCTGGCGGTTGCGGGGGAGGCTGCGGATCTTACCGCGGCGCTCAAGGCGGCGGTCGATGCGGATGTTCTCGGCATAACGGTTCGACACCTTGGGATGATTCCCGAAGCTGCCATCGTCCCGCTCAAGCAAGCAATCAGATTCGCTCGCCGCGCGGTGTAGGTCTTATCGCGATCGTTTCGTCTAGCTCGCCGTTGCAGACGTTTGCAGGATGGCTGTCCCGTCCGTGCGGGCGATGATTGCGTCGCCGGGCTTGATCGGCGCGAAACCATCGTACCGGATCCGTGATTTCGTCCGGTTAACGCCGATCAGTCCATATTGAAGACCGATCACGTGCTCAAGAGCGGTGGCTGCCACGTCTGTTCGATGGATCGAACATGCAGCAAAGTCGGCGTCACACCCTGGCACTTCGATTCGCACCAGTCCGACATTCGTGTCGCGAAGTTGCGCGTATTCCGGCGCATCGAACGATTCGGAATCCACCACGACCTCGATTGGCGTCTGGGCGAATTGCCATTCGTACGCGCTACGATCCCCAAAGTCTCCGCCAGGTCCGACCGTGGGCATAAAGTAATTCCCCGGTCGAAAAGCAGCGAAAAGCTGTGGTAGCTGCGTTGCGTAGCGCTCAAATTCGTCGCTGTGCTCAGAAAAACAGACCCGAACTCGGTTGCGTGGTCGCGATACAAGATCGATCATCATCGCGAGTTCGCCATCGTCCGTATCAATCGCCATCTCCGCGATGGGGTCGCGGTTCGTGCGAATCAACCCCGCGCGCTGGTCGAGCGGGGCCATCGACGGGATCCAGGCGAACCTGAACGCGGACGCGATCGCCTCGCCATAGGGGCAAGTGAACGGCGCGGGCCGAACGAGCTGCTTAAACCAAGTCCAAGCGCCGTGAATTGCTTCGGCATCGCCCGACTGTAAGCCACTTCGAACCAAAATAACCGGTTTGGTTTCCAGCGGAAGTCCGAACGATTGGTCTTCCGACCCGATGGTGACGAGCTGTTCTGTGATTTGGTCGCTTGGCAAGTCTTCATCGAGCACATGGATCGCTTCAATACGAACCGCCATCTCTCGAATCGAGTCCCGTAGGTTCTTTTCTTCGTAAGTCGGCGACGCGAACTGCCCCAGATTGTGCTGACTATGTCCCAAGACCGAAAGAAGCAGGTGCATCGCAATCGCCGGTTCGTTCATCGTCGTACCGACCGCCTCGACCGGCTCGATATCCAGCACGAAAAGCGCCCCGCTTGAGGTTTCGCGGTACAGGGCCATCGGCTGATCCGAGGTTGACTCCTTGTCGCACATCGCGTCGAGAAAGACCTCGAACTTGTTTTTCTTGCAGAATTCCTTGAACTTCTTCCCGCCGCGGAATTGATGATGCGCATAGCTCGCCTCAGCTTTTCCAGCCCATGCATGTGGAAAAACATCGTGCAAGGCGAATCCACGCGACGCATAACAACCCCACATGATTTTTCCATTGATCGGATCGTCGGTTTGCTCGACACGGCGAAATGACACGTCGTCGCCGGCAATCGCACAGAATGCCGGAAGCGATACAATCACAATGCGATCCTCCGCGAGCTTGGCAAGCGTTGAAACAGAGCGGATCGAACGAGGGAGCGTATCATCAGGGAAAAGAATCGCATCAGAGGAAGCAGTCGTTGGCTTAAACGCGGCAGGCGCAACACTAGAAACTCTCCGTTCGCCCAATGCTTGCGCGAGAAGCCTCGCCACCCGCCGGTCGGCAGCCGTGACAGAGCAGACGCAAACGCTCTTCGCCAAGAGCGGCGCAGGCACCTCGTGAGGCGGCGGAGGGACAGCCAACGGATGACTCAACTCATCTGGCTCAATCATCTCAATGAATCGCACTGCGTGCAGCTCAGCTTTACCGAAGGCCTCGACCAGTCCGACAGAAATCTTAAGCCGTCTCACGCCCTCAGGAACGAGATAGAATGCGCGAACCGTCTCCGGCGTCAGAGCCCGATGGATCCCCGGCGTCGATCGTGTATCGACGACCTCGCCGTCTTCGAGTGCCTCGATTACGATGACAACCCCGCCGCGAACGTCCGCCACGGTCGCGTCAGCCGCGACCACCGCATCAATGCGGTAATATTCATCGGGTTTGCAGACAACCGTCTGGGACCAGAGCGCCCGCCCACTCGGACGTGTACAATCGAGGCTCATTATTGCTTTCGCCGTCTTGGTCGCAGGCGTTCGCTCCCAGGAAGCTCCCGAGGGCGATCCTGACCATGTCCAGCTCGTGGGCGTCTTCGCTCCTCGCGAAAAGTCAGCGTTCTTGATTTTGTTTACCGTGGTTGCCATTCGTTTGTTGCCTCAAAGATCACTCGAATCCGAAGCGGAGTGTATAGCGAAACGGCCTCGTTTACGCAATAACATCAGCGGGTCCATTCAGTTGAAAACTACGTTTCACACCCAAGCGGCAAGCGAAAAAAGGCTCACTCTTGGCTGCATGAAGAGCGACTTTGTCGAAGGTGCTACCCCAACAGCCTCCCGTCCATTATATTGGTGGGCTATGACTGAGACAGTGGACAACATTGAAAATCAAGAAGTTCAAGACCAACACGAAGAAGTCTCGCCCGAAGCGATTGTTGAGGCTTTGTTGATGTCCTCGGACGACTCTCTCTCGGGAGGAAAGATCGCCCAAATTCTCGGAGTTGGGACGGCGAGCGATGTGAAAAACCACGTCGAAGCCCTCAACGAGCGATACGAGCGAGAGGGCGCATCGTTTCGAGTCGAGCTTATCGCCAAGGGCTATCAGATCATGACCCAGCCAACGTACGATCGCTGGATCAGTAAGCTCTTCAAAGCGCGGTCTGACTCGCGACTATCGCCAGCGCTTTTGGAAACCCTCGCGATCGTCGCCTATAAGCAGCCAGTCCTCCGCGCCGAGGTCGAGGCGGTTCGCGGCGTCGCATGCGGCGAGATGTTGTCGCGATTGCGAGATGTGAATCTCGCCCGCATCGTCGGACGCGCCGAAGAAATCGGGAGACCATTGCTATACGGGACAACGACCAAGTTCCTAGAGGTGTTTGGCCTCTCTTCCCTCAAAGATCTACCCAAGATCGACGACGACAAAGCTGATTCGATTCCGGCGCTAAAAGCCGTGCCCGCAGAAGGTCCCGCCACTCCCTACGAAACTGACCCCAATGCAAGCTGCGGCGAGTCGGAAGACTCGCAGGACGAGTAGTCTGCGATTTCCTTGAAGCCAGAGACCCTCGTCTGTCTGACGGGCGGCTCGAATAGACCCCGTCCAAAAAAAAGTTTCCGCGACTCCGCGCAAATCTTTTTCCTCCCGCCATAGCCATATCTATATTGATACGGACTGGTTGCCATCGCAAGCAACGCGTAACTGTGTTGACGCGACGGTTTGTAAATACTTGTGCATATTTTCTGTTTTGCCCCAGAAACCATTTCTATGTATTTTCTCATCCTGTAGCGCCGAGTATAGTGAAGTTGTTGAGCTTAGGTTAGTTCGACGCCGGACGCAGTCTGCAAATACAGAGTTTACGAGGTTGAGGGGATTGATGCACCTTCTCGCGATGAAAACCCGCCACTTCACATTTTCGATGGCCGGGGGGCTTCTGCGCCGGCGCTACGTCCGACTATTCGCAATCGCTTTTTTTGTTGCGTTACACGTTGCCCCCGCCCACGGGCAACTCCTAGAACGAGCGACCGTCATCACCGACGCTAGGATCATGACCGGTAGTGGGTTGGTCATCGAGAAAGGTTCCATCATCATCAAGGGCGGTAAGATCGAAGCCGTCGGAGCAACTGCGAAAGCGCCATTTCTCTCGAAAAAGGTGGCCGGCGCCGGCAAGACAGTCACGCCCGGTCTCATCGATGTCTGGAGCACGCTCGGTCGAACCGGAGGCGCCAGCGATGGCAAAGCGACTTCCCGCGCCCAAGACGGGTTCGACAGATACGCTCGAAACGACTTCCGCGAAGCACTTAGACACGGCGTAACAACGATCTACATCGGCGCAGACGGCGGGGCTGGAATCAACGGAACCGCAGCCATCATTCAGCTCGCACCCGGTGCAGGAAAGTCCGCCGGCATCGTTCGCGAGAAGGACGCCGCGCTCTGCGTCAACTTCGGATCAGACCGTTCCCCGATCGCACGCATTAAGACATTTGCCGCCATCCGCAAGCAATTTCAATCCGCCATCGACTACCGCGAATCACTCGAAGACTATGACGAAGATTTGAAAGAGTACGTCAAAAAGCTCGAAGAACTTCGCAACAAAGAGGACGGCGACAAGAAGGGGGATGAGTCCCCAAAAGACGAAAAGTCCACCGATGACAAGACGCCCGCTCCCGATCCAGGCGACGACGAAAAGGAAGATGGCGACAAAGAGGAAGAAAAAGAGGACGGAGATGGTAAGCATACCAGTCTTCGCAGTTTCTTCGCTCCGGGCTCGGAGAAGACGCCCCTGGCTGAGGATGGTTCAGACGACGACAAGCAGGGCGATAGCGGTAAGGACGGCGACAACAACGGGGACGAGAAAAAAGACGAAGACGAGCTAAAAAAACCTGCAAAACCAGCGTTCGACGCCGTCTCCCACGTGATACTCAAGTCCATCGACCACGAATTCCCAGTCCGAATCGAAGCCCATCGCTCCGACGGCATTCTCAATGCCCTTGCCCTCGCAGACGAGTTCAATCTTGATATCGTCATCGAAGGGGCTACCGAAGCGTATCTCGTCGCGGACGCGCTGGCGACGTCTGAGGTTCCGGTCGTCTTGGGGCAGGTTGGCAGAACTGCGGTCTTCGAAGACACAGAGTTCCGCCGCCATACAACGCGCAACGCCGAGCTTCTCACGAGTGCTGGGGTGAGATGGATGATCGGAAGCGGTGGCCACGACCCAACGGCGGCACGTTTCATCGCCTTCAACTCGCAACTGGCAACATCAAACGGCTACAAGAAGAGTTTCAATGGCTCAACACAATACGCTTGGCTCTACAAGCTCACCGGAGACGCTTCTCGATTTCTTTCGATGTCAAGAAGGATCGGACGCATCGAGCAAGGAATGGAAGCCGATTTAGTCATCTGGTCGGGCGATCCCGGTGATCCTAGTTCAATTGTCGAACGCGTTTTCGTAGGCGGGAAACTCGCCTACTTAGCCCCGCAGCTATCGGAAGGTGGATCGTAATGCAGTTCGTTCGATCGACGCCTATGGTTTGCTCTCTCATTGCCGCTGCGACGACCGTGGTCGCCTCAGGCGCTCATGCTCGCGCACAGAATTCGCAACGTGCCCCCACGGCGATTGTCGCAGGTCGCTATGTGGCACCTGATGGCACCATCGGACCAAAGCGAATCATTACCCTGTCCAACGGGAAGATCGCCGCGATTCTACCAGACGCAAAGATCGCCGACGACGCAAAAATCGCATACTACAACGATGCCGTCGTTTGTCCGGGTCTGATCGACGTTCGTTCGTCAATGGGCGCTTACGGAAACACTGTAGAATCCGCGTTTTCCGTCGATCCGGGCGTCTCAGTCATCGACTCGTTCGTTCCGGATCATCGCGATTTCCGCCTCGCCGTTGAATCAGGAATCACGGCCGCCCTGATCGCCCCCGCGCCGGCAAATCTCGTCGCGGGTAGTTGTGCGGTGGTCAAGACCGGCGGAAAGACCTCCGCACGAGCAGGAAGCGTTCTTCGTGACGACGGCCCCCTTGTGTTCGGGTTCGGTCCCGCGACTTGGAAATATGACCGAGAGCCGACCTCGCGAATCGGTGCGATGGCGATGCTTCGTTCAACGCTAGCAGATAGTCGGGGAAGTTCGCAACACCCCCAACATGCAAAATTACAAGCGATCGCCTCCGGGAAACTCGACGCAATGCTTTTCTGCAATGACGCCATGGACGTAGGGGCTGCCCTCCGATCCGTCGGCAAGCTCGCAGCTAATGTATCGATCGTCCACACAAGCGACGTTCACGATCTCGCAGAAGAAGTCGCCGGATCAAAGGCCATGATGATCGTTGGCCCATATTCATTCTCGATGACCCAACGGACGCTCTCTACTGCGGGCGTTCTCTCTGGTGCCGGGGTTGATGTTGCGCTCGCCGGGCGCATGCCGATCGAAGGCGGACATGCGTTGCGTCAGACCGCTTCCCTCGCGGTTCGATACGGGATGGATCCAGCCAAAGCTCGTTTGGCGATCACACTGAACGCTGCGAAGGCAGCCGGCGTTTCCAATCGGATCGGTGCGATCCGCCCGGGGATGGATGCTGACCTGGTAATCTTCTCAGGTGACCCGCTACGACTGGATTCGCGCGTACTTGCGGTTTACATCGATGGAATTCGCGTTTACAGCGCCGACGAACAACAGACCGCCTTGGCAGGGGGACAGCGATGAAGATTAGCGCCAATCATCAGAAGCCCCTATGTTTGAAGGGTTTGCATATCGTCCAGCTCGGTATCGCCGCCGTGATCGCGGGGATGTTGACCATTCCGCCCGTTCGCGCCGCTGATAATGCGATCGTGCTAAAAGGTGCCACCGTCCACATTGGAAACGGCGAGATTATCGATCACGGCGTCGTCGTTATTCGCAACGGGCGCATCACACAAGTCGGTGCCAACCTTACGATTCCCGCCGACGCGAAAGTCATCGAGCTTGCAGGCGGTTCAATCACCCCAGGTCTGATCGATGCCAACGCAGCCCTCGAACCAACAGATGTCATGATGGTCGATCGGCGCAACGCCAGACAAGTCGCCGCCGACCTCTTTCACGGCGACCACAAAGGTCATGAAAACGAATCCGTCGGGTGCTGCGGTTCAAGTTGTCCCCGTCAGCTTCAGCATGCATCCGGTGCAAAGTGCAAACAGTGCGGTTTCCCCGATACGAGTCCAGCAATGGCAGTCGGCGTTCGACGCTCGGCGATGTCGGTGGAGCATTCTTCAGAAGTTATTCCTCACACACGCGTTATCGACTCGGTCAATCTTAGATCACCCGACTTCGATCGTCTCGCGGGCGGTGGTGTCACAACGGTCTTCGCGGCACCAGACTCAGCAGCGGTCATCAGTTCTCAGGGCGCAATCCTAAGAACGGCGGGGTCATTGCACGATAGAGTCGTTCGAGAGTCGGGCGCCGTCATGGCTTCGATGGGTTCGGATCCGGCGCGTCGCGGGTTCAGCAATAATTTGCCTTTCCGCGAATTCGTCAACTTCTACAACCGAAGACCGACAACGCGCATGGGCGTCGCGTGGGTCTTCCGCAAAGCGATGTATGACACGGATCGATTCGACAAAGGCGAGATTGTCTACGGCGCAGACGCCCCGACAGAGCCAGCCATGAAAGAGCTTCGCCATGTGCTCGCCGGTAAGATTCCACTACGAATACAGGCTCGAATGCAACACGATATTCTCGCCGCCCTTCGCCTCGCCGATGAGTTCGGACTAGAATTCACGCTCATCGAAGCTACCGAAGCCCATCGGTGTCTCGACGAATTAAGAGATTCTAAATCCCCCGTCGTATACGGCCCTGTATATGTTGACGCGCCTGGCGCACGGGCGTTTAGCTCGGAGGTCGACAACGCGAGACTGCACACGCTCAAAGAATTGCTTCGCGCCGGAATCCCGACGGCACTAACCGCCCACGAGCTTCGCGACGAAGACGGACTCGCAAGACAAGCGATGTACGCGAGGCGCTTCGGCGTGTCGCTCGAAGATGTGACTAGATGTGTCACAGAAACCCCCGCCAAGCTTCTCGGTATCGACGACGAAGTCGGAACTGTCGCATCAGGGAAACGCGCCGACCTGATTCTCTGGAACGGCGAACCGTTTGACGGGGCTTCAAAGCCAGTCGTGGTTATTTCCGGCGGAAAAATTGTTGTGGATCGACGCAAAGGATGAAGTCAAATCGTGATCGAACGGAGATAGTTGTGAACCGTCGCTTTTCAATACAATTCATGACCGCGCTCGCCGCGTTGCTTATCGCGACAGCCACTTTCGCGTCACCACCCGCGAAGATCGCTCTCAAGGGAGGGCGAATCATCCCGATCGTCGGTGAAGACATCCCCGTAGGAACCATCCTGATCGAACACGGTAAGATCAAAGCGGTAGGCAAGGATGTCGAAATCCCCTACGACGCAATGGTCGTTGACGTGACCGGAAAAGTCGTCATGCCCGGCATGATCGACGCCCATTCGGCGCGGGGTCTAGACATTCGAAACGAAAACCTAGACGTCACCCCATTCCTTGACGTCTACGATGCGATCGACCCATCGAAACTCTACTTCGAAGACGCGTTGCGCGACGGAATCACCACGATTCACGCGATCGTCGGTCACAACTGCGTCATCGGTGGTCTCAGTCGCGCCATCCACCCTATCGGAATCACCCCCGACGAGATGACCCAACAACCCTCCGTTTCCCTGAAACTAAGCGTTGCACCGCAAAACCGTTCCGACCGTATGGCGCAGCTGGCCACCTTCCGCGAAACATTTCGCGAACTTGCCGAGTATCTCGACGACTTAGCCGAGACCAAGTACGAAGAATCGCTGGAGAAGAAAGACGAGAAAATCAAAGTCGGTCCCGACGAAGCCAAAAAACTTGGTAAGGACCTAATCAAACCAGAAGACTACGATGACAAGCACAGAAACCTCGTAAAGCTCACAGGCGGACAACTCGGCGCTTTCGTCTACGCGGGCCGTGCCGCTGACATCGCGGCCGCAGAGAGTCTCGCCAAACAGCACGGCTTCTTCGATCAAACGACGCTTGTCCTCGGTCCGCGCTGTTACAAAGCGATCGAAGAGATCAAAGCGACCGGTCGCCCCGTGGTGCTCGATTCGCAACTACTCTATCGCGAAGAAAACCCAATTACCGGCAAGATCACCGAAACATTCATCCCAAAAGTCTATGCCGACGCCGGAGTCGCCTTCTCGCTCTTACCAAGCGGCGATACCTCTCTCGCCGAGCGATACTTGAATTACCAGGCAGCTCGTTGCGTCCGAAACGGCATCGCCCGCAAGACAGCATTGGAAGCGATCACGATCAACCCGGCTCGTGCGATCGGTATTGGCGACCGATTCGGATCGATTGAAGTAGGCAAAACGGCCAATGTCGTCGTCATGAGCGGGGACCCGCTAGATTTTTCCAGTTGGGTAGACTTGGTTTACATCAACGGGATTCGCGCCTACGAGCGAGAGAGCGACGTACGCCTCAAGCAGCTTCTAGGAGAAGAGAAACCGGAAATTCCCGAGCAGGTAAAGGGTGAAAAAAACGAAGGAGCACCCGTTGATCCGAAGGCGGGACACTCCAAAGGTGACGCCGACAAGCTAGAAGCACCCGCACCCAATGAAATGACAAAAGACGCTGAGAAAAAGAAGGAATGATCTCTCCCACCGTGAAACTACGCCGCCTCAAGACAAGGGCCTTCGCCCTTGCGCTCACGGCGCTTGCGCTTGGAACGACGCCGACCCTCGCCGACGGAGATTCGTTCGTCATTAAAGCAAAACGCGTCTATCCCGTAGCGAAAGAATCATCAGAAGTCTTTGAACCTGGTATGGTCATCGTCCGCGATGGATTGGTCGTCGCAGTTGGCAAAGACTTGGCGATTCCACCCGACCTCAAAGTGATCAACCTCAAAGATGCCCACGTCGTACCGGGTTTCATCGCCGCGGCGAATTCGATGACCCCCAAGCACGCAGGCGATGAGTCGGTCGCCGCCGGGTACCTGGCGCTCGATGCGTTCGATAACTACGGCGATTTTCAAGAAGCATTGGCTGAGGGCGTCACGACCGTTCATCTCGATCCCGGATCGCATCGACTGCTAACAGGCCAAGGGGCCATCGTTCGACTCGGCGGGTCGCCGATGTCGCGCATCCTGAATGAGCGTTCGGACCTCACGATCAACTTCAACGAGTCCGCCTACGGCCCACCCAACGACGTAACCTACCAAACCCCCGCTTCTTCGGACGTGGCGATCCCGCCGGGCGTTCGGCAGCGACCCGATTCAAGACTAGGACAATTCGTTGCGCTTGAAGAAGCACTTCGCGTTGCAGAAAGTGGAACAAAGTCGGGGTTACACCCAGCCGCACTAACCAATGCGTGGAGAAACAACGCCCCGCTGCGAATCCACGTTGACCGATCGGTCGACATCACTGGCGCCGTCCGTTTTCTTTACAATCACAAGCGCAGCGGGTACCTCGTCGGCGGAGCACAAGCGGACATCACCGCCCAAGAAATCGCCGAGGCACATGTGCCGCTGGTTTTCGTAATGGGCGAACCGCTCGACGCAATCTCAAACGATCTAGGCCCCGATCCCGATGTCGTCGATCGCGACATTCAAGCGCTCAAGAAACTCCGCGGCGCGACAATCGCCCTCGCTCCACCAGCGGGAGCGAGAGTCGATCAACTCCGTCTCTCTGCAGCGACAGCTATGCGTGCCGGACTCACCGAAGCGGAAACGCTCGCTGCCATCACCCGTATTCCGGCCGAGATTCTTGGCATCGACGATCGAACTGGCAGCATCGAGCGAGGCAAACAAGCAGACCTCGTCATTATGAGCGGGCCACCCCTTGAAACATCATCGCATGTCAAACGCGTGTACGTCGGAGGTCTAGTTGCGTTCGAAGCGCCATACGTTGACGCCGTCGTTGTTCACGCGGGAACAATCTGGATCGACGAGAATACTCGTATCGAGGACGGGTCGGTCCTCATCGAAAAAGGAAGAATCTCCGCCGTTGGCACGAGCGTCCCACGTCCGCGTTTCGCAGACTATATCGATGCTGGTGCTAACTCGTTCGTGACGCCCGGATTCATTGACGCCTTCGGTCACCTCGGACTAGATGGCGATACCAGCTCGCTAAATCCAAACCTCTCTCTGGCATCAATGGTCGGCGTCCCCGACGTAAGCGAACATCGTGTCGCAATGTCGGGCGTGACTACGGTACTAACAGCCCCATACGCCGCTTCCCCTCAAGGTTCGCAAATCGCAGCCATCAAGACAGCGGGAACAACACGCGACAAACGGCTCGTCCGAAACGCCGCAAGCGTCTACTTCGACGTACGAAAGGGCGACCCCGCTGGAGTCTTGGGAAAACTCAAGCCGCGACTCGAAGCAGGAAAGAAATACTTGGAGAAGTGGCAGAAGTACGAAAAGGAACTCGCCGAGTGGAAAGAAAAGAAAGCCAAAGGCGAGAAGATCGAGATCAAGAAGAACGGCGACGCCCTTGACGAGGAAGCACAAGAAGAAGATCCCATCACCGGCACATGGGAGGTAACAATCTCCGGCGGTCCGATTCCCGAACCGCAACAAGCCAAGATGCTCTTGAAGCTCGACGGCGCAGATATCGAAGGCCGAATCCGAATCCCAGGGCAACCCGACGAAGCGAAAGTGACCGCGACGTTCGACGGGAAACATGTCTCCGGGCAAATCGATGTCGAGACCCCGTTTGGTCCGCCCGCAATTGAAGCAGATTTGACCGAACCCGACCACCTCGTCGGAGAGCTGAAGATATCAGACATCGTGATTGATCTCGATGCAACTCGAACCGACAAGGAAGATGTTCAGTTCAAAGTCGTCAAGAGTCGCAAGCGAGGCAAAGATGGTCGCCCGCTTCCGCCGAAGACGGACGACGGTCTCGAACCGATTCGCGCCGCCCTGGAAAAGAAGATTCCGCTGCTGATCGCAGCCTCGAATCAACAGCAGATCGCACAAGTTCTCAAGCTCGCCAGCGAGTTTGAAGTCGGAATCGTTCTGCTCGACGCAGAAGGGGCAGCTGTCCACTTCGAAAAACTCATAGAGTTGGCGATTGGCGTTGTCGTTCCAACGAAGATCGTTAGATGGTTGAACCATACACCGTATCATCAGGCGGACGACCTTTCTCGAAAGGGCGTTTCGGTTGCTTTTCAAAGCGACGCCGAGGACGGCGCAAGATCCCTTCGCAATCTCGGACTGCACGCCGTCCAACGCGGGATGTCGCCCGACGCTGCCCTCTCTGCTTTCACGACACGCCCAAGCAAGATGTTCAAACTCGAAGATGAGATCGGCTCGCTGAAAAAAGGCTGCCATGGCGACCTCGTGATTTTTGATGGCCATCCGTTTGAAGCTCGGACGCGCGTCAAACGAGTGCTCGTCGGTGGAGAGGAAGTCGAATGATTACGACACGTAGGAAACATGTTCGACTTGCTGCGACGTGTATCGCGTTCGCAGGGTGCATTTACAGCGTGCAAGCCGGTGGCCTCGCGATCAAAGCGGGTAAAGTCATCACGATGAACGGTGAGGACGCGGTCTACAACAACGCGATCGTCTTCGTCGAGGACGGCCTCGTCAAAGGACTGGGTCAGCAAGGTAAGACACCGATCCCTGATGGTTACAGCGTCATCGACGCGAGCGATAAATGGGTCGTCCCCGGATTGGTCGATGCTCACAACCATACCGCTGGTAGTTTGGCGGATCTCAACGACATGGTTTATCTGAGTAACCCCGGTCTTCGCACGCTTGAGACCATCGTCCCCGACAACGAACTCATCAAACAAGCGAGAGCGGGCGGGGTGACCTCCGTGCTATTGATTCCCGGTAGCGGAACAAACATGAGCGGGTTCGGCACGATCACCAAGACCGCCGGGCGAACCGTTGATGAAGTCGTTATGCGTGCGCCCGGCTCGCTGAAAATCGCCCAAGCTGGAAACCCCGAGTGGTACTGGTACGGCGTCGGACGAAGCTATATGAACTATAACACCCGGCAGACCCTGGAGAAGGCGCTCGGGTACCACAAGAAGTGGGTCGCGTTCGAGGAAAAAAAGGTGGCCAATGCACCATTGTTTGATCCAATCTTCGAAGGTTTTCGCGGCCTCTTTCAGCGAAAGTTCCCCGCGTCCGTGCATACGCAGGCCTATCAAGTTGTCATGACGACCGTGGACATGCTCGCAAAGAAGCTCAAAATTCGAACCATCATCGACCACGGTACGTTCGACGGATTCAAGACAACCGCGATCTTGAAGGGCAGTGACGTTTACACGATTAACGGACCACGACAGTATTGGTTCGACAGGTCGCAGCGCAAGATGCACGGAAACTGCGCCAGATGGTGGCAGAGCGGTCAGAAAAAACTCGGCTGCAATACCGATGCCCCAGTCGTACCCCAGGCGGAGCTTAGCTACCAAGGTGCCATGGCGTGCTGGTACGGATGGACTCCCTACGAAGCGCTTAAGGGCGTGACAAAGATCCCAGCTGAAGCGCTGATGATCGACAGTGAAGTCGGTTCGATCGAACCGGGTAAGTCTGCTGACTTCGGAATCTGGACGGGCGACCCGCTGGACCCTCGGTCCTCGTGCGAAATCACCGTCATTCGGGGAAAGGTCGCATACGATGCCAAAGTTAAGAGGCGGTTCTAAAACCATGCGATACACGCTTTGCTCCTTTGCGATCGCTCTTGTGATGTCCTCTCCGGTTCTCGGAGGCGTCGATGAGGGTTTTGTTGTTATCAAGGCTGGACGCGTCATCACGGTTTCTGGTGAAGAGTATTCGCCCGGTGTCGTTGTCATCGAAAACGGAAAAATATCTGCCGTTGGCAGCGACCTTGAATATCCTTCCTCTGCAAAGTTGATTCGCGCTCCGCGCGAAACGGTCATGCCCGGTCTGATTCATCCGCGGTCGCGGTTTGGGTTGGATAAGTACACTCGTACCGGTGTGCAGGGCGATCAGAGCGTTGTTGATGAAGTCTCTCTTTCGCAAATGCATTTCGCCGATCTCCTCGAAGCGGGTTTTGTCGCTGTGGCGCTTGTGCCCGCTGGTACGGACATTCCGGGGACCGCCGCTACCTATCGAACTGCTGGTCCCGATGATTTTCGATTGCTTGATGACAACAGCTATCTCCAGGTCGCGCCGAACTGGCGGAGCAGTGGTCGAAAGATGCTCGGCGGTGCGCTGAAGAAAGCCAAAGACGAAATAGAGAAGGTCAAGAAAGCTCGCGAGGAGTGGGACAAGAAACAGAAAGAAAAAGCGGAAGAAGAAGCGGCAGAGGAGGAAGCGGACTCGGACGAGGAATACGACGATGAGGGCGGCGAGTCCTATCGAGAAGAGGGCGACTCCGATGAGGATGACGAAAGTGATGCCGAAGACGCCAAGGAAGAGAAGGAAGCGGAGAAGTTTGAGCCTCCCAAGATCGATCCCAAGCATCAGCCACTTGTTGACTTGATCGAGAAGAAAGAGGGCAGGCAGATGACGGTCACGATAACCCGTGCGTCCGACTTGCTGCACCTTGACGCGGTGATGGACCAGTACAAAGACCTTTCTCGTACACTGTATCTCGCGACCTCGCGTTCGAGCGACTATCATCTTGCTGTCGAAAAACTCGGAGAGCGGAAGGCGACGGTTGTCCTTCGTCCGTGGACACACTACATGCCGAATACGACGTTTCGCTACAACCTTATGAATCGCTTGGATCAAGGGGGGTGCAACGTTGCTGCCATGCCGTGGGATGATTCTCGAGAGGAACTCTTGATGTATCGAGGTCGTGTCGCATCGCTTCTTCGCACGGGATTGTCGCGTGAGGCTGGGTTGAAGGCGCTGACGCAAAACGTAGCCAAGGCGATCGGTCTTGAGGATAAGCTCGGGACCATTGAGAAGGACAAATTTGCCGACCTGGCGTTTTTCAATGGCGATCCTCTTGATCCGCTTAGCGAGGTTACTCGGGTGATGATTCTTGGTGAGATTGTTTGGGCGCGGGACAAGAAACTGGCGGGGCGAGAGTAACATGCGACGACTTGAATCGCTAATCCAACTTTGTCTTCTCGCTTGCTTGGCGTGCTGTGTGCTACCATCGTCGCGCGCTTTTGCTGAAGATCCAAAGCCCGAAGAGAAGAAAGAAGCGGTCGATACGAAAACGGACGACCCCGACTCCAAAGGCGACGACGAGGAGAAAGACGACGAAGACAAGAAGGAAGAGAAGAAGGATGTTTACTTCGCGGTTACTGGCGCGACGATTCATACGCTTTCTCGTGGCGATCTTTATGACGCTACCGTGCTCGTAAAGAATGGCCGACTTGCTGAAATGGGGCATGGTGTTGTTATTCCTGAAGACGCGGAAACACTTGATGCTTCTGGCTTTCATCTTTATCCGGGGCTGGTTGCCGTTCGCGGCGGGAACATTATTGGCAGCGGAAGGGCTGAAGAGACGACGGATGTTTACTCCCTTTGGATGACGATCGCGCTGGCTAGTGGAATTACGACGGCGGTTTCGGGTGAGACGGCTGTCTCTCTGACGTATGGTTCGGTAGAAGATATGGTTGTGAAGCGCGACCTTTTTGTTGGGCTTCGGTACTCGACCTCGGATCCCAAACAGCGACGTAAGGTGCGCGAAGGGTTTGAAAAGGTTCGACAGTACATGCGCGACTTGCAGTCGCATGTCGAGAAGAAAAAGACTGATCCGAAAGCGGAAGAACCTGACAAGGAATGGTTGAAGGGCGACTTCGAGACGTATTTCAAGTTGCTCAAGCATGAGGCGGTCGCGAAGGTTTCTGCTAATACCGCCCACGAGATTAACCAGTTTTGCGATCTTGCTGAGCGATACGGGATTCGCATCGTTATCGACGGTGCGCTTGAGGGATGGACGGTCGCTCGTCGGATGGCGCGTGCGGGGGTGTCTGCGATCATTTCGATTCGACCGCCGATCTTTAGCACGGATACGGGCGTGGACGAGCGTCTTAATCGTCCGACGGGTCGCTCTATCGAAAATGCGGCGACGCTGCATAAGTACGGGGTATCCATCGCGATCGTTCCGTCGACGGCCTCAATTACCGCTTGGGGACTTGCCGGTCGCGATCTGTTACACCTGAATATGGAGGCTGCGTTTGCTGTTCGCGGCGGACTTCCGGAGGAGGCTGCCCTTCGCTCGATTACGATCGATGCTGCGCGTATTCTTGGGATTGACCACCGGGTTGGGTCACTTGAGATTGGCAAGGATGGTAATTTCATGATAACCGATGGTGATCCTCTTCATTACATGACGCATGTTCGTTGGACGGTTGTGAACGGTCGTTTGGTTTACGATAAGAAAAAAGATTCGCTTTTCTCGCACATCCGCCCCGACGGGGATCGGGATGCTCCTCCGCCTGATGACTATTGGCCTCGCCGCCTTGGTGATGGTCAGTAGGGTCTTTTCATTTTCTTGTTGATGCCCCCTAACTTGACATCTTGGTGTTCTTGCGCGCTCGTTTTGGGTCCTCAATGGGCTGGGAATGGCTTTTCGATGGGTTTGTTCTGAGGCGAAATCTCGTTTCGGGGCGGCTGTCGGGGGTAAATGGGTTTGTTTGTATGTTTTCTTTCGCGCTGGGCGTCTGGGGGTTTTTACGAGGCATTTTGGGATACTCGTCGATCTTTTAGGCACCATTTGGTTACTTTGTCCGCGCAGGCTGATTCGTACGGCTCGGGTGGCGCGGAACTCCCGCGCTCTCTACGGTCATAACTTGACGGGTGATCTATTAAGGATTGTTTTTATGCGATCAGGTGGTTAGGGCGGCTAAACGTCGATTCGTTACGGTAGGTCGTTGAGTTCGTTTGATCCTCTGACGTATGCGACGAAGTGTTTTCCCCATGCTGGTGTGTCTGGGTCGAAAGGGGATGGGTAGAACACGACGAAGTCGGCGGCGTCGTAGGGGGCGAATCTTTCTGGGGTCTGCGAGTACCACCAGTTGTTTATCTCTCTTCCGAGTAGATTCGAGTAGACGGTGTCGTAGTCCCAGTCTTGAAACCAGTTTTGGAAATCGGCGATGTCTCTTCTATAGCCGGCTCCCAGTGCGACCCAGGGGATGACGGTCGGGTTTCCTGCGGAGGATGCGAGGTCGTGGGTACGGCGGAATGTTTCTCTCATTGTTCCAAGCTCGGGCACTCGGTAGAGGGAACAAGCGAAGGTTTCGCCGGGTTCGTCGAAGGTGAACCACGGGAACGGTGACCAGCCGCTTGCGCTGTCTGACTCCTGGATTCCTCGGCCGTACCAGGAGATGGTCGCGCCGGGGAAGATGTCTTTCGCGAGGTCGAAAATGACTTCATATTTTTGGGTGATGGCGTCGTTCCACGCGGTTGCGCCGGACTCGGCGGCGTTTTTTATATGAAAACGTTCGGTATCGAGAAGGATTGTGGCCACGGGTACGTCGGCGCCCAGCGAGTGATTTAGTGACGCGACGGTGTCCCTTATAAAGGTCATGCGTTCTCTAAAGAACACAACTTCGCCGTCGTGCTCGGGGCCTGTGTCCGTTGGGGGAGCGTTCGCCGGAAAGACGCGATGCCAGGGCGAGTAGTTAATGGCGATTGCGGCGGGGATGTCGGGTGCTGTTCTGTTGATGTTTCTACATGCCGTGATTGCGGTTTTTAGTTGTGCTTCTTTGACGTTTTCGCCTCTTACACTTGCTCCGTGGGTTACGCGAACCAACTCTTTGAGTAGTGGGTCGTTGGGATTAACGAGGATTCTGTCCGGGAGCGGAAAGGAGAAGTGTGGTTTCTGGAGGGGGGCCAGGGCTGCGAGCGATGCTACGACTTCCGCTTCTGTGGGTAGTGTTGGGTCGTCGCGCACTACGACGACCTCTTCTGTGGGGGAGACTGTCACGGAAACGGTGTCTGTTGCTGTTAGGTCTCCGGTTGTGATTGTTACCTCGAAGATCAGGTCGCGCGCGAGTTCGGCGGTGTCTGGTGCTGTAAAGGTCGCGCGCGGTTCGTTCTCGCCGGTGAGTGTCGCTTGTGGTCCTGATAGTTGGCGCCAGCGGAAGGTGAGTTGATCAATGGCGTGGTTTCCAGTTGGGGTGGCGTTTAGTAGAACGATGTCGCCGATGATGGCGACTTGGTTTGGTCCGGCGTCTGCGCTGAGGTTTATTACGTCAATGATGGCGGGGGAGATTGTGTCGTCGGTGCCTCCCAGGTCGTCTGCGTCGTCCTGGCGATTGTCGAGGATACCTTCGCGACCCAGGGTTAGTGTTGAGGTCGCGTTGAGCTTTGTTCCTGCGGAGATGGTTACCTCAAGGGTGACGTGGTAGGTTCCTGCTAGTGCGAAAGTGTGGGTGGGGGCTTCCTCTGAAGCCGTGCGTCCGTCGCCGAAGTCCCATTTGTGGTTGGATGCGGATCGTTCTGTCTGGTCATTGGCGAACTCCGGAGCGAATTCGATGCTTAGCGGGTTACAGCAAAATACGCTGCCCGCGCTGATGTCTAGTTCGGGTTGGACAGCGT
>JAJDDZ010000284.1 GCA_029260025.1 Phycisphaerae bacterium | reverse complement strand
TCCTTGGAGAGTTCTTGACGAGGTACGCGAACAAATGTCGGGCTGTCTTCCGGCTCAGTCTAGTGGTGTCTTCTGGCGAAATAACATCGATAGTTACGTCGTACCAGGATGCAGAATCGTAGACGGCTTCTTCTGCGATTTCGGTACGGAGGCGTGGGTCCTCGATTTGATCTCCAACGAGCTCGATCATCGGTACCTGCTGCGATCTGATGTACTCTACAGATGTACACAGGCTACCTGCCAGCAGGCGCGTGAAGTCCATCCACTCGATCTTGTGCTGATTTCTCATACCGTAACCGTTGTCTTATTCGTATTTAAACTTTTCGGTCATCGAAACAGCCGTTCATTAGCAAAGTGACTCCCGAGACTCGGAATTCTGAGATCGATTGTTTCAATCCGCGCTCGTAGATCTCAACGCACATACTCAAGGCGGTGATCAGGGATGAAGGAGCATTGGGGAGCGGATCCGCCTCAGTCCCTACCGCGAAGTTCTACTCGGCGGTTTCAAAGGAGCATGAGGCGCACGCTCAGTGGATTACGGAGGCGATTACTGTTGGTCGGGAAAGAGGCGATGGCGGCGCAAACATGTCGCCAGCCACGACGTCTCAGCTATTGGTCTTGACGTCGCCCACTTGCGTCCGTATTCTCGCACGGAAGAAGGGGACTAAGGACAAGGCCGTCATGCTAACAAATATCGTCAGGTAAAGAGCTGCCAAGAAACTGAAGGGATTCACGTAATTCTACCATGGCCTCCGTCAATGACCTCATCGCTTCAAGGGATAACGCCATGCGTGGTCGTAGAATGCTCGTTGGACTTTTGGACGCATGCTGATGCGGCCGATTGACTTGGAGGCGATAGCGTTGCGTCTCGTGGACGCAGTACGGTCGGGGCAACCCAGTGAGGACGCTACAATCGAGCTCAAGGCGGAGTGGCCAAGCGACGCGAATCGCACAGCCCGCCAGTTGGCCGGCCACTGCAACGCGGTTCCCGGAGGCATCGTCAAGTGGATAATCGGACTAGATGAAGAGCGCGGACCCGTCGGCGTTGTGGCGAATGAATGGAGCGACTGGTGGCGAGGCATCCAAGCCGAGTTTGATGAGCTCTCGCCTGACCTTGTCCGGATGATCACAGTACCGCTCGGAGAACAGACACTTGTTGCGTGTGCATTCAGCGCAGAACGGGCCCCGTTTGTTGTAAAGAACTCGGCATATGGGAGCGTCAATGGCGGTCGTGTGTCGCTTGAGATTCCTTGGCGCGAGGCAAACGCCACGCGGTCTGCACGGCGGAGCGACCTGATCAGGATACTCGCCGATCAGATTCAACTGCCGGGAGTGGAAGTCCGCGATGCCTATTTATGTTCTCGATCCGAGGAGCCGAGGTCGGACGATCAGCACGAGTACTATTTTAGGCTTCGACTGGATCTGTATGTTACGCCCCGATCACGTGAGCAAATCGTAATCCCATTTCATAACTGTGAGGTCACGCTGCAGTCGAATGCCGACTCAAGTCTAATCCTTTGCGCTACGCCAACCTTGCACCCGCGACGGCGAAAATACTCTTTGTACAATACTCCGGTGGCTCCCACGGACGATAACCTATCCCGAACGATTGATTCCACACAAACTGAGCTGATCATTTCAGGGCCAGGCTTGGTGCAGCTAACTGCAAACTCGCAGTTGCTTTCCGACCATTCTTGCGCGCCCCATGAGATCACGTTCGCGGTCGCAATGACTCCAGCTAATGCAGGCTGCTCCGTTTCAATGGCGGAGCGACTTATTCGAACGTCGGATGAGTTGACTGACCCGAAGGATTGTGCCATATGGAGGGCTATCTCGTGAGGATCTACCTCTCGATGCCCGACAATGTTTCAAGATTACTCGGCGATGGAATCGTGCCGCGCTAATTATAACGACATTCTGGATTCTTTTTTACGAAGTTCCGCGCACTCCCGAATGAATCCTCGAATTGAAACCAATCTCACGACACCAGTAACGGTGGAATTGGCATCTCCGTAATTGGTCCGCATGGCTCGCAGAAAATGGTCTTCTGCATGAAGATTATCTATCAAGCTCATTCGAGTGGTGAAACTGGCCTACGTATTTCGATCGATAAACCATCTCTTGAGACAAGAAGAATATTCACGGGATTGAATCTAGACATCGAACAGTTTGAGGTTGACATGAGATTCCCTAAAATTGATGATGCACGGATTCAGGAAATCCTGTGGCCAGAACTGGGCGAACCACCTCCCGATGAACGTAGTCAAAGAACTCATGGGCCACGCGGACATTTCCACAACGGCGAAGTTCTACTCTGCCGTGAGTAAGGAGCATGAAGCTCATACGCAGTGGGTTACGGACGTGATTGGGAAAACTGCCATTTGCGTTGTGCAATCCCGATCGACCAAAACAGGGAGAATACGCATCAGTCGATGATTGCTAGCATGTCCTCGACGTCATCCGCGCCAATCCCCAACCTGGCGATGAAGGTTCGGAGGGTCAGCCTGAACTGTCGTAGCCGCTTGGGACGCGAGAAGTCTTCCTCGCTTGCGCATAGTTTGAACTGCGTCACCCAGGCTGGAAGCAAGCTCGTCGGAACGTTGGTGAGATCCTGCAGCAAGTACTCATCGGGTTCTCTAGTAATCGTGGAGAGTGGATTTCGAACGGACACAATGTATGGTCCGAGTGCAAGGTCTGGGTCGAGACTGTGCAGAAGACGACGCGCACGGACGTAATGATAATGCCGAAGAACCCAGTCTGCCGAACCGCCTTCTGCATCCGCCAGGTTTGCATTAAGGGGGAGATAGGCGGCGTTCAAGCGTGTACGAGGGATTGCTTCGGTTTTCTCGAGTTCGCTAATTTCAGAGAGCAGGCCCAGCCAAGCTTCGATCGCCGCAAGGTATCGCTCACGCACGGCGAGCGTGGGTTCCGTGGCGATCAAGAGGTAGCTGTAAAGCCCATACCCCTCTTCCTCTACTGTGTCGCGTGCTAGGAAGATTCGCCCCGTCTCGCGGTGCCCATTCTTGTAACCGTTCTTCGGACCGGCTGAGGCTTTCTTGCAGCATGGGCGCTGGCAACCGGGAGGACAACTTTTCGCGGCCACCTTCTTAGTGTTCGCGGGAAGGTGTGTACAAGATGCACTTGACAAGAACAGAATACAAAGCGCAGTAATAACGCCTCGAACCATACAACGGTTCCCTATTTTCGGGCTGACTTTTCGACTTGTGTATGGCATTTAGTCTTTCCTCTTCGTCGGAAAAATCGAACGAAAGTTGTTGCCGAAAACATGAATGCGAGGCAAAGGAAGAAGATAACGAAGGTCTCCCCCCGGGTTAATGCACCGGCGCCTGGGACGCCACCAACCCACGCACGAACCAACAGCGTCAGAACAACCGTAGCGACTATTTGCACGAGGGGCAGTTTCACGGGTTTCCCTTCCGTGTCCATCTTGACCAACATTTCTCAGCCGTCAAAAGCCAACCGCGCACCCTACTAGAAAACCCTGTCGCCTCAAGCGGGATTCACTCTTCAACCGTGCTGTCAAAAACTGGCGGAACCCTTTGCTTCAATGTAAAACTCCTGGCCTTGAGTATCCCTAGGGCAAGTCATGCCGAGACAAGACTCGCTTTGTTGTGCTGGTTTCGCGCGCGGAAAAACTTTTCGAGTGACCCAGGGATTTGGCCTGCGGCATGCGTATGTCACTAGATACCTCAAGCTTACACCGTCGTCTTGACGCTCCGTTCATGAGTCTGTAGTTTCGCACTCAATAGAGGCTTGGAGGATGAAGCTGTTATGCGAACCAATGTCGTCACATCGAAAACCGCTAAGAAACTGAAGGAGTTCGCGTCAATTCTCCCGAAGCTTTCGGTCAACGACATGATCGCTTCAAGAGATTACATGATCGTCCTTGAAGACAAGAAACTCATCGCCTGGGTGTATCCAGCGAAGACGGACGACATGTTCGCTGTTGCGTGGCGCGACGACGAGGAAACCGATGAGTTTGTGGACCTACTTCTAAGGCAAGTTGCCTGAAGCTCATACTGAAGGACTCGCCGCAGAAGATGGAGTTCATCGCAAAGACAACGGATTCCATGTAGCTCCGCCGCTAGTTTCCTGAAACGAGCATGACTCCGAACAACCTGCCAACTCAAGGTGAACGATGTCCAGCACCAGTCCAATCATAATCGTCCACGGGATTCAGGGATCTTGGCTAAAGGATGAGTATCCGCTCGACTACCAAAACGAGATCCTTTGGACCGGCGTAATGCGCAAAAAGTTCGCGGCGCTACATCTGCACGAGACGGATGCATCCGTAGACGCCGACGAGAGGCGACTTGTGAATCCACACCAAGCCGTTCCGCTTATCTACGAATCGCTTCTGGATAAGATTCGCGGAAGAAGTCGAAGACGATCACCCGTATGTCTATGCGTTCACGTACGATTGGCGGAAGGACAATCGGATCGCCGCGCTACGCCTCGATCAATTCGTACAACGAGTCCTGAAAATCGCCGGCGTGCATGAAGGCAAACGCAAGCCCGAACGGCCAAAGCCCAAGAAAGTCACGCTTGTTGGCCATAGCATGGGCGGCCTCGTGATCAAGTGGTATGTAACGAAGGTTTTGGGGCTGGATGGAGCGCGGAAACAGATCGATAAGATCTTCGCAATTGCCCTCAGCTAGCGAGAGAATCCGACTCGCCCCACTGGACAGGTTCGGCCAATGTGTCGGCAAAGAATCATGCGGGTGGTTGGGAAAACGACAACCCATGCGTGGGCGCACACTCAGGGCGAGCCTCAATTCGAACGGCAGCTTGTCGCCCCACGATCGTTGAAAGTCCTGCGGGCAGAATTGGGCCAACCATCATCCGATGAACGTTGTGAAGGAACTCATAGGGCATGCAGATATTTCAACGACTGCTAAGTTTTATTCAGCCGTTCCTAAAGAACATGAAGCCCATGCGCAGTGGATCACGGAGGCGATAACGGTTGGGCGGGGGCGACCGGAAATCCTCGTGGCGTCGGGGGAGCGGCCCGAAGGGAATCTACCCGGATCAAATCATCGGTCGCGGATCGCGTAGCGAAAGCGATTGAATTGGCCGCGCATCTGGCACGCGGCATGCGTATGTCACCTTCGATATTCTGTTTCCTTCCCCATATTCGACAGCCCGCGATCAGAGTAGTATCCAGCATCCAAACGGCACGCCGGTACGGATTCCGATCGTACGGGATGTTCGAGATTCGACAAGGAAGGGAACGGCTCTCCGACGGTAATGACTCGTCCTGTGGTGGATCTCCACCAGGCAACCGCGGCGACTCGGAACCGATCATGTGACGGTCTCAACAAGTGAACTCGACGTCCGAGTTTAGATCCGAGGACGATGCTGGACACGGTATCAAATGATGGGGAGGACAGATATCTGTCGCTTAGGGTGCCTACGCCCTTCGTATACACCACGAAAGGAATGTTATCGCACACGCAGCACGGTCGAAAGGTCAGCGAGCGCGGTCTCGACTCTTTCGGCCGCTGTCTCGTCCGCGATCGTGGATAGCGACAAGCGATACGCCGCATGATCTTGCAGACTCGTGCGTGCGAGAACTGTTACACCGTGAAGGTGATAAATACTACAGTATTCCGTGAAAGCGGGGTTTTCGGTGTAAACGAAATCGCCGTGGCGTAACAGATAGTCTGTTGTCGCGCGGAGCGCCTCCGTGAACTCATCATGACTGTGGAATACCTTAAAGATCGTGCGGGTTGGTTCTGGCACCATTACTAGCTTTTGCATCCGAAGTTCTTAAGTTTTTCGGTTGCACTGGAGAAAGCAACTATTGTTTCGAGGGGAAAAGGGCGAACTATGCTGATTACTACACGCGTACGCTGGGCGCTCGCTGGAGCTGGAGTTCTGTTAATTCTCAGCCTCCCGAACGTCCTGTCAATATTTCAGTTCGTCCGCTCCTTGGATCCACAGCCCGTACTTCTCGTAGTTGGGGAGTTCGAAGATTCGAATGGGTTTGCAAAAGATACCTTGACGGCCGTTGAGAGAGTGCTTGCGAAGCAGATAGACAGAAGGTCGAAACCGCTTAGGGCAAAGCAACTTGAAAGTCGTCGCGGCCCGAATGATGGGTTTGTGCAATCTTTTGTCGATTTTGTAAGCCGGTACCCGGTCGCAGCCGTCGTCTGTGCTGCGAACTCGGAGTACGCTCCGACTGTTCTCCGAGCAACTCAATCCCTTCGCATTCCAACGATGGTGACCGTCGCCACATCGGACGCGCTGATCCATGTGACGGATCCTGTTGTTATTCGATTGGTGCCACGCGATTCAAAACAGTCCCAGCAGATTGCCAAATGGGCTACTCCCTACGAACGCGTGTTGGTGCTGTCCGACGAATCGGTCTACGGCGGAAGCATGAGAAGAAAGGTGACGGAGGCGTTAGCTGCGACCGACGTCCGCACGCTAACGTCCGGTGTAGCTGACGACAATGGCTATTACTACACTCTTCGAAGATTCGAATCGTGGGAACCGGATGCCATAGTGTTCGCTGGATACTGGCACGCGGCAAGGGACTTACTCTTCGCGGCGCGCGAGGCAGAAACCAGTGCCGACATTTTGCTCACCGACGGCTGCTATTCACCGGACTTGGTGGCTACTTGCCGGTCACTGAAACAGAAGATTTTTCTTTCGTTTCCGATCGATCCGTTCCAGACGCATGCAAGCGGACTTTCCGGATTCGGCCTCATAGCCCGCGATGCTACCGAAGCCTTTATTAACGCTACGAGTACCTTTCGATCCGGCTCCAACGATCCATCCTCACTGATGGACAGAGTACGCGTCTTGTTGCAGGTTGCTGAACCTACTACGACCGGCTCTCAGTACCGTTTTGTCGACGATGCAGGTGGGTACACGACCGAAAATGCTCAAGGAACATTCATGATTGCCGCTTGTCCAGCAGTTCCGTAGTAGATCTTGTTCCGCAGCAGTATGTGAGATCCTAGTGAAGCGACTTGTTAAACTGATGCACGACTTACGGCTTACGCTACGAAGTTACGCAGCGTTCAAGGCCACAACGCTGATTGTAGCGATTGCTGGTCTCTGTCTGCAGCTTCGCGGCATGCGACATGACTTGATATCAGGGATCCGCGCTACTGAGTCCGCACTCCTCGCTGCTCGCTATGTGGCGACATTCTGGATTTCGCACCTGTACATGCTCGCGATCGTCGCCGCAATTGTCGCGATTGTTCTTGGGCTCGACGTGCTGCGCGGGTTCTTCCGACAACACTTTGGGTTGATGGCTTCCCAGCCCTCGCGGAAGAGAGAGAGACGGTCCGTCCGCCGCGTCAGCTTCGTATGCACCACGGCACTTATACTTCTTCTAGTGCTATATTTTCCGTTGCTGCACTTGGAAGGACGAACGCCATGGCTTGGGTCTCTTCTCTTGTTGTCGCCAGCATGTTCGTGGCTTCTCTATGCCTGCCTTTATCCAGAGGAGCGACGAGGTCGGGAAGTCCATCAGGCGCTTGCTCGATACGAATTCCCCCACAGGACTTTCGATTGTGCCGGGATCGGCGTGCTCTCTCGCCAGGCAGAACGGGAAGTGGATTTTTACTCGCCTTACCGAGGACGTTACAACCCGAATGAGAGATGGGAGTACGTCCTCTACGGCGACCCAGAGCAAGACGCACGTTGGCGGGGGCACGCACACTTTTTCGAACTCTTGGCTTCCTTTACCGGGGTAGACAGGGGCAATATCCGCCTTTTCAACACTACAACCGATGCCATTCAGCATGCCTTTCGAGAGATTGTGGGGACTCTGCACGTGTCCAAGCAGAAGCTGCGAGTCCTTACAACTGATTCCGAGTACTCGACTACGAGCGCAACTATTGAGTCTCTGACGGGCAAGGGGGCAACGCGCGATTGTGTGTCGATTGACGAGCATGTGCGGGCGGGACGGACGCCGGAGTTCATACGTGACATAATCGTCCGAGCTGCCAGATCCTTTAAGCCTAATGCTATCTGTCTGTCGCACGTCCTGCACAAGACGGGATTTGTGATGCCTGTGTCAGAAATCTTGGCCGCATTGTCTGACGGTGGCGAGGAAGAACCGAAGACGTTCATCATTATTGATGGGGCGCAAGCAGTTGGTCAGATTTCCGTTGACCCCGACTCCGTGATTCGGAAGTGCCATTACTATGCTACAAGCGGACACAAATGGTTGCTCGGTAAAGAGACGTTGGGGATCCTGGTTACGCATCCGTGCGAACCGGAGATAACAGCGGCGTTGCCATCGCCGCTGAGCCTGGCGCGCTACCTAATCGACGAAGAAATTCACGGAGAGCAAGCTGCGACAATCAACCCGGAAAGCAGGATCACGTTGAGTTGCGCTATCGAGGATCTAATCCGAGCGGGGGGATCTAGCGCCATCGAAAAGCACTGCAGAATCCTTTCGGACGCGTTTAGGGCAAGAATTACGATGGTCCGTGGCGCCCGTGTCGTTCCCGTGTCGTCCTTCGCCGGCATGAACATGATACGCGTGGATAGGGTTCGTTCCCTTGCCGCCGATTTGCAGCAGCGCGGAATCAGCGTTTGCTACGGCGTTGACAATGCGGGGGAAGCTGGCTGGCTGAGAGTTTGCTTTCATTACTATCATTCTGAGCTGGACGTATACGATCTTGTCTCGGCACTTGTCGCATCCATGGAGAGGGACTTATGACGTCGCCACAACTCGCTGTGGTAAGGGCAACATCCCTAAGGCAGCGGTTAGAGCTTCCAATTACAGACTGTTTGTGAAGAACAACGCGGACGGCGCGAAGTGGGCAGAACAGTGGATTCGGCGAATCTGGTGTTGGAATCGGAAGAACGTTGACGACGAATGATGAAAACTTGTTTCCCCACCGGTCGCTTCGGCCCGTCTCGCACAATCGTGAACTAACGCCGACACTATTATAGGCACGTCCCAGCCTGTTTGCTCGCCGCCCCCTGCCGCAACACGAAGCAGGCGAGTCTGGAACTAGATGGCCCCCGGACGATACCCAGGTTTGCAAGTCCTGTGGTCAGAATTGGGCGAACCATCTCCCCTTGAACGTCGTGAAAGAGCTGATGGGCCACGCGGATATTTCGACAACAGCGAAGTTCTACTCTGCTGTTTCTAGGGAGCATGAAGCTCACGCTCAACGGATCACGGAGGCGATTACTGTTGGGCGAGGGCGAGATGATCGCGGTGTCGGCGTAGCAGGTTCCTGCTCAAGCCGGGTCGTGCGAACTGCGTAGCAAATCTCGACGACGGTGGTTGGCGGCCGATCGATCGATCGCGGAAGTCTTCATCCGTTTACAGGCTCGGCTTACTGCCGCGTTCCATTGCCATAGACTCGTCCCGACGAGCTACATGCCCTCCGGCCGCCGTCTACGCGCTGCAGGCCCTCCAGGTATCGCGGCACCATCACATCTGGCACATCTCAATCTCCTTTACGAGCCACCGCCCCGCGCAACGTGCGTCGACGGACACGTCGTTGACCCAGAAGTCCACAGCATGGCGGGTCCCTACGTAGATGCCCACGGTCGAATTCGCAGGTGCAACCTCAGGGAAGATCGTGGACACGGTGATTTCCGCACCGGTCGTCGGAATGAACCCGGACGGCGCCCACGGTGGATGTTCCCTGTCGCCATCCCCGCTGTAGTACGTCGAGTAAAGACGCCGGCCGACAAAGCTCAGATCTCCAAGGCCGTGCAGGAACATGCCGAAACGAACCGAAGCGACCACATTGATAACCGAATCAGACCAACCCCATTCGTCGTACGTATCCAGCTTGAATTCACTATCAACGACCTGCAGGGTGGTGGTGATCTTGATCAACCCCGGCTGGTCTCCGGTATTGTAGCAGGTCAGAAAGCCATTCTCCTGATAGGCAACGCCGGTATCAGAATCGTCAGCGTCCCAGTTCTTGATGCGAACGGCGCCGCCCGAAACCGCCGTCGCAGCGTTCAGCGAGCTCACCGACTCCTTCAGTCTCCCGTCCCCTGTGACACGATCATACGACGTCGAGAAAACGCCCGTGTAGGGCGGATTGGTGGTGGCGCAGTTGCTATCGAAGGAATCTCCCCGGGGCTGACTCCGTAAAGGATGGAGAAACTCCCTCCCGGGGGCCTGCATCAGCAAGTCTGCTCGCGTGCGAACGTACGCATTCAGGCGGAACATCTCGTCGGTGTTGATGCCTAGTTGCTCGGCATAGCGCACCAACTCCGCCTGACGCGCCACTTTCTGTTGGGCGCACCAAACTCCATACTTCTTGCGAGACTCACGTTCCTTCGCTCGAAAGGCGATCAGTTCCTTTTCGGCATGACCCAGGATGCGCGCGCGTTCCTTCCTGGCATACATCCCGAGGGCCTCAAGTGTTTTGAGGCGGTAGTCCTCCTCGGCACCGAGTTTCTTCAACGCCTCCTCGATTCGTAGTGGAAGCGTCTTTCCCGTTTCGTCACGTGCGTCTGGGAGACGAGGTAGTTCAAGTTCTGTCTTACCGCGAGACATGGCAAATACCTTTCTACTAGAGGTCCACTGGTTGACGACGTCGCGAATTGTCGTTGGTCCTGACTCGGCATGCAACGGGGCCGGAGAGTAGTGAGCGTGATGGACTCGTACCGGCCGGCGCGTTCCTTGCCGTCGGCCCTAAAGCAGTAGCGCTCGGCTTCTTCATTATCCCTGGCACGCGGCATGCGTACGACACTCTTCCCATTCAGCCTGGATTCCTGTTGCGGCGCGACATTGAAGTGGCTAGGCTTGCGCTGCGATGCGGTAACGTCAAATCGCCGAGTTGGCGCAAGGCCGGTAGAACTCATATAGGTTTGACACATGTCCCGGGATCGACTCAGTAATGACAGCATACGGGATGCCACACATCGTTCCGCGGATGTGCGAACCGACGCGCGCCAAGCGAGTTCTACGAATTGGGGGCGATGAACGGCAGCCACAGATTTGGAAGGCAGCCCAACGAGGCGAGCAATATTCGATCGCGGTACGGGAACCAAACGGACAACGCTCAGTCGAAAAAACTAAGTAGTAATAGGAGGATTCTCTGATGTCTCAATTTCGCAACCTAGTTTTTGAAGGAGGTGGGGTGAAGGGAATCGCTTACGCCGGAGCGGTCCAGGTACTCGAAGAACAGAACATTCTTGAGGGGATTCGGCGCGTGGCGGGTGCCTCGGCCGGCGCTATCACGGCCGCCTTACTAGGAGCCGGCGGGACGAGCAACGACATACAAGAAATCGTCGGACATACGAGCTTCCGAAAATTCATGGACGATAGTTTCGGCCTTATCCGTGACGTTGATCGCCTTGTTCATGACTACGGTTGGTACAAAGGTGACGCCTTTTCAACCTGGATCAAGAAGCAGATTCAAACATTGACCGGTCGCCCGAACCTGGATTTCAAGGGCTTGTCCGCTCTAGCAAAGAAGGACCCGAAACGCTTCCGCGAGCTCTATGTGGTGGGCACAAACCTTTCCTCACAGATGGAGCAGCTTTACTCGGCGGAGCACACGCCGGACGTGCCTATTTGGCAGGCCGTACGCGTCTCGATGAGTATCCCTCTGTTCTTCGCAGCCATAAAGGAGCACGGTGATATCCTCGTGGACGGCGGTGTAACGTGGAACTATCCAATTGACCTCTTCGACGACAAGGAATTCCGACCAGCCGCTGGAGCCGGAGAAGCTGTGAAGTACCCCACCAAGTACGACGACAACCACATCTACAACAAGGAAACGCTCGGCTTTCGTGTCGACACGACGGACGAGATCAAGTCGGAAAAGGATCGCTGGCGGGCACCGCCTAAGCGTATCGAGAATTTTGTCGATTATGCCGGCGCGTTGATTGGGTTCATTCTCGACACGGCGAACAAGGCGCACTTGCATACCAACGACTGGCACCGCACGGTCTTCATCGATGCGCTGGGCGTGGGAACTACGGACTTTGCCCTTTCAGATAGCCAAGTGACTGATCTGGTCCAAAGCGGCACGAAGGGTACAACGGCGTATCTAAAATGGTTTGATAAGCCGGCAAATAAACCACTGAACCGAGTGGCGGAACGGACGACCCGAACGCGGATCAAACGACCGTTGACACCAGAGTGACGGCACCGACCGCGCGCCGTGTGACTGTGTGGGGAAGCCGATCCCGCGGACCTCACCAAGATGCTCGAAATCCCGCCCGGGGTCGAGCGAACTGCAAGGCGTCGCGTCGATGTTGATGAAGTTCTATGCAAGGTCCGGTTGAACGACCTTGAGCGAAATGACTATGCAACGAATTGGATGATCTCTTGACCATGCACGGTTTCAGGAAATCGCGTGGACAGAACTGAGCTAACCACCTCCCGATGAACGTTGTCAAGGAATTGATGGGTCACGCTGATATTTCAACGACGGCGAAGTTCTACTCCGCTGTTTCCACTGAGCACGAGGCTCACGCTCAGTGGGTTACGGAGGCGATTACTGTTGGGCGTGGTCGTGAGGGTCCCGACAGCGTCGCGCCGTTTCCTGCAACGGGCCCGAGGTCAAACCACGTCGTGCGAACTGGATAGCAAGAGTTCGCAATCGCGTCCAATATGTTCTTCTATCTGCCAGGTGACCCCTAGTTCAATCTGGCACGCGGCATGCATATGGCACTCTCTCGCTTGCGACTTGCAGGACCATTGCTAATTCGGCAGGATATAAAGCTATCGCATTGCTCTGCGGCAAAGCATATTACGCTTAAGAGATCTACGCTTGCCGAAAAGGGATAGTTTCGTATGACAGCTGGACTAAAGATAGAGTCTGGAGCGATTGCCACGTGCCTGCTGGTAACCGTGATCAGTGCGGATGCCACCATGGCAGGCGTTGATCGACGCGCTTGGTTTCTCGGTAGTGCGCATTGTCCTATTCGCGAATCTGCTACTTCGAACATTGACGGTACGGTGCTGACTTGAAGCTGCTCTCATTCAACAAAGCAATAAAGGAATCAGACGGACTCGGCAAGCGGCACCTCATGCTGGGCAATGGGTTTAGCATCGCACTAAGGCCCGACATCTTTACCTATAACGCGCTACTTGAGCAGGCCGGAAAATCCGGCAAGATCTCCAAACGAATCGAGACGGTCTTCCAGGCGATGAACTGCACCGACTTCGAGACCGTCATCCGCGTCCTGCGCGATTCGGCTAACGTTGTACCGGCCTATCTTACAGACAAACCAACCGCCACGAAGACGGCTAGGCTCTTGCGGTCCGATGCGGACGCTGTTCGTGAATTACTCGCTCGCGCGGTCTCCGATAGCCATCCCGAACACCCTGGGAAGGTAACAAAGAGCCAATACGCTTGCTGTCGGAGATTCCTGTCGAACTTCAACGGGAGCACCTACACGCTCAACTACGACCTGCTCCTGTACTGGACCGTGATGCAGAACATGGATCCCCAGATTCCGTCCGACGACGGTTTCCGCACTCCGGATGAAGGCGAGGAGGACTACGTCACGTGGGATATTGAAAAAACCACGAGCCAGAACGTGTTCTACCTTCACGGAGCGCTGCACATCTACGACGTAGGACACGAGCTAAAGAAGTACACCTGGGTAAGAACCGGCATCCGCCTTATTGATCAGATCCGTGGGGCGCTCAGTGATAGCCGGTTCCCGTTGATCGTAGCCGAGGGGCAAAGCGATGAGAAAATGACGAAGATCATGCACAGCAACTACCTGAGCCGTGGATACCGAAGCTTGGCAATGATCGGAGGTAGTCTTTTCATCTATGGTCACAGGCTTGCCGAAAACGACGAACACATCTTGCGGCTGATTCCGAAGAGCAAAATCAAGAAACTCTTCGTCGGCATCTACGGCGACCCGAGTACCGTAGCGAACAAGTGCATCGTCGCTCGGGCTCAGCGGTTTCCTACGGAGCGACGAAGAGGTGTCGCGTTGGCCGTTGAGTTCTTCGATGCAACAACGGCCTCGGTGTGGGACGGGGAGACGTGATCGAGGGAGCAGCGAGCGTACGGAGATCTCAGGAATAGCGAAGTTCCACTTTTTTGCCGCGCCGAAGGTAGACGAAGCTCACGCTCAGTGGGTTACGGAAGCGATGACCATTGGTCGGAATCGTGTTGCATATTTTAGCGATCTTCGGTGAACGTCGATCGCGTCCAGTTTAGTCGATGCGGATTGCATAACCATTATTAACGGGTGAATCAGATGATCCGAGCCTCCCGAGTTTGTCGCGCATCCATGTCCAGGCGCTATTCAATGCCGTGTGCGGTCGGTCGTCGAGATGTCGGCGCAATTCCGCGATGGTACGACGGACTGTACCGAGAATCGGCTGTCCTCCGCAACCAAACTTCTCCACACGCACGCCAGAAAGGCTCTTCGCTCGAGCGCGAGGATGTCCACTTGCGAAAGCGACTCACGGCTCGCCGCGAAGCCTCCTCAGGATTCCTGGCAGTTCTCTTTTCACGGCATAGGCCCCCTGAACTTGCGGATTCTCGCACTGTGCCCGTTCCAGCCGTTCGATCAAAGCAGGCGTCGCCTGACTGATGAGCTTCAGGTACTCCACAGTCGTATTCGCTGAACCAAAGTTCGCCGAATTCTCGAACGCCGTCACGAGGCCGTTCGAGAGGGAGTGCTCCAAGTTTGGCTTTGCCCACAAGAGATCGTAGATTTCCTCCACGAGCATCTTAGCCGTCCTTTTCGTGCCCTGAACCGCTTGGTACTTGCCGATAAAGCCATAGGGGTCAGTACCTAGGCGAATGGGGATGATCGACACTCGCAGTCCGATCGCCACTCCGATTTCTTGATCGGTCCACGAACTATCGTGGAAGTCGGCGGTTAAGAATGCGACTAGCGCATCCATGCTGAAGAGGGCCGTCTCAATCTCGCTCTGCCACTCCTTTGTGGGCTCGATGTCTTCATGGGCGACGAAGCAGGTCAGGCCATACGCCTCGGCGGCAATCTTGAACTTCGACACTTCTTCTTTGTGGTGCGCCTTGTGACTCAGGAAGAGCCGCAAGTAGCCAGGTCGCCACAATCTACCTAATTGATCGTCAGACGCCGCGACACCGAGTGGCGTTTGATCTTGGAGAACACCCGACTTCTTTCGCCAGTTGTCGAAGGTTGGATCATTCTGGACTTCGAGGGCGACGGACCCGATGTATTCGCACTCGATGACGTTGATTGAGTTGAGGCGTTCGCAAATCTCTGTTTCAAATGTGCCCTTCTTCTCCAAGACCGCTAGGTAGAGCGACCCTGGAACTTGGAGGTAGACTGCATGGCCGTCCATCCCGCCATTCCAATTGTCATACATCAGGCCTTCCTCGACCCGGTACGCCGAGTTCACAAGGAGTCTCTGCAATTCGGTTTTCCCCTGTTCTCCGTAGTACATGGCCAGCGTCGCTATCAGCTTTTCAAGTTGGCGCGGCAGCTCGAATTTTGCTTCGTTCATCCAACACCTTCCGACCCACGGGGTCCGACTCGATATCGAGGAGCGTCTCTTGGCTGCACGGGGTGCTCCATATTCAACCGGTCCGGCGTAAACACCCGTGCTCGCGCGCCCTCGGTTACCAGGTCCACCTGCTTACAGCTGTCATCGCCGGGAGTTCCCGTATCATGGTGGATTTTGCCACAGACACAGCGGACCGCAACTTCTTATCCCGCACGTGTTCCGGCCTGATCCGGAATTGTTTAGAGAACTGCCGCCGGCGTACGAGACGGAGCGATCTAGAATCGAAGCGAGCGGGCAGTGCGTGGGTTTTGTGGTACATGGCCGGAATCCGTCACCCCTAGGACTGGGCGAATCATCTTCCAATGAACGTGGTCAAGGAATTGATGGGTTATGCTGATATTTCGACTGCGGCGAAGCTCTATTCAGCCGTGAGTAAGGAACATGAGGCACGCGCTAAATGGATTACGGAAGCGATTACTTTAGGCCGCCGGTAGGAACCACCTTGTTGACGGGTCAGAACGGAATATCGCTGCAACGTCCCATTCGAGTTTGGTCGTGTGAATCGTCCTGCCAACGTCAGCACCATTTACGATCTGGCGGCTGCGCCGACCTTGCTTAGCATCCTACCCCTGTTTCGGTATGCAGCATGCGTATGGCACCTATATTGACTAGCTTATGAAAGCCGCAATAGCCCCGCATGTTTCCATGTCGCTTGAATCGATCGAGAATCTAGGATACGCTCGGTCTCTAGGATCCTGGAAGAGGCGGAGTCCGGAAAACGAGCTGACTGAAGTTTGGCCGGATACGCGGAAATTCCGAGTTGCCGCTCTTTCTTGCGCAACTTCAAGGCGATTTGCCCACATTGAGCTGTCGTAGCGCGACCATTGGCGCGCCGCGATCCTGAAAGAACGGCGGAGGCTCGCCGGCGCCTTGAGATTCGTTTGAGTCAGCGTTTACTTACGGCGAAATGATCCCGTTTGAGTACTTCTTCGATTACACCCGTTTGCTGCATCTAGGGCGATCCGATGACCAATTCCAGCAAGGCGACTCATTTACTATCCAATCACCCGTACCTACTGGCTAAAGTCCAAGCCGGACAGACAGTGCTTGTCCTTGGAGCGGGCGCATCAATTGGCGCTACCCATCCGACCGGCAAGCGCCCACCAACAGGTAAGGACCTAGCGCGCGCAGTCGCAGGCGAGTTTCTCGGCGGACATCACGCCGACGATTCCCTCAGCAGTGTCGCAGATATGGCCATCGCGTCTTCAGATCTACGCGCCGTGCAACGGTCCATCGCCGCGCTGTTTCATGAGTTCTCACCTGGGGCTCACCACATGCTGTTGCCAACTTTTCGCTGGTACGGAATTGCGACTCTGAATTTCGATGAGATCATCGAAAAGGCATACGAGCGTGCACAATGCTCCGTTACGCCGGTAATTAGTAATAGCGATGGACCTCAACTTGAAGCTGCAGTGGCAGATCCAGCTGCAACGGTGTTGTTGAAACTACACGGCTGCGTGACGAAATCGGAGGACGTAAGTGTGCCTCTGATCCTCACACCCACACAGTACGCGGATCACCGCAAGAATAGAGAATCCCTGTTCAACACACTCGAACAATGGGCGGCAGATCACATCTTGATATTTTGCGGAACCACCATCGACGACAGCGATGTACATCTACTGCTACGTCAGGTCATGTTGTCCAACCAGCAGGTTCGACCGCGCTATTATCTTGTCGAGCCAAACGCATCTGAGTACCAAGTTACACGATGGCTAAGTCACGGAATAGCTGTTATTCCGGCGACTTTCGCCGACTTCCTCTACGCACTTGATGATGCCGCTACTGGCATCGTACGTGCAGTCGCCATCCAAGAGGATGACGCGCCGGTCCTCACAACTCTCGGCCTAGCTGGACTGAATATAAGAAATGAACTACGTGAAGCCTTGGAGGCGACCTTTGAGGTTGTTGATGCTCGGCTTACGAGTCCGTCAATGGACGCGACATTGTTTTACAAGGGGGCTACAGGCGGCTGGTCTCCCATCTTACAAGACTTAGACTGTCGACGAGACTTAGTCGATGAAATCTTAGTGGAGGTCATCCTTCACTCCAAGCAAACTCGCCCCGCAGATCTTGTCGTCGTTAAAGCCGAAGCCGGTGCAGGGAAGTCCGTCTTCCTCCGTCGGCTGGCGTGGTGCACAGCAATAGATCACGGCAAGTTGAGTCTATGGGTCACGGCATCGGACTCTCTTGACGACGCTATCGTGGACGCAATAGCGCCTGGGATTACAGATCGAGTGTTCATTTTTATTGACGATATTGCTCAGCACGGCGACTCCGTCAAGCGGTTTCTGTCTCGTGCGGTCAAGCTCGGAGTCCATATCACGGTCATTGGAGCGGAGCGCACAAATCGGTGGAATACGCTCGGAGCACCCCTCGTGCCGTATGTTGACGATGCAAGCGAGTACGAACTTCCGAAGCTAACGGGCCGCGAGATTCGATCTCTACTTGGGTTGCTCGCTGACCACGGTTGCCTGGGACAACTGTCGCGACTAAACGAAGATGAGCGATACACAGAGTTCTCGAAGGTAGCGGACAGACAGCTCCTCGTTGCACTTCATGAAGCAACACAGGGTAAGCCACTTGAGGAGATACTCAAGGACGAGTACGAACAGCTCACGCCAATGCTCGCTCAGAGCGTATACCTAACCGTCTGCCTACTGAATCGGACCGGAACACCCGTGAGAGCAGGCCTAATCGCGCGTGTGCACGGCA